>CBCXVS010000008.1:0-56430 GCA_965178525.1 uncultured bacterium | reverse complement strand
AAGGTCAATTCGTTTCAGGCTTTTGAGTTTTTATTTCAACAAGTTGTCGCCGAATCACGGGAGGAACTTCGGGCTAGCGTGCTGAATAATCTCGGCAATCTTTTTGCGTCCCGGCAGATGCCGCAGGCCAATGCGTTCTCCCAGGCTTTTCATTTCTATAAGCAAAGCGCCCGCGCGGCGCAGCAAGCGCAGCATGACGCCATGGCTGCACGCGCGTGGACCCACGCCGCGATGGTGATGTTGAAAGCCCATGCCGCGGACCATGCCCTCCTGGAATCGCCTTCCGCCATCCAGTCCTTGCTGGATCAAGCGCTGGCCTACTTGCGGCAAGCGGTACCGTCTCATGCTCAGGCCTACGACTTGATCAACGTGGGGCTCGCCTATGACCAATTGCGCCGCTATCTGCCCGATGCGGCTGAGACCCTTTTACGTCAGGCGGCAGCGGTGTTCCGGGAAGCAGCGGCAGCGGCTCAGACCCTCCAGGATTTTCGGGCAACCTCATACGCCTGGGGCCACCTCGGGCATCTCTACGAAGAGGCGCACCGCTACCAAGACGCCTTACAGCTCACCCACCGGGCCGTTCTTGCCGCCCAGCAACGGCACGCGCCTGAGGCCCTGTATCAATGGCAGTGGCAAACCGCCCGCCTTCTCTAGGCATTAGGCGATCGAGACGCCGCCATTACCGCCTATGCGCAGGCTGTCCGGACCGTGCAGGCACTACGCGAAACCCTTTCGTGTACTTACGGGAAAAGCCGGACGGTATTCCGCACGGCGTTAGGCCCCCTGTACTTCGGGTTGGCTGACTTGCTCTTGCAACGCGCGGCTGCCACATCGGGTACGGCTCAAGCAACCTACGACCTGCAGCAAGCACGCCGCACCATAGAACAGTTCAAAGCGGCCGAACTCCACGATTACTGGGGAGACTTGTGCACGGGCGCATCACAGTCCGAAGCCGTATCGCTGGAAGCCGTGTCCAACACGGCCGTCGTGGTGTATCCGATTGCTCTGGCAGACCGTCTCGAACTCCTGGTCGGACTGCCAGGTGCGCTGAAGCGTTTTCAGGTACCCGTGCCAGCTTCCAAACTCAAGCAGGTCAGTCGAGGCTTTCGCCGGGCCGTGCAGGAGGGACGACAGGCGTACAAACGGTTGGCTCGCAGTCTCTATGACTGGTTGATTCGTCCCTTCGAAGCCGAACTCGAGACGGTTGCCATCCAGACCCTTGTGTTTGTACCGGACGGTGTACTACGGACGATCCCGCTAGCAGCCCTCTATGATGGTCAGCAATTTCTGATCCAGAAATATGCTTTGGCCATGACGCCAAGTCTGCAACTGACCGACCCGCAACCGCTCAAACGCCGTACCCTGCGCATCCTCACCGCGGGCGTGGTGCAATCTCCTCATACGGATTTTGCGGCTCTGCCGTATGTTGAGCAAGAACTGCAAGCCCTGGAGCGTCTCTTGCCAGGCCGCGTCCAGCGTCTTCCTGAGTTCCGGCTTTCGACGTTGGACGCGGCCATACGTAAAAGACCGTTTAACGTCGTGCACATCGCTTCGCATGCGCGCTTCACAGGTGGCGCCGCGTACTCGTTTCTGCTTGACGCCGATGGCTAAAAACTGACGATGCACCAGCTGGAAGCGGTGATCGGACATGCACGCTTTCGTGATCAGACCCTCGCGTTACTAACCTTAAGTGCGTGTGAGACGGCGCTGGGAGATGATCAGGCAGCTTTAGGACTGGCTGGCGTCGCCATTCGAGCTGGCGCCAGGAGTGCGCTGGCAACGCTTTGGCGTGTTGAGGATGCCTCGACCGCTATGCTAATGCAAACCTTTTATCAGCATCTCTTGCAGAGGGGGGTGTCCAGGGCACAAGCCCTGCAACAAGCACAGTTGGCCTTGCTCAAGGATGCGACGTACCACCACCCCTACTATTGGACGCCATTTCTCTTGATCAACAGTTGGTTGTGAACGAGGGTAAGGGCGAGGGAGTAAAAACGTATGGATGCTGTTTTCCGACATAGGACCCAGCTCCTGAGCCTGCTCGTCGGGGTCTGGGGCGTGTTCACGGTCCTTTTTCCACCGCTCGCAGCAGGCTTCACGGCCTACAACGATTTGGCCTGGGGACCTGGGCAACGCCAGCACAACATCACCATGATCACATCACCGAACGGCGGATCAGGATTGCCTAGTAGCGGTGAGTTGATTGATTTTCATACGGGTCAGCGCACCGGGGTGACGCTGACGGTGGCGGGTGGGGAATTCGACCCGGCAAACCATATCGAGGCTTCAGGTGAACCTAGGCGAGGCGAGGCGTTGAGGATTTTTGATGGCAACGTCTCCGCACTTGGGTCGATCTCCTACCAGAGTCTCCCGCCACCAGAGGGCGACCTGAAACTGACGTTTACCAGGATGCGGCCGGACGCGCGCTATACGCTGGTCTTCTATGGCCACCGTAACCGTCACGGCTGGGATCGTGCCTCGCGGGTACAGCTCTCCGGCGCGGTGTCCTTCACGAATACGAGTTCTATAGGCGGCGATGACAACAACCGTTCGTTGTTCTCCGGACCGACCGACCCCACGACCCTCCTGCCGGCCGATAACGATCCGGGATGGGTGGCACGCCTTTCCGACATTAATCCGGGTGAGGACGGCTCCGTTGTGCTGACGATCCGGTGGGACGGGCCGCCGACCTCTCGACGCCGGTACAGAGGGAAGTACGCCAATGCCGTCATGCTCCGGGAAATACGCAACTTCACGGCGTATAACGATTTGGCGTGGGCGCCTGACCAGTTGCAACGGCGCATCACGATGATCACCTCGCCACGGGGTGAATCAGGACTGCCCAGGAGAGGTCAACTGGTGGATTTTGTGACGGGTCGTTCTACCTCCGTGACCTTGACGGTACGAGGAGGGAGATTTAACCCGGAGCATCATATCAACGCTTCAGGTAGCCCTGCCCCCGGAACCGAGGCGTTTACCATCTTCAACGGCAAGGTTGCCGCACGTGGCTCGATTTCGTACATCAATGCCGAGACATCGAGGGGTAATCTCGACCTGATATTGCGCGGGATTCAGTCGGACAAGCGATATGCGCTGGTCTTCTATGGCCACCGGGACCGATACGGTTGGGATCGGGCATCGCTCGTGGAACTCATCGGGGCCGCTTTTTTCACGAATGCCAGTTCCAGGGGCATTGACGACAACGGAGAGCCGCTGTTTGCCAGTCCGGCCGATTCGACCACCCGTTTGCCGGCCGACAACGACGCGGGGTGGGTGGCGCGCTTCACCAATATCTATCCGGGCCGTGATGGCGAGATCGTCCTGCGCATCAGATGGAACGGGAAGCCGGGCAGCGCCTTCCTCGGCAAATACGCCAATGCGTTTCGACTCCAGCAAACGGATGCCCCGCCCCTGACCGTGAACAGCACGGCTGACGCCATCGACACGCATCCCGGTGATGGCATCTGTGCAACCGCAACCGGGGTGTGCACCTTGCGTGCGGCGCTGCAGGAAACCAATGCGCTTGAAGGCTTCGATCTCATCCAGGTGCCGGCCGGCACGTATCGTTTCGCTATCTCCGGAGCGGATGAGGAGGAAGCTGCCACCGGTGACCTCGACATCATCGACAACGTGACCCTGGTGGGGGCAGGCGTCGATCGGACCCTGGTAGGCGGCAGCAGGCTTGACCGCATCCTGCACATCCACGGCGGCAACACCGTGATCCTAGAGGGCTTGACCCTGCAACATGGCGTGGCGCCGGACGGCGGTGGGATCAGGAATGACGGGAGGGTCACGCTCATCAACAGTCGTGTCCACAACAACGTGGCGCTGGGCAATGCGCACGATGAGGCCGGTGGGGGAATGTACAATAACTTCGGCAGTACGGCCGTCGTCATTGGCAGTCGCATTTCGCACAACACAGCGGGTCAACGTGGGGGCACTGGGGGATGCGATGGGGGAGGCCTATATAACCGAGGTACCGCTACCCTGGCGAACGCCACGATCCACCACAACACGGCCATCAGCCGTCCCGGCGGCGGCTGCGACGGTGCGGGTGGCGGTCTCTTGAATCGGGGCCGCCTGCAACTGCTCCGCAGCGTTGTCCGCGACAACACGGCCGGCACCGGCACCGGGGGTGTAGCAAGTATCGGCGGCGCCGTGACCATCGTGCGCAGCACCATCGCGAACAGCGTGTCGAGCGCAGGCGCAGGCGGCCTGGAATTCGTCGGTACCACGGCGACGGTGACGGAGAGTAAGGTCACCGGCAACCGGTCACGAGGTATGGCCGGTGGAGGGATCGGCAACGATCTTGGCAGTGCGCTGACCATCACGCACAGTACGATCAGCGCCAATACGATTGACGACATAGATGCCATCGGCAGTGGCGGGGGCATTCACAACCATTTGAGTCGATTAATCGTGCGCCGCAGTACCATTAGCCGCAACACGGCTGCCGGCAGTGGCGGGGGCCTCATGAACGTTGGCGGCCTGGCCACGGTTACCCACAGTACCTTCAGCGGAAACATCGCACATGGCCTCGCGCCTTCCGAAGGCAACGGCGGCGCCGTATGGACTGCCGGCCGTATCCGAATCGAGAACAGTACGATCAGCACCAATCGGGCTGGCCGTCATGGCGGCGGCATCGACGGCCCGGCGGAATTGGTCAATAGCATCCTGGCTGCCAACACCGCGGCTGTCAATGGTCCGGATTGTCACGGTGGTGTGAGATCCGCAGGCCATAATCTTATTGGTGATCCGCGTGGCTGCGCAGACATGCTGGTATCGGACGATATCACGGGAGCCTCAGGCCTAGGCCCCTTTACAGATGACGGTCTCCCAGGGAATGGCTACTTCCCTCTGTTGCCGCAGAGTCGAGCGATTAATGCAGGAGATGAGACGGTATGCGGCTCTACCGATCAACTCGGGCAGCCCCGAACCGACACCTGTGATATTGGCGCCATTGAATTTTTTTAAGTACCGAAACAAAAGGATACCCATCATGATGGCGGTGTCTTGTCGGTCTCCCCAGGGTACTTTTTCCGGATTTTCTCTTCTCTTGAGCGCAAGTCTGCTACTCTGTGGATTCCTCGTGGTGTGCCAGGCGCAGATCAGCACGGATGACAGCTTCGGGCCTCGGACCACGCTCAATGGACCGAACTATGCCATCGGTCACGAATTAGGACGGATACAAGGCGGTAATCTGCTGCACAGCTTTCACGAGTTCAACGTCTGGACGGGAGAAAACGCCACGTTCACTGGCCCCGCGACTCTTAGCAACATCATCAGCCGGGTAACGGGGGGCACCCCGTCGTTTATTGATGGCACGTTGCAATCTGACATTACTGGCGCCAATGTGTTTTTACTGAATTCAAACGGCCTGCTGTTCGGGGCCAACGCCAGGTTAAAGATCACGGGCTCATTTCACGTCAGCACCGCCGATGTGCTGCGCTTTGCGGATGGAAAGACGTTGCTCACCGGCACGCCAACGGACAGTGGGCTCAGTGTGGCCAATCCGGTCGCCTTTGGATTTCTGCGCGCCAATCCAGCCGGCATCGCTATCCAAGGCAGTCAACTCCATGTCCCACAGGGCGAGCGCCTCTCCGTTGTTGGCGGTGACCTCATTATGACGGGAGGTGACCTCAAGGCGCCGCGTGGACATATCCAGCTAACGAGTGTGGCCTCCGCCGGAGACGTGCGCCTCATCAGCACGGCGGCGTCCGCCAGGCGCGATGTCAATTTTTTCAAACGTTTGGGGGAAATCCTGCTCTCGGACGGCGCTAAGATCGATACCAGTGGCGATGGCGGTGGCACCGTTAGGATTCGGGGCGGCCGCTTGATGATCGACCATGCCCTCGTCAGTGCTGAGACCCGTGGCGCAGCGCCAGGAGGGACGGTGGATGTAGCGGTCACGGACCGTCTGACGATCGTTGGACCGGAAAGCGGCTTGTCGACGACGACGCGCGAAGGCGGGGGAAACGCCGGCAACATCCGCGTTACGGCTGCGACGGTCGAGATTCGGGACAATGGGGTCATCCAAGCACGCAATCGTGGGGGGGCAGGAAATGCGGGAACGATCGTGATGGACGTGCGTGAGCTGACGCTCATCAATCGCGGACAGATTTCCGCAAGTGCGAGGAGGGGGGACGGGAATGCCGGGACCGTGACTATTACCGCGACTGATCGGGTTACGATTGTTGGCAATAATACAGGCGTGTCTGTTGACACAAGTGGCTCTGGAGATGCGGGCCGAATTACGCTGACAGCGCCGATGATAGAGATGCGAGATGAGGGACGGCTCCGGGCACGGACCGATCGACGGGGGGGCAATGCCGGGACGATTGAAGTGCGCGCTCAGCGGGTTGAGCTGACAGGCGGGGCCCACATCGACACCAGCGCTCGCCATCGGCGTAGCACGGGTCAGGCCGGAGAAATCATGATCACGGCAAATACACTCATAATCGCCGGAGCAGACAGTGGGGTGGCGAGTGCAACCCAGGGAGCGGGAGATGCCGGAACCATTCGCATCGCGGTTGGAACCCTGGAATTGATGCAGGGCGCTCAGATCTCCACTGCAGCTCTCAATGGTAGCACGGGTTCGGGGGGAACCGTGCAGATTACAGCCACAGATCGTGTGCTCATTACAGGTGATGGTGTGGCCAGCACGTTACCCGAGAATAATGTCGCAGACGTCACGCAGGATGAGGGCGTGTCGAGTACCAGCTGGGGCGCGGGGAATGCGGGACGGGTTATGATCGAAGCGCCCACCTTGACCATGCGGGGCCGGAGCTTGATCCATGCACGCTCCCGAGGTCCGCGGAGCGGTAATGCCGGGACCGTGGACATTCAGGTGGCACGGCTAATACTTACCGATCGAGCCCAGATCTCCGCCAGTTCCCAAGGCCAGGGGCGGGCAGGGACATTGACGATTACCGCCACGGAGTCTGTGAGCATTACAGGGACAGGACGATTTGACAATGTCGATTTCACGGGACTTTCTGTCAGCAACCGCAACTGCGGGAATGAGCCGGGCGGCCACATGACCGTTACGACGCCGATCCTGATCCTCGACCAAGCGGGACGGCTCCGGGGCCAAGCCCGGCGCGACGGCCCAGGTAGCCAGATCCAGGTACACGTGCAGCGGTTGCTGCTTCAGGGGGGGCCAGATCGTGACTGACACATCAGCAAGGAGTAGTGGCGCCGGAGGGGACGTCATCATCACGGCAACGGAGAGCATCACGATCACCGGAGAAAACAGCGGTATCTTGAGTACCACGGAAGGCGGAGGCGCGGGCGGCTCGATCTGCCTGCACACGCCAACTTTGATCATGGCTGACGGTGGGCGGCTGCGGTCCGCATCGTCTGGGGCGGGCAACGCCGGGGATATCGAGGTGACGGCCGATCGCGTGCGGCTTACTGGCAGCGCCGAAATTTCCACAGAAGCCACTCAAGCCGATAGGGGCGACATCGGGATAACAGCCCAGACCCTGGTTTGGCTGCAAGGCAGTGCGATCACCGCCTCTGTGGAGGGAGGAGCCGAGACGGACGGCGGGAATATTAACATCAACTCAGAGCTGGTTGTGTTACAAAATAGTAACATTATCGCCGATGCGCTCGACGGCCAGGGCGGGAACATCCGGATTACCGCAGCCGGATATGTGGCTGATACGGATAGTCGTGTCAGCGCCTCCTCGGAGCGCGGCATCGATGGCACAGTTGACGTGCAAACGCTGACGGATCTTAGCAGCAACGTGGTCCCACTATCGCATGATTTTGCGGGGACGCAGGCGCTGTTCCAAGATCGATGTGCCATACGATTACGGCAAGGCATGGGCAGTAGTTTTATTCTGCGCGGACACGCTGGCATACCCGCTGCCCCAGGAGGGTTTCTACCCGGATTGCGCGACAACAGGATACACGAGACCGCAGCCTCACATGGTCTCACAGCAACACCGGACTGAAAAACAGATCGAGAATGATTTGACGTACGGAGCTTGCCGATGCCGTAACTGTTTCTTTTTCTGGCTCTCCTTGCTATAGTAGCGGCTAATTCCAACCATGTTTCTACGGGAAGGGCGGACGCACTGAGGCAAAGGAGACATCCATGGGCGAAGGGTCGATTCTGCCGGAGAGAGAAAATTTGCGCCGGGCCATTCGCTGGATTTCTGAACAGGACAAACCGACGCTGCAAGTCATCGAGGAAGCGAGCGTACGGTTCGATCTCTCTCCAGCCGATGGCTCGTTCTTGATTCGGCATTTTTTGCAAAAGTCCGATGCATAGCGCCATCTCAGCACGGCTCCCTCGCCCCATCCAGGACGAGGGAATCCCGAAGTCACATACAAACTGACGCACTCTGCCATCTCTCCCCTATTGGCATCTCAGTGCAAGAATGTGTACGCTTTTCAGCAAACGCCCAAAAACGTGGAAACAAGACTCTGCCCACGGAAGGGATGGTATGAATCAGCCAACCGAAGCCAAACGCATCATCAAACAACACGTGTTGTGGGCAGCCGGTGCCGGCTTGCTGCCTGTTCCTCTGGTCGATATGGCCTCAGTGACCGTGATCCAAATCGATATGCTCAACAAATTGGCACGCGTGTACGATGCCACGGCATCCGTTTCCCAGAGCAAAACCTTTCTCACCGCCCTCACCGGCAGCACCTTTGCCCGCCTTGGGGCCAGTCTCATCAAAGCCATCCCCGTCATCGGCACGGCCGTCGGCGGAGTCTCGATGTCTATCCTGTCCGGAGCATCGACTTACGCTGTAGGCAAAGTCGCGATGCAAATGTTGGCGACGCATGGCACGCTCACCACGGTGAATTTACTCGAAGCCAAAAAGTTCTACGACGAGGCATTTGAGGAAGGTAAGGAATTTGTCGCCGATCTGAAAGATGACCTCCAGGCTCCACGCGATATTTTCGAGGCCCTGGAAAAACTCCGCAAGCTCAAAGACCAAGGGACCCTGAGCGCCGAAGAATTTGAGACGCAAAAGCAAAAGCTCCTGGATCGGTTGTAGATAGCCTGACAAGAAGCTCTCAGCCGTCAGCTCTCAGCCATCAGCTTGGAACACTTTTTTCCAAAGCTGCGAGCTAATAGTTGCGAGCGAACAGCTTTAATAAAGGAGCTCATCATGAGCGAGACTATCCGACAGAAACATCACTTCCCGAAGATCAGTCCGCACGTCTGGGAACATCCGGCGGACAAAGCCGCTCTCGCTGCCCTGCAGGCCATTCCGGGCGTGGATGTCCTCCTGCAAAAATTCGTCGGCGCCAGCAGTGAAACCTCCTTTCGCCTGATTTACCTCGCCTCCGCAGTACGGGTCTCCGAACGCCAATTTCCTCACGTGCATACCCTCGTGCAGGAAGCCTGTCAGATCCTAGATGCGCCCTGTGCGCCAGAAGTCTATATCGCCCATAATCCATTCTTTAATGCGGGCGCCATTGGCGTCGAACGACCGTTTATCGTCCTCAATTCATCTGTGCTCGAGGCGCTGACCGAGGAAGAAATCCTGTGCGTCATCGGCCATGAACTCGGCCACTGCCTAAGCGGTCATGCCTTATACAAGACGCTCTTGCAGCTCCTGATAAAAATGTCAGTAGTGGCCTTTCAGATCCCTCTTGGTGGAGCAGCCTTACTCGCCATTATTGTCGCGCTGATGGAGTGGAACCGGAAGAGCGAACTCAGTGCCGACCGGGCCGGCCTGCTGGTGGTGCAAGATCCGGCCGTCTCCTATTCGTTGCTGATGAAAATGGCCGGCGGACCGCAAGCAGCCCAGATGGATGTCAACGAGTTTTTCGCTCAAGCTGCGGCGTACGAAGGCTCCGACAATCTACTTATGAGTGTACACAAGCTGCTCAATCTGGTGTTCGTCAGCCACCCCTTTCCCGTCATTCGTCTCACCGAATTGCAATCTTGGGTGAACAGCGGCCAGTACACGCGGATTTTGTCGCAAAACTATGACCAGCGCGAGGAGGGCAGAGCTAGCAAAGATGACATCTTTGCCCATTTCAAGGAAGCCTCAGAAAGCTACAAAGAGCAATTGGACACCTCGAAAGACGCCTTAGCCGGTATCATGTCGGACGTGCTCGCCAACGTCGACACGTGGACCCATCAGGCGATGCAGGGATTCGAGTCGATGTTCGATCCTACCTCCGGACAAGCCAAGACGCCCCCCACAGGGACCCAAGAAGGCATGCCAAAGGCGGAAACCCAGCCGACCTATGAGCCGCAGGACGTTTTTGCCACTCTGGAAAAACTACGCGACCTGAAAGATAAGGGCATCATTACGGAGGAAGATTTTGAGGCGCAAAAGACCAAACTCTTGAAGCGTCTCTAAGTTCCTGGACAAAATGAGCTACATCGTTTTTCCAGAGGAAACCTATGCATTTCATTCTGTTCGGGCACTTAACAGCCTATCACAATCGCACGGAAAGGCCGGGCAGCGGCGCCAGCGTTTGCAGATCATAGATCGTGATCTGGCCCTCCCCGCCCGCTTCCAGCCACAACACCCCGACGGTTCCCGGCTGCGCCGCGAGATTCCGGGGATACGTCGGGCTGCCGGGATTGATCACTCAGACGTCATCGTAGCGTCGGATGTCCTCCACATGCGTATGGCCACAGACAATGATGTGGGTAGGCTGCCCAAAGTAGTGCTGCATGGTCCGCGCAATCGGCCACTGGGGCATCTCTTCCGGATCCAAGACGTCGTGCACTAACCCCAGCGTCCAGCCGGCACAGGTCAGCACCTGAGTCTCCTGCAGCCTGGGGTCTTCCGGCACCACGGGACGCCCGCCCGAGCCGTTATCACCGTTGCCGCGTGCCGCCAACACCGGCGCGGTCTGCTGCAGCCAATCCAGCACTTCCAAGCAGTGCATATCGCCAGCATGCAGAATGAGATCCGCGCCGGCAAAAATCTCCCGCACTTGGCCCGGCAACTCCGGCATGGCTTCCGGAATGTGGGTGTCGGCAATGAGGCCGATTTTCATCACGTCCACACCTTCCTCGATGTTTCTCCGTACGGCAAGCAGGCCAAACGGCACAGCGTCATGGATTCGGACTCGATTTTCACAAAGACGAATTCGGTATCGTTGACGCTGATGACGTCCTGCTCGATGCCTGCATTCCGGAAATAAGACAAACGGATCCTGTCCCAAATATGCCACGATGGCTCGCATGGCACAAGGCAGAGGATACCGGTGGACGTGCGGTACAATGTGGTTTATAGTTCTTAACCGTTTCTCGGACCAACTCACCAGGAGAACGTGAAGACACAGGGGAGTGATGGTGCAGCAGAGCGTGCCGGCACGACACACATCAGATGGTTTGGCCGCGAGCCTCAGGCACTTGCGGGAGGTCTTGACGCAACCGAATGTCCAGGCGGCAGCGCGGCAGCATGCGCGCGGCAAACTGACCGTACAGGAGAAGCTGACGCATCTCTTCGACCCGGAAACCTTTGTGGAATCGATGGCGCCTAGCCCTGACCTCGATGCACGGCATGGCGAGCGTCGCTTGCTAACCGGACAGGGCCAGATGCATGGGCGGCCTGTGACGGCGGCTATCTTCGATTCCTCCATTGCCGCCGGATCCGTCACGATCTCTACCGGCCACAAACTCATCGCCCAGATGCAACAGGCCGAGGCGCAGCGGTGTCCGTTGCTGATCGATTGGGATTCAGGGGGGGCGGACATCAATGACGGAGTGGAGTCGCTCGATGTTTTTCGCCAGATCTTTACCCAGATCAATGAGATCTCCGGGCGCATTCCGACCCTCTCGATCCTGTCAGGGCTCAACGCCGGCGGTGGCGCATATGCCCCGGTGATGACCGATACGGTGATCATGATCGATGGCAGTATGATGGCGGTGACCGGGCCGGCGGTGATCCGGTTCGCCACGGGTGAAATCGTCACCCCGGATGAAATGGGTGGCGCGCAATTGCATGCGGAAAAATCGGGGGAGGCGCACTATCGCGTGCCGGATTACCCGGCGGCGGCACGCCTGGTGCGGCAGTATTTTTCCTACCTGCCCTTAAGTATGTGGGATTTTGCGCCGCAGACGCCATTTCAGGATAAGCGTGGCATCCCCACCGATCTGCGGGCGATTGTGACCCAAGCACGACACAATGCCCGCCTCAAACGCAATGCCAGTTGGGATGTGCGGACGTTCATCGACGCTGCGGTCGATGATGATACCTGGCTGGAATATCACGAAGCCTTCGGCTCGTCCGCTGTTGTCGGCTTTGCGCGCATCGCCGGTATTGCGGTGGCGATCATCGCCAATCAGCGCCTGGTGCTAGGGGGCTCCATGACTGCAGCTTCATCCTCGAAGGTGACACGCTTCCTCAAGCTCGCCAATGCCTATCATCTCCCGGTCGTGACCTTCGTGGATGTGCCGGGCTTTATCGCCACGCAGGCGGAATCGGAGGGCCAGATTCTCTCCAAGGGCGCCGCCCTACTCATGATGTATCCCAACGTCATGGTACCCCGGGTATCAGTGGTTATCGATAAGGCGTTCGGGGGAGCCTACTGTGCCATGGATAGTCTCACGACCTCGGTGCGCGCCCATTTCTGCCGCTATTATGGATTCACGACGGGGCAGATTGCCGTCATGGGCAAGGAAGCCGGGCCACTTTTTACCTATGAGCCGGATGGAGGCGATGCGGCCGTGAAGGAGCAGCATCAGGAACGCTACGAGAACGAGTATCTCAATATGGATCTGGCCTTTGCGGAAGACTTTGTCGTGCCCTTGGAGCCGGAGGATTTGCGGCAGCAGTTGGTCGACGATATTCCGCACTTGTATGCCGCCTATCGCGACTACTGGAAGGCGTTGGCCCGCGACATGCATGTGTTGCAAGACCAGTGTCCCCATCTCTATCGCGAACTGCGCCACGGGACTATACGTGGACTTATCCATCCACTGTGATACGTCCTTGTGATTGATAGAAAGCACACCTCCATGTCTCTGTCAAGCCCGTCCATACCTGTGGAAACCATGCGTACGCTCTTGGTGTGCCGGGGTCCGATCGCCTTTGAGACACTCGAAGTGTACGAGCGGTGTCAGTGGCAACAGCCGCATGTGATTGTATCGTCGAAAGAATGGATCGCCGAAGGGCGACGTGCTGCTCCCTGGATCGTCGATGTCCCCGCGGACCACGTACATTACGTGCAGGAATATACGGATGTCGAGGCGGTGCTCCGAATTGCCAAGGCGCATGATATGGATGCGGTCTATCCGGGGTATGGTTTCCTGGCTGAAAGTGCTGAGTTCGCTGAACGTGTGCAGCAGGCTGGTATGCGGTTCATCGGCCCCACGCCGGAGACGCTGCGCGCAGTGGGGGATAAAGACTCGGCGATTGCGCTTGCCAAGCAGTTAGGTATTCCCGTCATTCCGGGAGATGATACGCTGATCGCTTATGCCCAGACGCATCCGCAGGACGCCATCGCTGCCGAGACCGTACGGCGAATGCTCGCCATGGCGCAACGCTATCCCGACTACCCGATGCGCTTAAAGCATCCCGCTGGCGGAGGTGGGAAAGGTCAGCGCGTCCTGAGCCCTGAGGCTTTACAGGGAGCGCAGGCCAGCGACCTCATCGTCGAAGCCCTCACCAAATTGTGGGCGGAAATCGGCGTTTCCCCGGCGGAGGCGGATGCGCGTAAGGGTGTGCTGCTCGAACTCAATATTCCCCGGCCGCTGCATTGGGAGGTGCAGCTCTTTGGCGATGGCGAGACCGTGGTCCATTTTGCCGCGCGGGATTGTTCGCTGCAGAACCATGGCTATCAGAAATTTATCGAACTGGCCCTGCATCCGGCGGCCATCGAGGTGGAAATCCAGGCGCTCAATCCTCACATGCATGCGGCGCGTATCACCAGTTTACGGCAGCGCAAAGCGACGCTCGAACGCATTTGTGCCGATGCCTTGCGTTTGGGACAGACGATACAGCTACGCGGGGCCGCCACGGTGGAATTTCTCATTGATGAGCAAGGTGACGCCTATTTTCTCGAAGTGAATCCGCGTATTCAGGTGGAGCACGCGGTTACCGAAGGAATTGCGCGTGTCCAGGGGGAACGCATCAGCTTAGTTGAGCTGCAGCAGCGCGTCGCCGCCGGCGAACGGCTCGATTTTCGGCAAACCGATATCACCTGCGTGGGGGACGCAATTGAGGTCCGTTTGAATGCTTGGCACGAGGATCTGAGCCCGGTCCTGGGCGGCGTGGTACACACCTTGCGCCTCGATCCCGTTCCGGCGTTGCAGGACCCGGTACGTATCGATGCCAGTGGTCTGCTACAACGGCATCACCCCTGGATTGTTCCCAGTTATGACGCGAATTTTGCTCTCATCATTGTATCGGGTACCACACGCCATGCCACGCTCGATGGCCTGATGGCTACGCTCGAGACCGCGTTGCAAGTACACGGTAATCCCGAGTTGCAAACCAATCTCCAGCCTATGCTCGGTTTGCTGACACTGATGCGCGCTTTACCGCCGGAAACGGCGTTTCGCACAGATACGAGTTTACTGTGGATGGCTCTTGTGGCCGTGGTCACGGCGCAGAAACAGGCGGTGCTGTCGCTTCTGCCGACTTTTCCGCGGCGCCCGGCGGTACATGATACAGCTATATTTGCCCGCGTGTTGCATGAGACGTTGGAGACGGGGTTGGCGCATCCTAGTCGCTTGTTGGCGTACTATATGAAGCGTCTCGGACAAACCGAAACCCGTCCGCTGGCGCCGTTAGAGGTGTTGTGGGAATTGGCCGAGGAACTCGGTGTGTCCCTGCACGAGGAAGAAACGCAACAAGGCATGGCGTTCCGGCAGACGACCGAGGCGCTGTGGGAGGTACTCGCGAGGTCGTCTGCACGTTTTACGGCGTTGTGCGGCACGCCCATGGACCAGCTGACGCATAGCTCCGAGTATGAGCATGTGCTGGCGTCTCTCCTGACGAGCGATCCGAGTCTGTCGCCGGATGCGGCGGCGGCTCTCTTGCAAGACCTCATCGCTTGGCTGCAGGCGCCTATGCCGGTCGTGTGTGCGCTCATCAACGCCCTGGAGCACACCCAACTTCATACCTTGCTAACGATCAACGATGACCTTTCCTTGACACGGCCTGCGTATCTTCACGATACGGCCACGGTCTCCCAGCTCCACCACCTCCTGAGCGATGCCCTGCGTCCGGCCATGCTGCGGCATGGCGAATTATTGTCTCCTATGGAGGCGACGATTTACCATTACCCTGAACCCGGCACCCCTCCATTTGTCGAGGTTGGTTCGGAAGTATCTGTTGGCCAAACCCTGGCATTGCTGGAAGCCATGAAAATGTTTACGGAACTTCCAAGTCCCGTGGATGGTGTCGTCGTGGACATCCTAGTGGAGAATGCACAAGGAGTGAAGACTGGCACGCCGCTCTTTAAAATTGTGACACAGGATATGGCTGTGGAAACCGCTGCGGCCTGCCTACCACCGTTAGTGGATGCGGCTTTGCAAAACCGTTTCGGTTTACTACCTTTTTGATGTCGTGTATCAGCCATTCGTGACGCGCTGCCAACATTCTTCCACAGATGTGGAAAATGTTCCACGTGAAACTAGCCGGGTATTGCGCTCGCGTTTCCGCTTAGGTGCGATATTGCTATTTGATAGAGGCATGCAGGGCACGAGAAATGCATGGACTTCGTCCTGTGGAAAATCTGTGGATTAGTTGTATAGAAACGCGAATACCGTGGCTGAAGCGCCTTCGTAACTCGACAAAATTCGACATCTATTATTTCTCCGGACAAATGGGCGAAAATCAAAGGGAAGATAAGCAGATGCACGCTGAACTAGCACAGGACGCCATCTGCTGTGCCAGCCGTGTGCTGACCATGGCAGACAGCGGTCCAAACATAACGCCAGACAAGACCGTCAGCCCATGCCAAGGAGCGCTTACCGAAAGCGGTGTTTGGTCCAGGCCGCGTCCAGAGAACGCCGCATCTTCGGCGGGTCGGTCGGTTTTCACCTTGAGGAGGACGAACGCGGGGCCATCCATTTGCCGTATGAGAGTAGCCGCTTCCGCGATGTCGGCTTCCTGCGTCACCGTCCGTACGGCCGTAATACCGGCTCCGGCTGCCATGGACGCGAGATTTACACCCAGCGATGTTATAACTTTTCTGATATCCGGTTTCGCCATAATGGCCATTGTCCACACAAAGAATAGATAGATTCGGCGGGTTCATAATCGCGACCGTCGCAAGCGAACCCACGTTCATAAGCAATTCACCGTCACCCGTTATCACGAGCACGCGCCGTGTCGGCTGCGACAGCGCGAGACCGAGCCCCATGGCGGTGGCCCCACCCATGACACCGGCACAGGCATAATAGTTGGCATGCGGCTCGCAGAGATGCGCCGTGTCCTTTGCTGTGCCGGCAAGACCGGCAATGATCAGGAAATCATTCGGGTCACCTACGAGTTGCGGCACCGCCACACAACGGTCGAGTTCACCAAGCGGACTCAGCGTCGCCGTTGTTCCGGCACGGAAGATATCGTTCACCATGGCCATTCCTTTTCCCTTTGCGTCCCTTCGCGTCCTTCGCGGATCCGGTTTTCATCTTATGCCGCCCAGGCCCTTAAAATGCTTTTGCGCCGATCAATTGCTGGGTCAGCAATACGGCAACGGCTTGACCGGACTGAAACACCATGGTACAAGCCGCCTGTAGGGTTGACGCCACGTCTTCAGGCTGCTCGGCACGCATACAGATAAATCCGCAGGTTTCCAGGATCGGCTGTGTCGCCTGCCCCATGGGCATCTGCCAGGGATTCCCTTCGCCAAAATCCCCGCGCATACTCACGAGCACCAGCATCGGAAACTGTCCATTTTTAACGAGCGAAAACATATTGACACAGTTGCCGACGCCGCTCGATTGCATCAACACGACCCCCCGCGCACCGCCGAGATGCGCGCCGGCAAGCATGGCAACCCCCTCCTCTTCCGTGGTCAGAGGCACAGAATGGACCTCCGGGTCTTCGAGCGACCGGTTAATCACGACGGTATGGCCGGCATCGGGCACATAAGAAAATTGCGTCACGTCCCACTCGCGCAGGATGCGATAGATATCGTCCGTCCACATGGACGCATCGGCCATGATCCTGGCTCCTTACCTCATACGGCGTATCGCGCTCTCATAACACCACTTCAATCAGATACGGCCCTTCCTCTGCCAAGCCCCGTTGCAACTGCTGGGTCAGCGTCTCGCAGTCCTTGACACGGCTGGCGGAAACGCCCATCCCTTTGGCCAGGGCAACCCAATCGAGGTCTGGGCGATCGATATCGAGCATATCACGCGCCTTGTGCCCGGGGCTACCAGCGCCAACGTTGTCGAACTCACCCTTGAGGATCTGATACGTCCGGTTGGCCCAGATGACCACGGTGACATTCAGTCCTTCACGCGCCATCGTCCAGAGGGCTTGCACGGTATACATGCCGCTGCCATCACCAACGAGGGCAAGAACACTGCGGTCCGGACAGGCGATGGCGGCGCCAACGGCAACGGGCATGCCATAGCCGATCGAGCCGCCCATGTTCTGCAACCAATCGTGCGGTGGTGCGCCGGCGGTCAGCGGATAAAAACCGCGGCCCGTTGTGACTGACTCATCGATCACGATGGCGTTTTCGGGAATGAGATTGCCGAGGATGGCGGCAATTGTCTCCGGGTCGAGTGCGCCCGACGGCATGTCCGGCTTGAAAGGCTGTTGCACGGGCGCATCCGCGGGCTTGGCGCTGACCGCATCCGCGAGGCGTTCGAGCGCGTCGATCGTGTTGTCTTCGAGCGCCGTCAGCGTGTGAAATTCGCATCCGGGTTGGGTGAGCATACTCGGCCGATCGGGGTAACCGAAGAAAGCGACCGGCGCTTTTGCGCCGACAAGGATCATGCGCTCTACATCCTTGAGGACATCAAGTGCTTGTGGGACTGGGAACGGCACCCGGTTGACCGGCACCCGTCCCGCTCCACGTTGTAACACCGCGTTTGAGCCCTGCGCCAGAATACGGGCGCCGGTTTTGTGTGCAATGGCGCCCGCAAGCGCCAAGCCGCGCTCCCGTATCCCGTCACCCGCAAGCAGGAGCATCGTCCCCTCGCCATGCACGAGAACGCTAGCCGTATGGCGTATCACGTCGTCTGCAACGGTAGCGCGTGTGGGCCTAGCCGGCACGTGTACAGCGCCGTTGTCCTCGTTCCACGCCGTATCGCCAGGGAGGATGAGCGTGGCGATCTGTCCCGGAGGCGCCGACGCGATCGCAATGGCCTCGGCGCCGTCAGCCGCCACGGCCTTGGCGTCGGTCGATGTCTTGACCCAGTGTGAAACAGGCCGCGCAATGCCTTCAATATCAGCCGTGAGCGGTGCATCGTACTGGATATGATGGGTTGCATGCTCGCCGACAATATTGACGATACCCGAACTCGCTTTCTTGGCATTGTGTAAATTCGCTAACCCATTCCCGAGTCCTGGCCCCAAGTGTAAGAGCGTGGCCGCCGGCTTTTCGGCCATGCGCCAATAGCCGTCGGCAGCGCCTGTCACAACGCCCTCGAACAGGGCGAGGACACAGCGCATCCCATCGACCTTATCCAGTGCGGCGACGAAGTGCATCTCAGACGTACCGGGATTGGTGAAGCACACGTTCACCCCGCCACCGACCAGCGTGCGCACGAGGCTTTCTGCACCATTCATGTCGTTTCGTTCCTTTGTGTAACGGGTCAGTTATGCCTTGCAGGCATACTCTAGAAAAGTCCTTATTACCTCTATCACCCGCACGACATCCGTACGTAGTAAGGGATGGGCATAGAAATCCTCACGCACACGCTAGACCGTGAGGTAGAGATAGGGTCCAGACGTCTGCGTGAAGCCCAAGGCTACGGAAACACCCCGGGGAATTCCAGCCCCATCGTCTCCGGTAGGCCAAACATCAGGTTCATGTTCTGCACGGCTTGTCCGGCTGCGCCACGGCCTAGATTATCGATCGCAGCCAGGGCAATCGCCGCCTGGTTCCGTGCGTCAATTTTGACCGTCACATCACAGTAGTTGGAGCCCAGCGTCGCTTTGGTTTCGGGTAACGCATCGTGCAGCACGCGTACAAACGGCTCCGCGCCATACGTCTCCTCGTAGAGACCGATGGCATCCGATTCCCGCAGGGTGTCGGTGAGGGGCGCGTACACCGTGGCCAGAATGCCACGCGTCATGGGGACCAAGTGGGGCGTGAACATGACCTGGACAGGCGCGTCCGCGATGCCGGACAATTCCTGCTCAATCTCGGCGGTGTGGTTGTGGCCGATCACACTGTAGGCGCGCAGATTTTCATTCACCTCAGCGTAGCCAAAACCGCCGCCCCCGCCCCGGCCGGCGCCGGAAACCCCGGATTTGGCGTCGATAATGATGCCCGACGTCCGGACCTGCCGGGCTCGCATGAGAGGAATCAACGCCAGCAGGGCCGCTGCCGGATAGCACCCTGGATTCGCCAATAGCCGCGTCTGCGTGATGGCGTCCCGATGCAGTTCTGGCAGGCCATACACCGCTTCGCCCAGATACTCTGGCGCCACGTGGTCAAACTTGTACCAGGTCGGGTACAGGGAGGCGTCGCGTAGGCGGAAATCGGCGGCAATATCGATGACTTTACTGCCCTGTTCCAAGATAGGAAGGACCATGTGCATGGCCTTGCCGCTGGGCAGCGAAGCGAACGTGACATCGGAATCATGCCCAATGCGCTCGGCATCTATCGCGACCATCGTCTGGTCGACAAAGCGTCGCAGATTGGGATAGAGAGCGGACATGTCCCGACCCTGCTGCGTTTCGGCTGTGACATGCACAATATCAACCTGTGGGTGGGTGGCGAGAAGCCGCACAGCCTCGGCTCCGCCATAACCCGAGGCGCCAATGACGCTTGCTTTGATTTTTTGCACGATCTTCTCCCTCTGCGTCGTTGTCTGTCGCGAATATCCCGTGTCACGTTGCCTCATGGTATTATAATGGCATGCAGGTGTAAACTGCTCGCTTCTCATAGATGTCACTTTACACACGGAGAATGAGACCATGACGCAGCCAGGGCTCTGTCAGAGCTGCCAACATGTCAAGCGGACGGAAACGAAACGAGGCAGTGTCTTCTATATGTGTCTGCTGGCCCGTACGGATACCACGCTACGCAAATATCCGCCTTTGCCGGTGACGCGGTGTCATGGGTATCGTCCACAGCAGGAGGAAGACCGGCAACCCCGGATAGCGGTTCCGGTTGATGCGCGTGGAGAGCATGGACAGGAGGCGCACTAGTAACGGAGGATCGTGACTTCTTGGCCGGTCGCTTGGGTTAAGTTCGCCGCGGCCATATTGAAATCCCGGATCGTTTTGTAATAGTCGCCTAGGATACGGACGTACAATCCTAAGTTGGTAAAGACATCTTTGGCCTCACCGACCCCGAGGTTGAAATTGGTCAGGGTCGTAACGAGTAAGGCCCGCGCGGCTTTGCGGGCCTGCTGGGCAGATTGTATTTTGTTTTGCTGTTCTTGTACTTCGAGATAGCGGCGTTGGACATCCAGAGCGATGCCCGATTCGGCGGAGAGCTTTTGCGTTTCAAGCTGATTCAACTCGGCTAGGCGCTCTTCCACCGTGGCGTGCGTGGTCCAGAAATCGAGTTGCCAACGCAGACCCAGCGCCACGCCAGGGCCACGAAAAAAATTGAAATCCCTGGCAAAGGGACTGTCTTGGTCATCCCGGTTTGGCGCCACGGAATATTCAAAGCCGCCAGCCAGAAATACCGATGGATAGTACGCGCCGCGCGCCGCCTTGACGCGGGCTTTCCGCGCTGCCAAGCCCGCTGTGAGCTGAGCGATCTCCGGCCGATGCTGGTCGACATGTTGCAAGTAAGACGCAAGCGGTTGCAACTGCAGTTCGACTGGTTCTAAGCGCGTGTCAGCCGGAGCAAAATCTGTTTCCCGCGGCAGGCCCAGTTGCCGCTTGAGCGCCTCACGCGTCACGATGATGGCCCGATCCAAGGTGAAGATTTCCTTGGCAACTCCCGCCTGACCGATGCGTAGCCGAAGGAGATCTTGTACCGTCACGCTGCCTTCTTCGGCTTCGAGGCGTTCCTCTACCTTGTCCACCGCTTTGGTAAAGTTTTTGAGCGATTCGTCCAGAAGGTCTTTGAGTTGGTGGCTGAGGGCGAGATTGTAATGCAGTTCCTTGATAGCCACAATGACGGCGTGGCGCGCGCGTTCCATTGCAGCGTCTTGGCTGGCGACGGCTTGCATGGCGGCGCGTATTTCGTGGCGCAGGCGTCCAAACGTATACAGGGGTTGCACCACTTCCAATTTGCCTTTACTAAAGGGACCGAAATCATCACCGTCCGTATCGCCATTGACGGCGTTGCCCTCGGCGCCGGTGATAGGGCTGAGAATACCCGTGAAGGTGGCGCGTGGGAGACGGCCGGCTTTAGCACGGCCGAGTTGACTGAGCGCAATTTGTTTCTCAGCGAGGGCGGCATGCACGTCGGGGCTGGATTTCAAAGCGTGTTGCAGAGACTGTTCAAGGGTCCAGCGTGGGTCGCGTGGCTGAGCGCCCACGGCAAGAACACTTGTGAATAGGAATACTGTCAGTACGCTGGAGCGCCGTATGATGAGGTTGTGACGCCACCTCTGCCTTCGACCATTCACGGGGCTTCTCTCCTTACGTGTGTCCGTCCATGATACCCTATGCTAAGGCTCACAAAAGCATAGCCTAAGCCGAAAGGCTTGGGCTATGCGAATGCGGCATACGGCATGAACGCGTTGTATTCATTGCACTACGGTTGTGGCGGCGGCGTGGGCGCCGCGTGTCTCCGCTTCGATGTGTGCAACGCGTGGAAGCCGATCCGTCCCATCCGTTCCGCTAGCGTGAGGATCGCGTATAGCGTGATCGTCCAATAACCGGCGTAGAAAGCATTGGCGGCTACGAATGGAATGAGCAGCCACATGTACGTATTGCGCCTCCCAACGACGAGCCGGAAACGACGATCGAAGGGACTGAAATCATCGAGCGGCGCCCCGCGAGTTTTTTCAAAGCGATACAGTAAAAGTTTCTCGATGTTATGGACGGCCAAAATGACACCGCAGAGGATATAAGGCGTCGTACTGTAGCCGGCCGTGGCCAGCCGATACGCCATGGCTGCGATCCAGGCGTACTCGTAAATCCCATCGAAGACGTGTTCCAGCTTGCCCAGCCGGGACGTCATCTGCTTGACACGCGCAAGTTTTCCGTCGATGCCGTCTAATATGCCAACGCAGAGTGCCGCCAAAAGCACTCCCCATAACGGTCCGGCCGCAAACCCGTACACGGCCCAAAACGCGACGAGATTACACAAGACGGTCACTTGATTGGGCGTGATCGGCCATTCACAGAGCGTGTACACGATCCGTTTTTCCACGGGGCGATGAACGTACCAGGCCGGCCAGTCCAGTACGCCTTTTTGTGCTGCATCGAGAAGTATCGTCTTGCCACGATGATGGTCGCGTTGCTGACGCACGGGGAGCCAGTAGTAGGGTAGGTCACGCCGCATCGAGGCGATATAGGTCGGCAGTGACGCGAGAGGAACGGCCGCATGGGGCACGCAGTGGAGTATCTGAGACAAAAACGTCTCTAACCAGTGCTCATGCGTCTCCGGACATAAGCGCTGCAGGTGCCCAGGTGTGAGGCGAGCGCAACCGGCAAAGGCGACGGGGGAAGGAGCCGCAGAGAGGGGTGCGATGCGTGACGCATCAGCAACCGGCAGTTGCGCCAGAGGCGCCACGGCAATGCGGTCGCTGTCTCGCTGCAAGAGCTGTTGTGGCAAGCGATGGTCAACAAGCGCGGCGCCATCGAGGAGCAACCCACACGCATCAGGCGTCTCCGTCAAGGCGTCAGGGGGCGCCTGCCTGGCGACATAAAACGAGATGGATACCTTGCGCTTCGCGAGGCGGTGCGCGGCGGCTGTGAGCCTCTCGTCGTGCTCGGCCATGAACACGATAATGTTGGTAATATCGAGGTTTTGTAAGAGGCGTACATGGCGTTCGAGTAGGGTGATGCCACCGATGCGGAGGAGTGTGCACGGTAGCCGTGTCTCATCCTCGGTCAAGCGGGTGGCGTCAATGAGACCCCGAACAGGCGCTGTAGGCTGTGTATGTTGCGTCGTGAGTGGCTGAAACCGCTCTGTTTTCGCCATCGAGCAAGTCCCTTTTTTCTTCTGGCGTCAGACGTGGCAGGCCGATGCGTGTGCAGGAGCCAACCGTCAGGCGCCGCACGACACGGGACGTCCGGCACCGTTGCTAGACAGAGGAAGGCTCTTGGTTATGAAGAATGGGCTTCCGCTGCCGTTGACGCCAGGTCATCACCATCCAGGCCGTGGCAAAAAGGTATGTGCCGACCGCCGCTGCCCACAGAAACCACTGCAGCGCCTGGCAAGCGGCCAGAATCGGTAGGAAATAGGCAAAGTCCCGGCTGGCGAGGCTGTCGTGGAGCCGTGTTTGAGCTGTCCTGACGGTCTGGGGACGCAAGACATGCGGCAAGAACACCAGCATGGACAGGAACACGCCACCAAGTACGAACGCCCCGAGTACAAGATAGAGGGTGTCGTGCTGCTGGCGATATAGACCCAGGGCAATGGCGGGAAAGAGCACGCCATGCACCACGTTATCCATCGTCACGTCGAGTTTGGCGCCAAAGGCAGACTCCTGTAATGTGAGGCGGGCCAGTTCGCCATCGCAGCCGTCGATGATCGTTGATAAGAGAAATAACAAACTCCCAAGGAATTGCCACAGCACGATCGGCTGCGCGAGGAGAACGGCGCCACTGATGCCGATCGCGCCAGAGACTAGCGTGATGTGATTCGGCTTGACACGCGTATGCATGAGCCGTTGGGTCAGCTTGCGGGACACACGGCGTGCCACCCAGCGTACAATCGGGCTGTCGCCGTCTCGTCCCAGCTGCTGTAGAAGCTGCATTTCAACTCGCGCTGCACTTGTGGGGTAAGGCGCTGTGAGTGGGAACCATTGCTGTGGACTGACTTCTAGAGCCTTGACCGTAGCCGTTGGGGTCGCGAGCAGTTCCGCGAGCACTGGCTGCAACGGATCGGGAGTGCTGAGCATCGCATTCCGGGTTTGCCGTATCATCTGTCCTAGGAGCGCGCCCGGACAGCGCAGAAGCCCAATGGCCTGATAGGCCGGCCAGTCGAGCGTCGTGCTCGCCATGACCTGCCCATCACACAGGCTGACACCCGTGCCTGTGGTCTGGGTCTGCGCAGCCCGCATGATACCGAGTGTCAACCCTTCACATGTCTGTATGGCTCGAAGCACACGATGATCGAAAACTGCTGTGCACGATATAATGGTCACCTCATCGGCTGGTAATGCTGCGGCCAGATGCGTGTCGTTCGTCTCTCGTAGGTCATAGACCTGATAAGGCACATCGCTGAGCCGAGGATCAGCCGCAAGACATGCGTCCAGTCCGGAAGCATGCTGCCAGGTCAGTAGATACCAGGTGTCAATACCCGCTTTGCGGCCGTTGAACAGCAGCCGGTGCAGCACCGGCACCCTCGCCACGTCGATCAAACCCTGCTCCCCAGAGAGCAACACAACCCCTATGCTGTCTGCACGCATTCTGACCTCTACACTGAGTGCCTGCCAATCAGACAAAACTGTAGGCTACGAAACGGTAAGCGAATAACGTCAGGTGCCAGGAGGTTTCAGATTCATGATATTCGATAGCTGGGATTGCTCCCTGACGACGCTGGCACCTGGCCGGAGCAGCTTGATAGCGACCCGTATTATAACGCATTCTGACTTTTTTGCGGTAAAAATTAGACTGATGCCGCAAGCATGTGATGAGGAGCAAAACTTGGGGAGGTGGTAGCCGCGTACAAGACGGTATGCTACTATTCTTCCCCGATACACACCCACACAGGAGTGCGGAATGCGGAATGTGCAAGATGACTTTTATTCCGCATTCCGCATTCCGCATTCCGCATTCAACGTGGCTCAAGGAGAATCAGCATGCCCGGACCGGGATTTTTGATGCAAGGCGTCAAACGTATTTTCGACAGCCGGGCCATCTATGCGCAACTCGTCGTCACGGACGATTGTAATCTCTCATGCGGTTATTGCACGGAGTTCATTTCCGGGGCGCCTCCTGTGCCATTGCCAACGTTGCAAGGGCGTATCGACAAGCTTCATACCCTGGGGGTGATGGTCTACGATTTGCTAGGGGGAGAACCCCTGCTGCATCCTGAGCTGGCGCCGGTGATTCGGTACATCAAAGCCAAGCGGCCACATGGTAATATCGTCGTGCTCATTACGAATGGCTTTTTACTAACATCGCAGAACGTGGCGGCGCTGAATGATGCGGGTCTGGATTTGATGCAAATCAGCGTGGACTCGATTGTGCCGACGGCCTCGTCACATAAAGCTCTGAAAACCGTTTTGCCCAAGCTGCACATGCTGGCCCGCGAAGCCCGGTTTCAGGTCAAGGTGCAATCGGTGCTGACCGAGCAGACCGCGCAGCAGTACGAGGAGTTTCGGCGTTTGCTTGCGGAACTTCCTTTTGATTTCAGTTTTTCGCTGTTGCATGAGCCGGGAGGACATATCGCCATTCAGGGCGAACAGTATGTGCGTTTGTTGGCGGAACACGACCTCTTCGCCGGTATGCAATTCTATCGTCAGCATGCGGAGGAGATGCTCCGGGGAGATGACTCACGGCCTTGGAAATGCCTCGGGGGAAGTAAATTTCTCTATATCAACGCGGCCGGTGACGTCCAGTACTGCAGCCAAAATCCGGCCTTTCACAAGCCGTTGGACGCGGTGACGTTCGATGATTTGCAGCGCAATAATCACCATAAACCTTGCGAACCCGGATGTGCTCTGGGCTGTGCCCGCTTGGTCTCGCACGCCCTTGGCGAACCCCTCAAAACGTTGCAAACCAGTCTGGCATTGGTCACCCGTATCCACCATGGGAAACCAGTGGCTCGTGGCTAGTTGATGGCCCGAAGCTTCTAACCCACCACGAGCCACGAGCCACTGGTTTAGGCCGTCACCAGGTGCTGGCGTCTCAGATGATACACGAATCTCATACTGTGTACGGTGAGTGTGCACAGCGCCCAGCCACATGACACGATCAACGCCTGCGGCGGAAACCCTGCCCAAAACCCCAGTAACAAGATCCACAGGTACACGTTCCGCCGGCCTCCAAGCAGCCGAAACCGCCGGTCGAAGCACCCTAATTCGTCAAGCTGTTTTCCTAGCAAGATATGCCCCAGCATATAGAGGAGTTTATCGAGTAGGTCGGCGGCCATGAGGCCACCGCCGATCCACCAGACAGATGGTGAACTCGTACTCGTAGCCAAAAATGCGGTGAGGGTCAGGTACCACGCCTGTTCGACAAAAAAATCGATAATATGTTCTATTTCTCCGAGGCGTGACGTGCGCAACGTCGTCCGGGCCAACTTCCCGTCTACGCCGTCGAAAATGGCGACCACGTGGGCCAAGAGAATACCAAGACGTAGCCAGCCGTTGAGAAACAAGCCAGCAATCACAGCCCCCAAGAAAGCGTTGAAAAGCGTCACGTGGTTCGGCGTGATGGGCGTCTGACACAATCCAAACACCAGCCGGTTCTCGAACATTGGGTGTAAGAGAAGAGCCGGCAGGTCCAAAGCCTGTTTCTGCGACGCGGCGATCAGCGTTTGAGTTGCGGCGACAGCCTCAACCGGTACGGTGACCGCTTGTAGATAAAACGGCTTATGACCACGGTGTGAAGGCAGGTAAGTATCCAAGGTCTCCGGAGGCAGTGGCGGGCTCGCCTGTAACCACGACGCCAACCCGGCGGTAGCCCAGCCGTGTAGCAATGCCGGTGACAAGCGTGCGGCTACCGGTAGTGTGTGGGGCGTTGCATGAGGCGCTTGGAGCCATTGCGGCTGGGGCGCCAGCAGAAGCGCCGCCAGCAGACGCGGATCGATCAGCCACTCCCCACGGATCAAGAGAAAATCGCCAGCGGCGCCCAGTAGCGTCTGTAACTGCTGTGGGAGTTGCTCTGGCGTGTGGACCATATGGTATATGGTGACGTCTTGCGGCACGCCAGGGTCTGGCAGATCGTATCGCGTTTCGGCCATGCCCAGGATATAACACTCGCGCACGCCCAGCTTGTGCAATTCCTTGAGATGGCGGACCAAGAGTGGCAGACCTCCCACCTGGCATGGGGGCGATAAGACATCAACCGCTAGAATGACCGCAGGTATTGTCATCGATCAGCTCTTCGCAAGAGGCCCCAAACCGCGATTTGGCACACCGATCTTGTCGCCATCAAATCGATTTAGGACGGTGACGGAGCATCCGGTATGGCTGTGCCTGGGGGGGGAGGGTATGATGGCGGCTGTAAGAGGCCTGCCGGGAGCAGGTGTAAGACCAGTGGCAGCGCGACGAGCGCGGCGATAAGGCTGCAGCCGACGGCGAGCGTCGATAGTAAGCCGAGACTAAAGATGCCACTATGCCGAGCAATCATGAGACTGCCAAATCCCACCATCGTCGTCAGCGATGTAAGCACAATCGCTTTGCCGGTACTGTGGGCCAAGGGGGAGGCGGCAGCACGTGGGTCTTCCAGCATCCGGTGCACCATGTGAATGCCATCGTCAACGGCGATGCCGATGAACAGGGGCAGAATAATCAGATTGGCCATATTCAGATCAAGACTCGTAAATGCCATGCAGGCTATCGTCCACAGGCCCCCAATCAGCATCGGCAGCAACGCCAGTAACGTCGGTTTAAGCCGCCGCATCAGGGACAAAATCACCCCGATGATAATGACCAGGGCATACAATCCACCACGCTCATAGCCGCTTTTCATCTGCCGGATCGAATGAAAGGCCACCACCGGTGGTCCGGTGATGTCCGCATCAATCGTCTGCAGTTGCATGACAAAGGCTTGCATGGCCTCGCGTTCCCAGATGTTGTCACGGGAAAAAATCTGTAAGAGATACCCGCCTTGTTGGCCGACAAAGCGTTGCTGTAACGACATCGGAACATCATCGAAGGTAATGCGCGTCGGCTCGACATTCTGCTGCAAAAGAGCCAGTTTGTCGGCAAAATCGGTGATCAACGACTGCTGAAAGGTCGTGAGAGAACGGAGGACGGCATCGACGTCCATCGCTTGCAGTCGGTTTCGGACCGCCAGCAGCGCGGCACGGGCCGCCGTGAGCGCGGCTTCCGAGGGACGCTTGGACGGCGCCCAGTCCTTCGTATCCTTCTGCAATTTAAAGCGAATTTTCTGTAACAAGATATCAAATTCGTCGAGATCAACCGGCTCCGGATTTTCCCAGTCGCCCTCAATATCTTCCACATAAGGCGCCAGCTGTTTGACGAGGGGCAAGCGGACGTCTTGATCTTCCGGCAGCAACGAAGCGACACTTTTGACCTCATCCACCACGGGCAGTGACTCGAAGAGGGCCTGCTTTCGGCGCAACTGCTCGATTGATTCCGCGACGCTCAGGGCATACCATGAGGAGCGTCCCGAACCCTCATGGAGGCGGTTTTCCCAGATGACCGATTCCGTGTTTTCCGCTTGCAGATGGAGGAGATTATAATCGAATTGTGGCAGTGGCAAGAGCCAGAGACCCATGAGTGTGGCGAGACCCAGGATACCCGCCGTCAGCCATGGCCAGCGCATCAAGCCGCGCAGCGGGTCGCGTTCGAAGCTTTGCCAGACACCTGGGGGAATGTGCCGGTGGCGCTCACGGAGCGCCAGCATGGCCGGCAGCACTGTAAAGCTGGCCAGGAGGCACAGGAGCATGCCCGAGCCGGCAATAAAGCCTAGCTCGGCGAGCCCCCGAAAATCCGTCAGTATGACCGCATAAAACGCTAACGCCGTCGTCACCGCCGCGGCGGCGACGCTGGGACCTGTGTAGCGGTAAGCGGTCGCCAGCGCGGTATCGAAATCCTGCTGCGTGGCGCGTTCCTCACCATATCGCGCCACGAGATGCACGCCGAAATCAATGCCCAAGCCGATCAGAATCGGCAAAAAGGAGATCGAGAGAATATTTAATTGCCCCACGGTCAGAGTGGTGAAACCCAGGGTCCAACAGAGCGCCAGAATGAGCATCGCGACCACGAGCAGCGGCCGCCAGACTTGCCGGAAGGCCACGACGAAGAGCAGGGCCACGCCGATCAGGGCGAAAACCGTGGCCAAAAGCGTATCCTGCTGCGCCGTGATCATTTCGTCGTTGTTCAGGGCATCGCTGCCCGTGACGCCGGCATGCACATCGGGAAACTGGCGGCGCACCTCTTGGATGTGCTGCCGCAATGCTTGTAGAGGTGCGGCGTGTTGTACGAAGCCGCCGCGAGGAGACCGGTCGTCCACGAGCATGAAGAGGAAGCGATCGTCTTTGGAGGTCAGGTAGCTGTCCTGCGAGAAGACCTCGTCATTATCGAGAAAAAAGCTTGCCCATGGCGAATGAAACGTGTAGGTCTCTGGCGTTGCCAGGGCGGTATCGATTTCGTTGAAGAGCGCGGAGAGAAATGTGATATCCAACGTCTGCGCCGGTTCGGTGTCCGAGGCGTCAGTAGAGGTGGCATCGGACGATCCCAGCAACCCGCTCGTGAGGTGTACGACTAAGGCCCGGCTGATTTCCTGGTTGATCGAGGTCAGCAAGGGGATCAACCCTGGCGTGTCGGCTAAATCGAGAATGAGGTCTTGCGCATCATCGAGCCGTTGGTGCAGGGTGTGAAGGTCGTCTGGTGACAGATAGAGTAGTTTTTTGCCGTCCAGGCTGGACGTGTCAATCGTCTCGATGACGTCTTGGAAGTGTTGCGTATCGGCGCGCAGACGCGCCCCGAGCGCCTGCACGAATTGTTTTCCTCGGTTTAGATTCGGTGGCTCAACCACGACGACAATATCATCGCGCGAGCCAAAGTTTTGTTTGACGTGGTCGTAAGCTTGGATATAGCGGGCACGCGACGAAGCCAAGGCATTCCGTGAGGTGGCGAAATCCAATGTGGTGACCGTATACCAGAGAGCCAGACCTGCCAGGGCAATGGCCAGCGACACCGTCAGCCATGGAGCGGCAGTGGCAAAATGAATCAGCTGCTGTACAACGTGCTGCATGCGATGCCGAAGCAAGCCCACGCTCTTCTCCATAAGCAATGCACGCCTATCCGGGACGTCCCGAGGCCGGAGCCCTGGGCACAACGGCTGTCGCACGGGGCTTCGAGGCGCCGTGTGGAGGCGCTCTCTCCGCCTCTGTACACCATGGCTGCAGTATCTTTCCTCTAGAAAAATGCTGCAGCTGATGGGGTCCTGGTATGGCGTCGTACTCGCGCGATATTAGGAAGGAGGCAGAGGGTCTCCCTCGACGGGGAGAGCGGCAGCACTCCACGCTGTAAAACCGTCAAGCATAAAGGCCACATGGGTGTACCCGAGTTGCTGTAATGTCTGCCCTGCCAGGGCAGCGCGGGCATCACGGCGTCAATGCAAAATAATATTGGCCGCTTTGTCGGGCGCCACCTGGCCGATGCGGAATTCCAAGAGGCCTCGAGGTAACAGCGTAGCTTCGGCAATATGACCCTCGTCGTATTCCTCTTTTTCGCGTACGTCGAGGATCATCATCGACTCGCCTGCCTGAAGTTTGGCCTGCACGTCCTGCGCCGTCAGCGATGGCACAGCAGCCCTGGCGGCAGCGATCATAGCATCCGGTGTCGTTGGCATGGTAGGACCCCCTTTGCGTTGTCGCGGCGGGTCGGCTCCCCGCCGTGCATGAGCATCTGACGGGAAAAGCATACCGGATGCCCGCCGTGCAGGCAAATCATGTTGACCATCAGTGCCGTTTTTGCTCTCTGTGCGCCGCTGATGCCTTAGCCGATACTTCTCTGGCTCACAGAAAAAAACCTTGAATCCCTCAAGGTTGCGAACCGCGCAGTGACGTTTTGCGGTGGCGTCAGTCGAAGCGCTCTCTGAAAGCCCATGAAGAATGCGCTACACTCATAGATATCATGCCCGCCCATCACGGATCTCTGAGTGTCAAGGGGAGATACGTTATGCCTGTCAGTCTTGCCGATGCCGCTGTCCAGACCTTTCTCCACAGCAAAGAGGTGGTTATCCTTGCGACGGTGCAAAAAGATGGGGCGCCCCTCGCGATGCCCATGTGGTTCGTTGCCGGTCCGGATGCGCTCTATATGATCAGCGAGGCGACGACGCAAAAGGTGCGCAATCTCCACCGTGATGCCCGGGTGTGTGTGGTGGCTGAAACCGGTACACGCGGTGCCGAGGTCTGTGGGGTAACCATCCAAGGGCATGTGGTCTTTCTGCAGCAGGCGGCGGCGATCCAACCGGTGGTCGACCGCCTGTTACGCAAGTATGATCCGCACCTGGCAACGCTCTGGGGCGGATCAGTGTTTCCGCCGAATCGCGTCATGGTACGCATCGTGCCGGAGAAGGTTCACAGTTGGGGATTTTAAGTACGGGGACAACATGACCATACGATTGTGGGGAGGAAGGCTATGAGTACGTCAGTGATGCCGGTGGTCCAGCCACTGACCAGCCTGCGTGAGGAAGAAGCCCTATTTCGTTCCGCCATCCGGAGCTTTGCTGAGGACACCATTGCGCCCCTAGCCGCCTCCATGGATGAGGCGTCGCAGTATGAGGCGGAGCTGCTGCCGAAGTTGTTCGAACTGGGTCTCATGGGCATTGAGATTCCGGAACCATATGGCGGCTCTGGCGGCTCGTTTTTTCTGGCCTGCTTGGCGATCGAGGAACTCTCACACGTCGATGCGTCCGTCGGCGTGCTCGTGGACGTGCAAAATACCTTGGTGAACAACGCCCTCTTGCGCTGGGGGACGGCGGAACAAAAACAGCTGTATTTGCCGCAATTGGCGCAACAGACCATCGGATCGTATGCGCTCTCGGAAGCGGGATCGGGAAGTGATGCGTTTGCCTTGCAGGCACGGGCGGCGTTGGAGGGCGATCACTACATTCTCAACGGCCGCAAAATGTGGATCACCAACGCTCGTGAGGCCCGCCTGTACATCATTATGGCCAATGTCGATCCGAGTCAGGGCTATAGGGGAATTACGGCATTTCTCGTCGAACGCGATTTTCCCGGTTTCACTGTGGGCAAGGCGGAAAAGAAGCTTGGCATCCGGGCTAGCAGTACCTGTGAGTTGCTTTTGGATCAGTGTGTGGTGCCGAAGCAGAACGTCCTGGGCGACGTGGGACAGGGCTACAAAGTCGCCATCGAAACGCTCAATGAAGGCCGTATCGGTATTGGGGCACAAATGGTCGGCATTGCCCAGGGCGCTCTGGATGCCGCCCTTGCCTATGCCAAACAGCGTCATCAGTTTGGCCGACCGATTGCGGATTTCCAAGCGGTGCGTTTTCAGTTGGCGGAGATGGCGACCGAATTGGAGGCCGCCCGGCTCATGGTCTACAATGCGGCCCGGTTAAAAGACGCGGGCGAACCGTTTCTGCAACAGGCGGCCATGGCCAAGTATTTTACGGCGCAAGTGGCGGAGCGGGTGACGTCGCGGGCGGTAGAGGTCTTTGGAGGCATCGGTTTTACTGTCGATGCCCCGGTGGAAAAATTTTACCGCGATGCCAAGATCGGCCAGATTTACGAAGGTACGTCATTTATACAGCTCAACACAATCGCAAAGCAGGTGCTTGATGAATGAAGAGCTGTCAGCTGTCAGCTGTCAGCTGTCAGCTAAAACGTTGGAAGAAGAAATCCGGTATCTTCTTTTTGAGCTGATAGCTGATAGCTGATAGCTAAGTACGGAGCCCATTATGATTTTCCCGACTGAGGCGGCCTATCGCGCCTATCTGCAAGATGTACAACAGTTTCTGTGGCGTGAGATCGATCCGCTCGTGCCCCAAATCGAAAAGGACGAATACATTCCCTTTGAGGACTTGCGGCCCAAATTCCGCCAGCATCATCTCTTCGATTGTCTGGTGCCGGAGACGTATGGCGGATTGGGACTGAATACAGTGCAATATGCGCCTGTACTGAAGGAATTGGCCAAGGTCCACGGGGGGATTCGCGCTCAGTTGCATGTGCATAACAGCAGCGTCCACCTGATTGAAACCGGCCGGCCGGAGCAGCGGCAGCTCTACCTGCCGCGCATGGCGACAGGTGATCTACTGGTGTGCTTCGGTCTCACGGAACCGGACAGCGGCTCCGGGCTCGACAGCAAATCTTATGCGGTGCGCGAAGGCGATGTGTACCGGCTCAATGGGCGCAAGCATTTGATTACGAACGCTCGCGAGGCCGATCTTTTCGCCGTGTTCTGTTTTACGCAGGAGCGCGACGGCAGCCATCGCGACTTCAGTGTGGTGTTGGTCGAGCGAGGTATGCCGGGCTTCACCATTGAGCCGTTGGCACATACGATGGGGTGCGCCGGCGGCTCGCACGATAGGTTGATATTTGAAGACGTGCCGGTGCCGGTGGAGAATGTTTTGGGTCAACCGGGCATGGGCGCAGAGCAGTTGCTATCGTTTCTGGAGATTAGCCGTGTCTTCATTGCGGTGTCGGCCTTGGGCACAGCCGAACGCTCGCTGCAATTATCTGTCGACTGGGCCAAGCAGCGCGAGACCTTTGGCAAGCCGATCGCCACGCGGCAAGCGGTGCAGGGTTATCTGGCCGAGATGGCGACAGATGTGTATGCCCTGCGGCATATCATTCTCGATGCGCTCGGCAAGCACGATGCCGGCCAGCGCGTTCCGGAAGAGTCTTCCATGTGTAAATTGTTTGGGCTGGAAGCCGTCGGACGCGTCACGGATAAGGCGCTGCTCGTGCATGGGGGCATTGGGTACCTGAAATCGAACCGCATTGAAATGCTCTACCGCGATGCCCGTTTGAATTGGCTCGAAGAAGGCACGCCAACCATCCATAAACTGATCATTGCACGCGCCCTCTTGGAGGAGGAATTCGCCGCCTTTGGCCGCGGCGAGGAGTTGATCTGAAACGTCAGGAGCGCGAGGGGCGTGAGAGGGCGAAGTGGCGTACCAAATGCAGCAGCATCAGAATAAACGGTATCCCCAGCACGCCTAGCATCATGAGGGATTCGGCATGCCAGAGATTGCGGCCGCCGTTGGCGAACAAGGCATTATTGCGGATGAAGAGAAACAGGCCAGCGCCTAAGACGAAACAGGCTAGGATGCTAAATACAGTCCCCCAATCGAACGGCCGCTTCTTCTCATCCACAGCGATTGATACTCCCTGATGTTAACGTGTCTTCACCGCAGCCGCCCCAACGCAGCGTGATCTTTAATCAATCTTCGGACCCGCAGCCTGGACCGCCTCCTCCATGCCGTAGGACAGCGGCTTGAAATGGTCGTGAAAGCTATGGGCCAATTGGCGCGTTGTCGTGTCGTATGCGGCGGTATCCCTCCAGGTATGTCGCGGTTGCAGGATCTCGGTCGGTACGTTCGGGCATCGCGTGGGGATGCGGATACGGAAAAGGCGTGCGTATAGGCGATGGGCATGCGCTGCCCCACGCCGTACGGGCCGCCGCTCCAGCCGGTGTTGACCATCCAGCAGGTCACCTCGTGCTCCGTCATACGCTCCCGCAAGAGATTGGCGTACACTCCGGGATGCAGGACCATAAACGGCGCACCAAAGCATGGGCTGAACGTGGCCTCCGGTTCGCTCCCCAAGCCGCGTTCCGTGCCAGCGACTTTGGCGGTGTAGCCCGAGACGAAGTGATACATCGCCTGTTCAGGCGTGAGCCGGGCAATCGGTGGCAAGACGCCGAAAGCGTCACAGGTGAGCATAAAAATATGTTTCGGATGGCCGCCGCGTCCGCTCGGCACAAAGGCGTCCAGATGGCTGATGGGATAGGCGGCGCGCGTATTTTCGGTATAGCTGTCATCATCGAGATCGAGGCGGCGGCTGCGCGCATCCATGACGACGTTTTCCAAAACGGTGCCAAACCGCCGGGTGCAACTATAAATGTCCGGTTCTGAGGTCTGCGACAGGCGGATGACCTTGGCATAACACCCGCCCTCGAAGTTGAACACCCCATCATCGCTCCAGCCGTGTTCATCATCGCCGATCAGACGGCGTTTCGGGTCCGTCGACAAGGTCGTCTTGCCCGTACCTGACAGGCCGAAAAAGAGGGCCACATCGTCGTCCGCCCCCACATTGGCCGAGCAATGCATGGACAGCACCCGTTTCTGGGGCAACAAGTAATTTAGTAGGGTAAAGACGGATTTTTTGATCTCGCCGGCGTATGCGGTGCCCCCGATGAGAATGAGTTTGGTGGCGAAATTCATAATGATGAAGGTCTCGGAGTTGGTCGCATCGATGCGGGTATCGGCGCGAAAGTCCGGGGCCTGAATAATGGTATATTCGGGCGCGTAGGTCGCGAGGTCTTGCGCCGGCGGGACAATAAACATATTGCGGGCAAACAGATTGTGCCACGCTCTCTCCGTAATCACACGGATGTTGGTGCGATAGGCCGGATCGGCGCCAGCATAACAATCTTGCACGAACATCTCTTTGCCCTACATGTAGGCCAACATCCGATGTATGAGCGATGCAAAGTGTTCCGGCGTAAAAGGGCGATTGTCCCCCTCCCACCAGATGAGATCCTTGCTACTCGGTTCTTCCACCAGAAATTTATCGCGCGGTGACCGTCCCGTGTGTTCCCCAGTGTAGACGACTGCCGGTCCATTATGGGCAATCAGGCCTTCGCGCCGCCGCGTAATTTCTTCGTAGAGCGGCGCGGTTGGCAAGTTCCAATGTATGTGAGCAATATTGGAAAACCCGAGCGCCTGCAGGGCTTGGGCTTTCGTCTCTGACACTTCTTCATGGGTCATAGAGTCTTCCTTTATTTTCAGAGTGCAAAGTGTTGTATGCCGAAATGATAGATTAGCACAGGAACTGAGTGATACCCTCAAACATCAACGTATATGCATGGTTTGAATATAGAGCGCTTCGGATATATCTATGAAGGTCTTTTTTAGCAACATGCAAGGGTTTGAGATAGTATACCCTAGCATTTTTTCTGTCTTTGCGCAAACGATTGTGGTTGCATACACATGCGTAGAGCGTCAGGAGCGAAACTGCGCCCGCTTATGACTGCCATACGTCTACCCCTCACAGGACCCTGGCGCGCGTCCTGCGAGGGAGCGAGCGGTTGCAGCGGGGATATGGCGTGTCCGTTTAGCCTTTCGGCAATCCCAGCACGCGTTCGCCAATAATATTTTTCTGGATTTCTGAGGTTCCGGAATAGATGGTCCCGGCACGGCTGCGGAGGAAATTGTACTGCCAATCACCCGGCACGGCATGCTTCGACTCCCGCGTCAGCTGGGAATAGGGGCCTTGCATGGACATGCCCAATTCCTGCATCGATTTGTCCAGCTCACTCCAGTACAGCTTGGCCAGAGATGCCTCCGGACCCGGCGGCTGGCCGCGGAGCTGTGCGGTGATGCCGCGATAGAGGTTTAAGAGCATGATTTCGACCCGTATGTGCGCCTCAGCGAGCTTCTGCCGTAGGACGGGGTCCTGAGATAACGTATGCCCGTTGCGCTGTGTGTGGCGGGCATAGTCCGTCATCGCTTCCAAATGCTGTTGCATACGCACTTGTGTCGCCAGGGTTGAGATGCCCCGTTCGTAGGTCAGCGTGGTCATGGCGATCCGCCAGCCCTCATTGATCTCTCCGATGGCATGTTCGCGCGGTACGCGGACATTATCGAAGAACGTCTCATTGAACTCGGCATGCCCCGTGATTTGCTTCAAGGGTCTCACGGTGACGCCCGGACTGTGCATGTCCACGAGGAGGAACGTAATGCCGCGATGCTTCGGGGCATCCGTATCGGTGCGCACGAGGAGGATGCACCAGTCGGCATACTGTCCCAGACTCGTCCAGATTTTTTGGCCATTGACGACGAACTCGTCACCATCCAAGACGGCTTTCGTTTGCAAGGACGCCAGATCGGAGCCGGAATTCGGCTCGGAAAAACCCTGACACCAGATCTCGTCGGCGTTGAGGATTTTAGGAATATAGCGTTTTTTCTGCTCCTCCGTACCATGCGCCATCAGCGTTGGGCCGACGATACTGATCCCGAGCCCATTGGCGGGTTGCGGCGCCTGTGCCCGTGCCGTTTCCTGCGCATAAATCGCTTGTTGGACTAAGGTCGCCCCCTGCCCACCGTACGCCTTTGGCCAGTGAATCCCGACCCAACCGCCCTCATAGAGCTGGCGCTGCCAGTCGCGTCGGTAGGCGAAGGCCTCGTCTTGGTCATACGGCATCGCTTCGGCCGGCATGTGGTCTTGCAGCCAAGACCGGAGCTTGAGACGATAGGCTTCATCTTCAGCGGAAAATTTGAGTTCCATATCCAACTCCTGTGGATAGCGGCATGTGGCGCCAATGCCGGCGAATGAGGAAGCAAGACGGTTGCAGAGGAGGCGTATGCCAACGACACCCTACCATGTTTGGCGTCCGGGAGCAAATCTTAGTCTCCAACACAACTTTCTCCCTCCCAAAGCAGACACCATGAGCAAAATATCCGCCTCTGTCCAACAACGTCTTGACTGCAGGAAGCGATTGAGATAAATACTATTTTCCCATATCTCACGTTTCTTGGAGAACCACATGACCATCGAAGAGAAGCTGTCCGAAATGGGATTGATGCTCCCAGAACCTCCGGCTCCAGTGGGAAATTACGTCGGGACGGTGCAAACCGGCACGCTCCTTTTTGTCTCCGGCCATGGGCCCCGCCGTCTCCATGCGTCCACCATCATAGCGGGTAAGGTGGGGCGGGATCTCACCACGGAGCAAGCCTACGAGACGGCGAAAGTGGTGATGTTGAATTGCCTGGCATCCGTGAAAGCCGCGCTCGGTGATTTAGATCGTATCACTCGTATTGTCAAGTTGTTGGGCATGGTGAATTGTACGGAAGATTTTACGAAGCATCCCCAGGTGATCAACGGAGCCTCGGATCTGTTGATCGCGCTCTACGGTGACGCTGGCCGCCACGCGCGCTCGGCCGTGGGCATGCAACAATTGCCCATGAATATTCCGGTTGAGATTGAGATGATCGTCGAAGTGGCGCTATAGTCCGCTATGGTATGAGACGTTTTTAGGGGTGGGAGACGTATCGCCGAGGAGGCTCACAGCGCCTTATTCAAACCCTCTGGGTTGCCGATAACGCTTTGAGAATGTGTGCGTACGGAGCCGAGCAAGACCGGTATGAGACCACGTACGCCGCTGCAACACATGGCAGGTATTGAGACCGTTTCTGAGCAGGGAAATATACGAACATGAGGGAGTCGCACATCGTCTTCCAACCCCAACGGGTGTACGTCGCCGCCGGCTACATGAGTCGAGTGGGGAAGTATAATGGCAAGCACCTGGACGACTTGACGTTTATCGAACTTGCCCAACAGGTCGGCGAGATTTTCGACAAGAGTCCGATCCGGCGTCAGGATATTGAAGCTGTCGTGGTGGGCAGCCAAAACCCGTTTGCATTTAACCACATGGATAACGTGGCGGCGAAGATTGCCGGCCTTCTAGGGATCAGTGGCGCCAAATCCGTGTTGATCGATACGGCGTCGAGTTCGGGGGCGAGCGCCTTTGAAAATGCCTATCTCGAAGTCGCCTCAGGCCGTTACGAGCGAGTTTTGGCCATCGGCATCCAGAAAATGACGGATGTATCCACGGATGATGCGACCCAAATCATTTCCGGGGTGATCGATACGGAAGAGGCCGAATACGGCCTCACCATGCCGGCGTGCGGGGCGCTGGTGGCCAAGAGTTTGATGCACGCGCACAAGCTGGATGAGCAGCAATGGATGGATCTAGCGGCGCACTGGGCCCAACGGGCGCATCACTTTGCGGCTGGCCGTAGCGAAGCCCACTTCAATTTCCCGCTACCGGTGAAAACCTATCACGAGGATGCCAAGAGCGGCCGCAATTGGATCTATTATGATCCCATACGCCTCTACGATTGCTGTCCGATGTCCGATGCGGTGGCGGCGTGTATTCTGACGGCAGAACCGCAGGAAGTGCAGGTCGTGGGGGTGGGCTCGGCCACGGATCTGCCGACGATTGCCGACCGTGGGCAATTCGGCAGTTTCCCGGCCACGGTGATTGCGGCGCGCTGTGCCTATGGCATGGCCGGTCTGCCGGACATTCGGACCATGGCTTACAAGCTCTATGTCAACATGCATGATCCATTCAGCAGCTTTGGGCCAGTCAACTTGGTTGATTTAGGCTTGGTGGATCGTGACGAAGCGCTCGCGGCGCTCCTAGATGACACCATTACCGGAGCACACGGCCGTTTCCCCACCAACCTCAGTGGTGGTCTGTTGGCACGCGGGCATCCCTTGGGCGCCACGGGGATGGTGCAGGTCGTCGAGAATTATCGCATTTTGCTGGATACGCCCGCGTATCAAATGGCCTTGGCCCATTCGATTGGGGGACCCATCAATAATAATGTCGTCACGTTGCTCGAAAAAACCGAGCATTATGCCCAACGGGAGCACTGGCCTTTCAAACCGATCGCCTTACCGAAGCTCGCAGATATGAAACCGAAAGGACTGGTCTTGGAAACGCTTTTTGGCGATCGGGATCGTATCAAGGCGCGGTTTGGCTGTGCCACCACACGGTTTAATCGAAACGGGGAGCCACTCAATAGCATTGTGCTGTTGGAACAAGTCAATGGCAACAAGGACTATGAGTTTCTCATTGGCACGGGTCCTGGCCAGTATGAGACCATCCAGCGCATGCATCCCGGTCAGGAAATCCGCCTGGGGCGCCATCCTGGCGGCCTCACCCTGGATGAAGTGCCGGTCCTCCGTCTCTATCGCAAGACGATGGAAGGCATCGTGGAGATAGCCGATTCGGCCTGGCATTTACTCGTCAAACGCAAAGCGCGCGGGGTTGAGGAAAATCGGGCGCAAGTCACATAGTTGCCGGCGGCAAAGGGGATGGCATGAGCCGAGACGAGCAGGAGCTGGCTCGCGAAAGCAGCGCCTCCGCCGCGAACAGGGCTGGACCCAGAAACGCCTGGCGCAGCAAGTAGCCGGGGGCATTAATGCGACGTATATTGGCAAAATCGAGCGGGGCGATCAACTGCCCTCGCTCAAAATCCTGCTGCGCTTGAGCAAAGCGCTTGACGTATCGGTGAGCAATTTTTTTTATCCGCCGACCCAGGTTGAGGCCGATGAGAGTTCGCCGGTTTTACACCTGGAGCCCTTGTTGCAGGCCTTACGCAACCGGGGAATCGATGGCATTGCCCTAGTTCGTGCCCTCCTCGATGCCGTGGGTCAATACGTCCTCGTTACACCGCCCCAGCGCACGGATAGTGATGAACCGGCCCAGGCCGTGCGAGCTGATGGCCGCATTATTCCGCTTCCCATGTCGCAGAGCCGGCATGAGGATGGATGGTGAAGCAAAATGAGGGCAGAGCCAAATGGCATTAAGTTAATCATAACTTGTTGGTTAACAAGTGGTTGTGTGGTTCCATCGGTAGGTCTTCGGGCACCTCGGGTTCAAGCAAGTAATGGATATGATTGCTCATGATGCACACGGCATACAGCGTGAAGAGGTGGTAGGGTCGGGCTGCGATCCGGTGGCGATTGGGCCGTTCTAAACTCAAATCAGAGTGGGGACTATCGGCCTAGGGCCATAGTCCCTTATCATTTGATGCCTTCCTTAAGGAATTTGCGGAGGACTTAGCAAGATGACGGATTCTTGCTCCAAATCTGGCCGCTGAGTGTGATGAATTTTATTCTTCATTGTGAGAACTCCCCCCACATTGACAACGCTCTCTACGCGCTTCTATAGTGGCTATTCATGCAGCGTATTATTCATGCGCCATGCCCCTGACATTTCTGGTCGGGCGACGCGGTCGGCTGGCTCTCCGATATCGTCACGGCTGTCATTGTAAAACGTAAAATTACCATCCCGATACTCGATGGTGACACGGCGTCCGTCCGGGGCTGAAATATACAAACGGGGTCAGATTTTTAATCCTCAATTTTAGGGAAATTAGGGGAAGAGGCAGGAATCACGATTGCAGATCGACTTACTGCAAACCACATATTCCAAGTCGAACTGATCCGGCGCTGGTTTGCCCAACCCGCTGGATAAGCGGTTACATACCTGGACAACAGCAGCTTCGTCATGTTTCAACGGGGTCACACGCATGAAAACAATTCTCGTCTGCATGGTCATGGTATCGATGTCGTCTGTGCTGGTGTTTCAATCCCTTGAAGCGGCAACCGTGGGAACGTTTTCAGAAGGCATCCGCGTCGGCGTGCTCTACAAATGCTCGATCAAAGCCAAAAAATTGGGCCTCCAAAAATCCACGGAATGCGAGCTGCAGCTTGGCAAAGCCAGTTCAGGCGGAACCATCATCCGAGACGGCAAGGACGTCCGCATCAATCCCTGGGCCTTTAGCGCTGATGCCAAGCAATTCGAGCAGCTCATGGAATATGTCGGGAAAGCCGTCTACGTCCGCTACAGACAGGTGCGGACCAAAGTGGCGTCGGCGTATTGGACGGATTACATCATGCAGGAAATTGGTCCTTTGGATCCCGCGTTGCCCAAACAGGAAGCGCTCGGCGACGAAAAGATGCGAGCCGATTTTGCCATCCGGCGCTCTTCTGGTATCCGCGTGGGACGCATTGTCAAAGCCTCCAATAAGGGAGGAATCGCCAAGAGTTTGTTTGGATTGAAGTCAAACGAAATCATCATCCAGCTCGGGGGGGAAGGCAGTCATTTCATCGCCATGTCGATTACAGACGCCGAGCTGTTTGCGTATGCTTTGGAATGGGCGAAGAGCGGCAAGCTCGCCAAGGTTCATTACGATGATAATGCCACCAGTCCCTTTTCCACGCGGGAAACGCAGTACGTCATTTGGCGCATCTCTCGGGGTGACGCAGTTGGCTGGCCCAATGACGCGGGCGCGCGTTAGGTCTTCGTCATATTTCACGATCAGAGGCGTTTGACCCGTTCGATCCACAGCTGCTGCACCCGTGCAACATCAACACCTAGGGCAACCGTGGCGTTGGGCGCCTCCCCGGTCTGGCGATGCAGGTCCGCGACTGTCTGTCCCCTGGTGTGCTGCCCCTGTGTCTCGATACGGACATACAAATCCTGACAGGTGAAGAGAGAGGGATCGATGGCGTAGGCCATCGCCAGGACATCGTTGTATCGGACGCCGCCAGGATGGTGCAAGAGACCGCGCTGTTGATAGCTACGTGAGAGACAGGGCGTCATGGCCTGCAAGAGCCGGGTTGCATCACTCTGCGCACGCCAGACATCCTGCTGCTGCGCCAGGGAAAATTCGACTGGGTTGCACACATCAAGACCGATCTGCACAATCCGTGCGCCGGAGCGGTAAATGACATCTGCGGCGTCCGGATCGCCCCACAGGTTGGCGCTTGCGACCAGCGAGGCGTTGCCAGGAACCGTGACCGCGCCGCCCATGACGATGAGCGCTTGCAGCGCCGAGGCCATCCGCGGCTCTATGCTCAGCGCCAAAGCCAAATTGGTCAGACGTCCTAGGGCCACAACGGTAATCTCGCCAGGTGCGGCCAGGATACGATCGATGACTTCGATCACCGCGTGGCGGCGCGGCGCGGCGATCGCGGGGAGCGGCCATGCCGCATCGCCCAGGCCATCGGCGCCATGCACATGGGTGGCCAGGGCCGGTTCCATGCCCAGATAGGATTTCCCAACCCCCTCATATACCGGAATGTCCGAACGATGTGCGGCTTCGAGAATGCACAAGGCATTGCGCGTACAATCGGTGACGGACGTGTTGCCAAAGACTGTGGTGAGCGCCTCGACCTGGAGTTCGGGACTCCCCAAGGCCATGAGAATGGCTGCGGCGTCGTCAATTCCGGGATCCGTATCGATGATGACCCGTGTCGTTTTGGCTTCTGGGGCGGTTTGGCTGGTAGAACCCATTGTTATTCTTCAACTCATCAGCGCCAATGCCTACCGGCCCGGGAGTGAGCCGATCGGCCCATCATTCACTCCCAGACCATGCATGTGGCAACCGGACATGTCGCGCTACGCCATCCAGGTAGCCCGCAGCCCACCGCCTTTGGTGCAGTAGGCGCCGGAGACGGCTGGCTGATAGCCCTTGATGTTCTTCACGCCGGCTTCCAACAATGTCAAATGATGAATGTAGAGGATCGGCAGCTCTTGATTGATGATGCTTTCAATCTCGGCGTACATGCCCAGGCGTTTTTTCGTGTCCAATGTCGCTTTCGCTTCCTCAATGAGCCGGTCAGCCTTCTCGTTGCGGAAACGCGAGGTGTTTTTGGTCGTCGAATCCTCGGAGTGAATCTGCCTGGAGAACCAGCCATCGGGGTCGAAACGATACGCGCCGGCCATGGAGAGGGCGTCAAAGTCTCCGGAGCGCATTTTGGGCCGAAAGATCGCCGAGTCTAAGATCTCATATTTCACCTTAAAGCCAACCTCGGTCCACATGGCCTGCAGCAGTTCACCGGTTTGCTGCATATAAGGCCAGGATTTGGGCGCGTACAGCGTGATCGGCGTGCCAATGGCTTTGGCCTTCTGCAACTTGGATTTCGCTTTCTCGGGGTCGAATTCCGGCCAGGGTTTGCCAGGCGCATGCCAGGGGCTGACGTTGGCGAAATAACCGTAGGCGAGGTCGCCGCGTTTGTAAAATACGGCGTTATGAATCGCCTCATGATCGATTGCGTGCGCCGCTGCCTGGCGCAGGCTTTTGCCGTCTGCATGGCTATAGGAGAAGGGCCCTTTCTCCAGGTTAAACGTGATAAAAGAAGTGCCCAGGGTCGGCACGTCCCAGGTCTGGAACTGCTCGGCATATTTCTTGGGAAATTCCGCCGCGTCGGCATAGGCCATATTATCGATCAAATCCACCTGCCCCGTGCGCAGAGCGGTGAGCCGCACACGATCATCTTGTTTGGGACGCCCGATGAGGGTATCCAGATAGGGCAAATTGTTGCCTTCGGCATCGGTTTCAAAGTAATTCTCGTAGCGTTCCAGAACGGTGACGTCGTAACGGTCCCACTTCTTAAATTTGAAGGGACCACAGCCGATCGGATGGGTATCCGCCTGCTCGGCGCTATCGGGCGCCATCAGGTTGCACGGATAGTACACCACGTTGGCCAGAAACGTGGCATCGGGATGGTTCAGATGGCAGCGCACGGTGTATTTGTCAACGACCTCGACCTCTTTCAGATTTTCCAGCGCGGAGCGGGTAAAGAAATGGCCGATCTTGGGATCCTTGATGCGCTCGTAATTCCACTTCACCGCCGCGGCATCAATGTCCCGGCCGTTGTGGAAGGTCGCGCCTTTGATCATCTTGAAGGTATAGGTCTTCAGGTCTTTTGAAATGTCCCATTCGTAGCCAATACCCGGTACGGGACGACATTTCAGATCGAGATCGAGCAGGCCCTGCGTCGTGGCGCCAAGCGGGTGCGACGTCAGGTACATGATATTCCGATGCGGGTCGAGCGCGACAGAGTCTGAGCGCATGCCAAAACGGAGCTCGCCGCCGCGCGTGGGATGCTTTTTGCCGGCTTCGGCTTTGCCAGCTAGGCCGAGGACGGCGGCCCCGGCCAGCGCCCCGCTGGTGCCGGCCAGGAATTCACGCCGGGAAAGTCCGGCCTCTTGAGCCTGCATTTCTCTGGACATACAACCACTCCTTCCTGGTCGAAATCAGCTTCAGGATGAACTTCTATCGGACCTCTGCGGGCGCCACCCTATCACGCTTGTACGGTGCGAGCAAGCGTCTTCATACCGTGTGCCGGTTGAACAGGGAACGGCCCTGTGAGAAAATAACAGGCTGGTTCCGACATCCATCCAAGCGATGGCGTGTAGATGTCGTGTTTTGTCTGTAAAAAACTCAGGATGCAGACCCCACCATCGTAACCCAATCGTAAATCGATGAGGTGTGAGAGGGACGAATATGACGCAAGGCCAGCCGTCGTCCAATGGCATGGATGCCAAGCTTCTGAACGATCTCGAGTGGCGCTGTATCGGCCCGCCTCGGGGCGGGCGCGTGGTGGCGGTAGCGGGGGACCCGGTGAACCCGGCGGTGTTCTACTTCGGCGCCTGCGCCGGGGGGGTGTGGAAGACATACGACGCCGGCTTATACTGGGAAAATGTCTCCGACGGCTATTTGCAAACCGCCTCGGTGGGCGCGATCGCCGTCTCGGAATCGGATCCCGGCATCATTTACGTGGGAATGGGCGAGTCCTGCATCCGCGGCGATGTTTCCTATGGCGATGGCGTGTATAAGTCCATCGACGGCGGCAAGAGCTGGACGCACCTGGGTCTGGAAAACACGCGCCATATTGCCCGCGTCCGCATTCATCCGCACAACCCGGACATCGTCTACGTCGCGGCCCTGGGCCATGCCTTTGGCGCTAACCCGGAGCGTGGCATCTTCCGCTCGATGGACGGCGGCAAAACCTGGGACCACGTGCTATTCAAAAGCGAAAACGCCGGTGCTGCCGACCTGTCGCTGGACTCCAATAATCCCCGTGTGTTGTACGCCGCCATCTGGCAGGTCCGGCGGAACTTCTGGAATCTCTCGAGCGGCGGACCGGACAGCGGCCTGTACAAGTCGACCGATGGGGGCGATACCTGGACCGAACTCACCGGCAATCCCGGCCTGCCCAAGGGGATCAAAGGTCGTATCGGCGTGGCCGTATCGCCGGCCAAACCCGGCCGGGTGTGGGCCACGATCGAATCGGAGGACAGCGGCATCTTCCGCTCAGAAGACGGCGGCGCGCATTGGGAATTGGCCACCGATAACCGCGACTTGCAAGGCCGTCCGTGGTATTATCAACACATCTTTGCCGATCCCCGGAATGCCGACACCGTCTGGATTCTGAATTACCAGTGTTTTAAATCCATTGATGGCGGCAAGACCTTCACGCAAGTGACCACGCCCCACGGCGACAATCACGACCTGTGGATCGACCCGCGCAACCCCCAGCGTATGATCGAGGGAAACGACGGCGGCGCCTGCATCACCCTCAACGGCGGCGACTCCTGGTCCAGCATCTACAACCAGCTCACCGCACAGTTCTATCACGTGACGACTGACAACCAGTTTCCTTATCACGTCTACGGAACACAACAAGACAACTCCGCCATTTGCGTGCCCTCGCGCACCCACAAGGGCGTCATTCCCTGGGGTGACTGCTACACCGTCGGCAGCTCGGAAAGCGGGTATATCGCCGTGCATCCGGACGATCCCAATATCGTGTTCTCCGGCGCCATTGGCAGTTCGCCGGGAGGCGGGGGCAATCTTCTGCGCTACGACCACCGCACGGGCCAGGTGCGGATCGTCACCGTCTGGCCCGAGGTCTATACCGGGTATGGCGCCAAAGACATGAAATACCGTTTCCAGTGGACCTATCCCATTCAGTTTTCGCCCCACGATCCCAACGTCCTGTACGTGACGGGAAATATCGTCTTCCGCTCGACCGACCAAGGCAGTAGCTGGGAAGCGATCAGTCCCGACCTCACGCGTCACGACGTCACCAAAATGGAACCCTCCGGCGGGCCGATCACCCTGGATACCTCGGGCGCCGAGGTCTATGGCACGATTTTCGCGTTTGTCGAGTCTGGCCACGAGAAAGGCGTCTTCTGGGCCGGCTCTGACGATGGCCTGGTGCACCTGTCACGAGATGGCGGCGCGCATTGGGAAAACGTCACCCCGGCCGACTTAGCGGAATGGGTGCTGATCAGCATGATCGAGAGTTCGCCTCACGATGCCGCCACCGCATATCTCGCGGCGACGCGGTACAAGCTCGACGACACCCGCCCCATGCTGTATAAGACCAACGACTATGGCCAGACGTGGACGGATATCTCCGGCGGCATTCCCACCCATGACTACACGCGGGTCATCCGGGAAGACCCGGGCCGCCGTGGCCTGCTGTACGTGGGCACGGAAACCGGCGTGTACGTCTCATTTGATGATGGCAGCTCCTGGCAACCCATGCCGGCCAATCTCCCCAAAGTGCCGGTATATGACCTGGTTGCCAAAGACGACGATCTGGTGGCGGCGACACATGGACGGTCCTTTTGGATCCTGGATGATCTCACCCCACTGCGTCAGATCACAGACGATCTGCAGGAGACGCCGCTGCGCCTGTTGAAGCCGCGCACCACCTACCGGCTAGCATCGCCGTTCCGCGGCCGCAAGGCCGCGCCCGGGAAGAATTACCAACTCTCGATGGGCGCCCCGGTGACCTACACCGAAACTAAGGGGCCGGACGGCGAGACCGTCAGGACGTTCTTCGATGCGGGGCAGAATCCGCCCGATGGTCTCATCGTGACGTACTACCTTAAGGAGAAATCCGAAGCGGACGTCGAACTCAGCTTTTTGGATGCCCAAGGGGAGTTGATCCGGACATTCTCCAGCCATCACTCAGCAGACGGAGCATCCGAGCCCCGCGTGTCAGCCGAAGCCGGTATCAATCGGTTCATCTGGAACTTGCGCTATGCAGCCGCCCGCAAGGTCCCTGATGATAAGACCACTGAGGACCGGATGATCGGCCCACTGGCCCCGCCAGGAACCTATCAGGTCCGCCTGACACGAGGTGATGAGTCTCACACGCAGACCTTTGAGATCATCAAGGATCCGCGCGTCGCCGCGACACGGGAGGATTTTGACGCCCAGTTCAATTTGCTCCTCAACATTCGCGACAAGCTGTCGGAAACCCATGATGCGATCAACAGCCTGCGCAGCGTCAGGCAGCAGGTAGATGAATGGGTGCAGCGCGCCGAGAATCACGCCGCGGCTGAGGCCGTATCGAACGCGGCTGAGGCGTTGAAGGACAAATTGTCGGCGATCGAGCAGGAACTGATTCAGGTGAACTACCAGGGCGCTCGCGACCGTCTCAACCTCCCGGCCAAGCTCAATGCCAAGTTAGCGGAACTCACCAGTGTCGTGGCGGCTGCCGACTTCGCGCCGCCGCAGCAGGTATATCACGTGTTCGATGATATCGTGAGTCGAATTAGCCCGCAACTGCAGCAATTAGAGGGCGTTATCGATCAGGATGTCGCCCAGTTTGCCCACTTGGTTCAGGAACTCGGGATACCGGCTATCGTGCCGCGTACAGCGCCATAACTTCTGTTGCATAGGTTGCGATGTATCATGAGTGGAAGACAAGAGATATATACTACGAATTGCAATATGGGACCTGATTCGGCAAAATTGAAGCCTAAGCGAAACAAATTCTGCTCATGGGGCTTTGGCGAATGACTTAGATCTCTAAAATGGGGCAAAGTCTTATTCCATTATTGGGATCTAATTAGAAGTTAGGCATCTGGACAAGAGGATAATGTAGAGGTAAAACATGACGAATCAACTTATCCAGTGTCATCCGGAAATCATGATGGGCAAACCCGTTATTGCGGGTACACGTATCACCGTTGAACTCATCCTTGAGAAGCTTGCAGCGGGCGAAACCTCTGAACAGCTCATCGCGGCTTATCCGCGTCTCACGAAACAAGCGATTACCGCTGCGCTGGATTTTGCTGCGCAAGCGCTCCGTGCTGATGTCGTGTATCCCATTGCTGAGCAGCCGTAATGAATCTTGTTGCGGATGAAGGGGTGGATGGTCATATCACGAGCAAATTCCTGTGCACAGTCATCAAGGTCCTGCCGGATGATAACTTCATCATTACGGTATACTATACAGATACGATCAAACGAGGAGAGACGCTATGGGAGAAGCCGTAAGCGTATGGTATGACGAGGAAGGGGATTACCTTGAGGTTCTTTTTGCCCACAAGAAGGGGTACTTCCGAGACACGGACAATGATGCAGTGATGGAAAAAGTCGATGAAGCCGGACAGATCATCGGCTTTTCTATCCTAAAGGTCAGCGCACTCAAAGGCCAACCGCCCCTCGCCGTCACACTCAAGCAATAACCTGCTTAACAAAAGCTTGGAGATGGACGGCCCACAGCGCATGCTTTTGGGTTTGTCGTGGCTTTCTCTCCTGTGGGCCGCCGTTCAAGCTGTTTGTTGGAACCAATGAATACAGAGGTATAGAGACGCCTAGAACAGTTCAAGAAAACCCCTGACAACAAGTTACAGCGGACGCGGTTGCGCGCTGCCGCTGTAACCCGTCAGGCCGCGTCGAATACCTCGGCCACGCGCACTACAAAGCCATCTCATAACACTGAACTCGCCTGCTGGCGTCGGCGAAACACACCCTGTTCCGTGTCTGCTACCCGCAAGTATACGACCCCGCATCACACGCCGCAACGCGCCCTCTTTGTCCCGCATGGATCATCCGGATGTGTCCGGCAAGGCGCGGAGCAAACTGCGGCCCGCGGCATTGCCTTTCGCCCATGTTCTTGGATAAGGTTACACAAATCAACAGAGGCGTCATGTCGTATGCTGTCGGCTGACACTGCTGAGGTGTTTTGATGGTCGAGCATCACCTTTCGTCAGTTCTGCCTCCGGAGGCGCCTAAACCATTACCGGAGGCATCCTGCCCTGTGCGATACCCGGTTGCTGCAGAAGAGTATCAGATCAGCGTCTGCCTCAGACGACTGAATCACTATTACGACGCCGGCGAGTTTCGCAAGCAGGTGCTCTTTGATATTGGTTTCGATCTCTGGCCAGGCGAAATTAGCATCATGACAGGGCCGTCGGGCTCTGGAAAAACCACGCTCTTATCGTTGATTGGGGCGTTGCGCTCCGTACAAGAAGGAAGTGTACAAATCCAGGGACATGAGCTGCGGGGCTTGAGCAATAGGGAACGGGTAGACGTGCGCCGCAATATCGGTTTCATCTTCCAGGCCCACAATCTCTTTGAATCCTTAACCGGATTGCAGAACGTGCGGATGGCGCTCGAGCTACGGCCCTATAAGCGACACGAGAAACAGCAACTCGCTAGGGACATCCTCGTGAAACTCGGGCTGGCGCATCGCCTGCATGCCAAACCGCATGCGATGTCTGGCGGAGAACGGCAACGTGTGGCCATTGCACGGGCGCTGGTGAACCGGCCCAAACTTATTCTCGCCGATGAGCCGACCGCAGCCTTGGATCCGGCAACCACACGGGACGTGGTCACCCTGTTACACCATTGCGCCAAGGCGGAACGCGTCACCGTCATCATGGTGACCCATGACAACCGGCTCTTAGATGTTGCCGACCGCATTATGAATTTGGTGGATGGACGAATCGTATCCAACGTTGTAGTCGAGGCGTCCGTCACGATATGTGAATTTCTTGTGCAGTGCCCAGTCTTTAGCCGGCTGACCCCAAGTGTCCTTTCGAGCATGGCAGATAAAATGACGCATGAACGCTACCCGGCCGATACGGTCATTCTGCGCCAAGGAGAGGAGGGTGATAAATTCTATGTCGTCAGGCAGGGAACGGTGGCGATTAGAAGCGGCGATGGCCCCCTCGAACACGTTCTTGCCGTCTTGGGACAAGGCGAGGTTTTCGGTGAAGCGGCCCTGCTGACCGGCTATCCCCGCAATGCCACGGGACAGGCGATCGAGGACGTGGCCCTCTATGTCCTGGGCCAGGACGATTTCCGAGCCGCACTTGACGCCAGTATGACGTTTAAACCGAAGTTCCCCTGGCAGAATAGGCGGAGGGTTCAGTAGATCAACAGGTTGGCCCAATTCAAAAGTCCATTTACATGGGAACAATCCAACCTCCTGAAACGACATGGCTTATGGTCATACGTTTGCAGACGATGTCAAGCCCATGGTGCAGAATAGGAGCGAAAATTTTGCGATTTACAGGGGAACAAAGGTCAATTCGTTTCAGGCTTTTGAGTTTTTATTTCAACAAGTTGTCGCCGAATCACGGGAGGAACTTCGGTTTAGAGGAAAAAGGCAAAAGGGCACTGGCAACTGATATGCGGGAGGTCTGTCACCAGAGGGTTGAAAAGGGGTAGGAGAGGGGTAGGAGACAGGAATGGGTAAGGCAGTATCCGCCCGGATTGCGACCTTACCCATCGTGATGGTTCATGTGGTCTTGGCACGGCGTGTTCTCATGGCGACGTGACAACCCCCAAGGAAACCATGAGACCGCCTCGCCTACTTCGTCTCGTTCGGAGCGACGAGCAGGTAGATGCCACCGTCCTCATCGAAATCGGCATACTCATCGCCAGCACGCGTGGCAGCGTGCAGGTTGGCATTGCCCTGTACTTGCGCAAGTCCTCTCTTTGCCTTTACTGCAAACACATAGCATCCTACGCTGTCACTGAAGCCCCTGACACGCGCGATGTAGATACCTCCCCGACGCACTGTGTAGTGGAAAATCCGGGAGTCGAGCGGCTCTATACGTCTACCCCAGATCCTTCCCGTACGGCCAGCATCGTCATTTTCCCGCACGATACGTCCCCGCGGATTGCGCAGTTCCACCACAGGGTCGAGGCCATCCCATTGCCCAGCGACCACGATCGATATCTTCTCCCCCGACCGCATTTCCAGCGTATAGTCATCCGTGTCCCCTGGTCGCCCAATACACCCGGCTTGTGCGGTAGACGCGCCAAGTAGCGCGAGGAAGCCCAAGGTCACAACGCCAGCCGCCACTTTGTGTTGCATGGATTGCAGCATGATCCGATTTCCTTTCGTTTCATTTTTCCGTCCTCCGCTCCGTAGCCGGAGCCGATACACAAACGTCATCGTTGTCCTCATCGTGCATCAGACATCAACATGGTCACTGCATCATTCCTCCTTTCTGTGACGTCCTGAGAGAGACGCGACGGGTTGTCAACATGACGTGGCGCGTATGGGCAAGCGACGCAAGGTCTAGCCTCAATGCGCCTACACCCAGAAATTCCCTTGCCAGTCGACCAAGTCAGCGGAGGAGGTGGGAGAAACTTTTTATGCCTGGGAAAACCGAGGCGTAGAGGAGCATGACAGGCTGATCTCTGACGGATTTCGTGCGTAGGGGAATACTTACAACTCTATGGCCAAGATTCACTTGTAGACGACTTCGACTACCATCCCATGCACTCATCTCAGGAGTACACATGCACATGTTGATGTAGCGGCCAATTTCATGGATTCTCCACGGAATCACCACATAATCCTCATCAAATCTTCATGTTTCTAATGTCCAGACATGGTAGACTGCCGTCGGAAGATACCGCGTATCGTTATCAGATAAATCCGATAAAGCAGAAAAATTTTATACATGGAAAAACAAAGAGTTTGGCGCCAACGGCAGAGTTATCTCTGACGGATTTCGCGCTTGAGGGAATCACGTATTGAGGGAAAAAATAGTGGGGAAGAAGGACGAACGCCTGTGTGTGGCGCTGCTAGGTGACGAAGCTCAGGGCCAGGATATCGCCCAAGACGTCTTCGTTGCGGCCTATGAGGCGATGATCCGTCTGGGGCGTGACTTTGCCCGCCGTATCCATATACGCCCCTGGCTCTTCGCTATTGCGCGCAATAAATGCAAGCAATACTGGCGCAATACGCGGCGGCGCAGCGTCATCCTGCACACCAGCCGGCAATCGATCGCCCAAAGTGCGCATGGCACAGAGGACGGACATCAAGGCCAAGAGCTGGCGTATGAACACGAACAGCGGGAGCAGCAACGGGTCGATCGGCTCTTAGCCTGTTTGCAGGAACTGAAGCATCGAGAAAGGACGCTCATCACCTCACGCTATAGTGGGGAAAAGCTGTCCTGTGCCGCACTGGCCAAGCAGTTTTGGGTGTCAGAAGCAACCGTCCGCCGGCGTCTCAAAGCCATTGAGGACAAACTGAGGGCATGTATCGAGCGAGAAGGATGAGGGGTATGCACCAACGGCCGCCAAAACCCAATGATGACCCTCGCGATCCGATCCTTGAGGATGCTTTTGATACTCTGGAACACGTCATTTATGCGCCGCCACGTTTTTACCAACAGGTTCTGGCACGCGCGGCACAGACGCAGCCGCGCCGAGGGGGGGCGCTGCGCTACACACCTCAACTCTCCGGAGCATGGGGCTTGGCGCTTGCCACGTGTCTACTCTTGTCCCTAACGCTTAACGGCTTGTGGGGCGTCGGCGTTATCGGGCTGCGTGTACCGGAGCAGGCGCTTCTCATGCAACCTGGCCCGGCATATCGCCTCCAGGGCAAGCTGCAACGCGACAAGAATCTTGGGACGTTTGTCCTGGCCAACTCCATTTTGGCGTCTCCATCCATAGAGTATAGTATGGCCCCATTGCCCGCGCCCGCTTGGTTTTTTCGCATCGGCACGGGGTATGCCGAGTCCCTGGCATTGCTGCGAAGTGAGCATCCGGCACACGGTGCCCAACGCCTCCAAGGCCTCATCGAGGCGTTGGGCGCTGTCCAAGCCCCTCCCGTTCTCATCAGCTTCCTCCGGGAGATGCAGACGCTGATCCGCAGTCAGCGTTATACGAGCACGATGTTGACGCAGTTTCTCGCGCTCTTCGAAACCCTGTATGAGGAGGCGTACAGAGATCACCCTAAGGACGAAGCACTCGTACTTTTTCGCGCCGGGGCATGGTTGGAGAATATGTATTTAGCGGCTCAAGCCGGTGACCAAGCCGTCTTGAGACAAGGGCCGGCCAGTCAGTACTTCCGGCGCGTGCTGGCCCCGCTGGGTGTGCAGCCGGTGATCTTGCACACGCTGGACCAGATACGCCATCTCATCACACAGCCGGCGATGCGTGCGCAGGACGTCGACACGGTGCGTACGCGGGTGCAAGCGCTACAACATCAATTGAGCAATTGATCGTACATTGACGTCCTTCCCTAGCTTACACCAGGGGATTCCCAAGACTGGCCTCTCACGTCCGAGAGGGGAGCCGATGCTGTACTCCTTACTTGCCCAAAGCCCCGTGGGCGAACCCACTAGCAGAGGGCGGCCGCGCCAGCAACAGGCGCGTCAAGCAGCAACTGGAGTCGTCGTAGAGGCAGCCAGCCTCATGGCTGTCAAACAACTGCCAAACGACACTGCCGATTGTATAGCAACCTTAAGGATCAACTTTTACCCGTGACCCTTCGTCACGGAACCGCTAGCTGATTTAGAAAGAGCAAATACAATGGAGGCAGTATATAGGGTAGTTCAGTTAACGTCTATAGCTTTTACGCTTGACTAAGTCGTGACTGTCGCTCCTTGCGGAAGCGACTCCAATTCTTTCCCCAGCTTACGCAGGGGGTCTCCTTGGAGCCTTAAGATGAAGCGAGGGTATTGGCTTTGCCTATGGAAACTCAGCGCCGGGCTTTTACTCCTGACCGCCATCCCAGCCACGGCAGCCCTCACACGCGATCAAGTGGCGTATTGGCGTCAGCACTATGGCGAGGCGCCGCGAGAGGAGAGGTGTGTACAGAAAACCCACACCATCTTCAACCGAGTGGCCCGAGCCGCGGGGGTTCGGCCGGAAAACGTGCCGCGGCTGTTGATTACCCAACACGACCCACAGTGGAGCTTGCTGGCGATGGCCCTTCCCGACCAATGGATTGTTTTGTCCAAAGGAGTGCCGGAGCGATTACTCGGCCGTTGTGATCAGGCCTCCGCGCTGGGCGAGGCGCGCCTGGCCTTTATTCTCGGCCATGAGCTGGCGCACCAACTCCGTAGGCAGTTCTGGCACTATCGGCTTTTTCATGCCCCCAAGAACCCAGAGCAGGCGTCTCCACAGCTCGAGTCCGAGGAGGTACGGCGGATACAAGAACTCCAGGCCGATAATGACGGCATCGTCTATGCGGCGATGGCAGGCTATACAACCCAAGCGGTCGTCACCGATGACCGCAGCAGCAGTTTTTTTGAAGAATGGATTCGTTCTCATAGCGGCACCCATCCCACACTCAAACAGCGGACAGAGATCGTCCGGGCACGTCTACGCCGGATTCTGGCGCAGGTGGATGTCTTCGAGATGGGCATGCACTTTTATCAAGTTGGCAAGTACGATGCCGCCATCCGCGCTTTTAAGCTCTTCCGCCGTGATTTCGACAGCCATGAAGTCAATCATAATCTCGCGGTGAGTCATCATCAGCTCGGTTTACAAATCTACTGTCGGTGGAAGCGCACTCCCCTGATTCCCTTTCATCTGTCTTTGATGGTGGAGCCTTTGACACTGGCCACGCGGATTCGACTCGACCGGCAATATTTTAGCCGTGGGGGGGGCCCCACGGGCCGAGAGCGTGCGACAACATCTCGACAAGGCCATTGCCTTCTATGAGGCTGCAATTACGCGGGAGCCCACGCAGGCTGTTGCCTACAGTAACCTCGGGGCGGCTTTGACGGCACGGGCTCTCCTGCATGCGCGCTCAGGCGCTGACCGGCAACGACTTGCCGACCTCTATGCTGCCATGAGTACGCTGCAGAGCGCCCCCGCGGCCTCTCCAGCGATTCGCAACACGCTAGGCGTGGCCGCGTACTACCTCGATGGCCCACATAAGGCCAAACAGGCGTGGCGCGAACTTGAGGCCCAGTATGCGCCCGCTGCACACAACCTCCGTCTCCTCACCGCGCCGAGCCAGGCATCGTGCGCGTCGCCCGAGCTAGGCGCTCCCCGCCCCCGCAGCCGCGACGAACACGTGGAGGAGATGGCGGTTGGCATGTATGCCGAGGGCCTGACGCCGCAGTGGGGAACGCCCCAACAGCGCCGCATCGCCCTTGGCCAAGACACGTTCACGATAGCTCAGTACCCCAATGCGATTCAGACGTTCGCACAAGAGAAGATCATCCGGATGATTCATGTCCAAGCAGGCTATCAAGGCATGACGGCACTCGGGATTCAAATCGGCGATGATCTGGACACGATACGCGCACGGTACGGCCCACCGACACGCATACTTCCGGTAAGAAATGGGCAGAGTTGGGGCTACGAGACGGCAGGCATCGCCTTCCAACTTCGGCAGGGTAAGCTGGTCTCTTGGTTGGTGTAGGATTAGGAACAGGGTATGAGGCGATGGCATTGGAACAGCAGATGCGTCAGCGTTAGCTTTACCCTTGGCATGCTTGGCGTGTTGGGTTGCTGCGCTGTCGCCGCAGCGGCCTCCTCTCCCGACCCGGTTCCGATATCGCAACATCACATGGTTCGGGGTCAACACGCCTTCCGCCGGGGCGACTTCGAAGCCGCCGTGCAACATTGGCACGAAGCCGCGCGTTTTTATGCCCGGACGCAGCAAGCCACGGCGCACCGTCTGGCGCTTCTGCACTTGTCACAGGCGCATGAAGCCCTCGGGCACTACGATCGGGCCAGGCAACATTTACAAACCGCCCGGTCATTAGCCGAACGCGCCAACGACCGGGAACAATTGGCAGCGATTTTGGCTAACCTGGGTAATATCTATGTGGCAACAGGACCATGGGACAAAGCGGAACACTATTTGCGTGAAGCCCTCGAAGCCTCCCAAGTCCTTGGCGATGCCGGCCTCACCGCTAGCCCGAAGTTCCCCTGGAAGAATAGGCGGAGGGCTAAGTAGATCAACAGGTTAGCCCAATTCAAAAGTCCGTTTACATGGGAACAATCCAACCTCCTGAAACGACAT
>CBCXVS010000007.1:31544-57190 GCA_965178525.1 uncultured bacterium | reverse complement strand
AGGTCATCACACACTTGAGGCGAGATCAACACCAAGACTATATCACATCCGGTAATCTCTAACTTGAAAAAATCGCGGAGAACCTGGGACGGTATGTGCAACTGGCCCCCCAGGGCCGTCACCACCCAGCCCGGCAGCAAGGCTTGCGGGTCAGCGAAGAGATGGTGCAAAGCGCCATCGGGGTCTTTGAGCGGCTCAACCGACAGTTGTACAAGGACGACTGGATTGCCCTCGAAGCCGAAGCCGAGACGTTAAAGATGTTGTTTGAATCAGAGAGACCGTAGCGGGAAGGAGGCGCCGCGTGCGAAAGTACCTTGGAGGGATCATCCTGCTTGTCGTGGTTGCCGTGGTTGCGGTATGGCAATGGCAACAGGCCCGGCAACCCCACGCGGTGACCGTCGTGGGCCGGGTTGGCGGCGAAAAGATGGGCTTTCTGCAAGACCCCGAAGTCCGCCAGCTGCTCCGCCAGCGTTATGGACTCACCGTGCAGGCGCAAAAGTACGGCTCGGTTGAAATGGTCACGCAGCCCGCCACCGGCCAAAATTTTCTCTGGCCCGCCAGTGAGGTGAATCTGGAATACTATCGGGGGCGGGGCGGGACGCTGGTGCAATCGCACAACATTTTCCACTCTCCGATGGTGTTTTATTCCTGGGATATCGTGACCGAGGCCCTCATCCAACGCGGCTTTGTGACGCAGCGCGACGGGATCTACACGGTGCCCGATCTCCCCGGCCTGCTGGAACGCATTGAATCGCGAACGCCCTGGGCCGACATGGGTCTGCCCCAACTCCACGGCGTCATCAAAATCATCTCCACGGATCCAAGCCGCAGCAACTCCGGCAACAGCTTTGCCGGCCTCCTGGCCACGGTGATGAATAGGGGCGAGGTCGTCTCGGCCCAAGATGCGCCGTCCTTGCAGGCCCTGCTGCCCCGTGTCTCGGCCTTTTTTTCCCGCATGGGATTTCTCGAACATTCTTCCGGCGTGCTGTGGGATAAGTACATCAGTCAAGGCGCTGGGGCGTATCCCGTCATCGTGGGATACGAAAATCAGCTCGTTGAATACAGTCTGACCCATCCCGACATCCTCGATCTGCTGCGCCAAAAGACGCGTATCCTGTATCCCCAGCCCACGGTCTGGAGCAGCCATCCGTTCATCGCCTTGGATGCGGTGGGTGAGCGCCTCCTTAACGCCCTGCAAGATGCGGATATCCAAAAGCTGGCGTGGGAACGTCACGGCTTCCGCCCCGGACTCTTAGGCACGCAGAACGATCCCAAGGTGTTGCAAGTCGCGGGGCTACCGGAAACGATTCATGCCGTCATTCGCATGCCTCATACCGCCGTCATGGAGCGCCTGCTGGAAGTGCTGCGGGCGGGCGGCCACGGCGCCCAGAAGGCGTACAGGCCCAGGTAGGCAAAGAAAAAGTCCTGGTACAGGAGTAGGGCGTTGCCAATCTGGAACCCAAACAGCGCCGGGATCAGCCACATGCGGGTGCGACGCGACACGAGGGCGGCCGGGGCCGTGAGTTCTAGCGTGAGCACCAGGCCAGCCAGGATGCGGCACAAGCTTGGCCGTAGGATCAGCCAGTCGGCAAGCGGACGGCTCCAGGCGGTGACGGCGTCGGCGCGGAACACATACTGGTTTTCGAGCAAGTAATTCCGAAGCGTATCGGACGTGACCCACTCGAACCCCGCGGCGCGCAGTTTTGCCAGACCCGCCGCGAGGAAGACGGTCACGAAAATCACCCGGACGAGCTGTATAGGCCACTGGTATTGCCCCCCTGGACCGGCGACGTGTCCGGTGGCGTACTTGCGGATGATGGCGTCGAGGGATACAGCATCCCCACAAGGGGCGAGGGCCAGGACGCCCATGACGATGGGCGCCACGGCATGGGCCCAATGCAGGTAGCCATAGTTGAATTGCAGCCCGATCACATAACAGGCCGAGTACAAAGCTCGCAGCCGTGGCGAGCCGAGTGCAAAAGCCCAAGGCCGCGAGCATGACCGCCAGCTTGAACGCCGCCACGAGCCATCCCATCGTCTCCCAGCTCGCTGGCGGGAGGGAGAGCTAGGCAAAGAAACTGCGGGGCTGGAAAAAGCCATCTGGGAAGAGGGCGTAGAGGCGGAGGTCAGCGTGTGCGAGGTAGAGCCCGTAAAAGGATGCGAAAAAGCATGCCCGGCAGAGCCCGAGCGGCCACGGGGAAGCCGAAGCAAACCAGAATCGGTTCCAGGCGGCACTGAGGGCGTTCATGGCGGGGCCATGGGCAAGGAGACGGCCTGCAGCCGGAGGCGGGAAGCGGGGCTGGCATAGTTGCCGGTGCCGGGTTGCGCGGTCCAACGAACGCGATACACTTCCAGCGCCCGTAGCCGTGGGCCGTTGTGCTCACCGCTGAGACGCCGCTCCTCGTAAGCGGCGAGTAGCCCCCGAAGCGCACGGCGTACCGGTGCCGGGTCGACTTCTCCGAGTACATCGAGTGTGTACAAGGCGCGCAGCAACTCGCTGCGGCTAAAGGGCACGATGTAATTCTCGTCATCGAGGCGTAATAGTCTGCCATCTTCAGTCCGGCCGACGATATCCAGCCAGTCCACTTCAGGTGACCATTTGGCCTCGGCGTACATGCGATAGTCGAGGAACGGCCACACGTCTCCGCCTAGCAGCGCGATCGTGACCGACGGCAGGCCGAAGGCCAGCATGGCCAAAGCGGCGAGCAGGCGCTGGACGCGTGACATGGGCGCGTATGTCGGGCGAGCCGTGTGTGGCTCCTGATGACTTCTGCCATCAGGAGAGGGCGAATCGGACGCTTGCATTTCGGGTCAACCTTACGTCTCATGATTAATCTAAGTTATTGCATGGTAGCATCTTATGTGTGTCAGATAAAGGCATCCCAGGCGAGCAAGTGTTTGACGAGCTCGATGCGGAACTCGGTTTTTAGGGGGAATTCTGCCTCGTCCGAATTTTACAACAGCTTCAAAGTACTCGGTCAACAACTGCACTCAACCGTCTCGATCGTGGGTACCGGCATCGGTCACCACCCCGCGGTGACATGATGGTCAAGGTCACTGACCTCCTGGTCGCTGATTAAAGCCGGGCTGCACAGGGGCAGTTCCAGTTCATGACGACCCCGGCGTTAGGTGACTTGTTGGGTCGGGCCATCGTGCAGTAAAATAGAGGACGTCTGCGACCTGGCGGAACACCAGAAGGCGGCCATCATGACGCTCGAACAGTTGGAACAAAAAGTGAACGATTTGCAACGGCAAGTCGCCGAATTGCGGCGTGAAATCAAACCGCTTTGGCCTTTGGCGAATGTCGAAGATACCTTTGGCATGTTTGCCGGTGATCCTGACTTCGATGAGATGATTCGTCTTGGGCGTGAATATCGAGACCAGGTCAATGCCGAGGACGAATGATGTGGGTCCTCGATACCGACCATTTGACTGCATACCAAAAAGGCACGTCGCCCGAAGCCCATCGTTTGAAACAACGCCTTGACGACTCGGCTGATGCCTACGCAACGACGATTATCACGGTGGAAGAGATCATGCGAGGTTGGATGGCGGCCATCCGGAGAACCAGTGACCCGCGACGCCAGATCCGCGCCTATGCCCAGCTTCGACACCTCTTTCGCTTTTTCGCCACTTGGAATGTTCTGGAATGGGATGATGGCGCCGCCGATGAATTCGAAGCGTTGAAACAGGCGAAAACCCGCATCGGTACGATGGATCTCAAGATCGCCAGCATCTGTCTGGCCAATCACGCCACGTTGCTGAGTCGAAACCACCAGGATTTTGACTATGTGCCGGGCCTTCGAGTCGAAGATTGGCTGTCTTAAAGTCGTGGGGGCAGTTAACCAGGAGCTGAGCCATGCCTGAGAAGGAGAGTATGCCCAGCTCTTGAGCATGACCGAAGCCTTCCCGGGTAAGGTCGATCCAACCTGTCATTGGGTGTGATCGCTCCATTCCCAAAGACCTATGCCGCCAGGTTTCGATGCTGAGCGCCTTTGGCTCTTTCCTCTTTTCCTCTTGAGCGATGCATTTCGACCGATGCCGTCAACGGAATGAGCCGCTACGTCTTCGCTCCTGCTGCCAGGTAGGACCTCCACTCAGGCCTATGAACTGAACAGATAACGGAAATGCTCGAATATCCGTTCGATCAGACGCCGCTCTTCCGTCACAATACGGGCTTGTCCCTGTAAATGATGCGTGAATGGGAGTCGTTTCTGATACGTTGTGATGAGCCCGTTGGCAAATCGCACCTGGATCAGATATTTCTTTTCGATGGCCAAGGGTGACACCCGCTCGACTTCGCCGACGACACGGCCGAATTCGGTATGCGGATAGCTATCGAGCCGGACATCCACGCTCTGTCCCAGTTGGAGCTTGCCGACGCCGTATTGCGGCAGATACATTTTACCCACGACCTCGGTTGCCTCTGCCACCACACTCATGATCACGTCACCCCGGGTGACGTATTGATCACGGCTCCAAAACTTATGGAAAGCCACCCGGCCGTCGGCCGGAGAGGTGAGCACATAGCGCGTCGTCCACTCGTCGAGGGCATGGCGTAGGTTTTTGTAGGCGACTTTCACCTCCACTAGTATCGAGGCTTCCTGCGCGCTCTGCTGGCGCTGGAAGTCGACCAATTGTTGATCGATTTCGGCCCGGCGGATCTGATTTCTTACCAATAGGATATTGGCATCTTCGAGGGCGGATTGGCGCTCTAAGTAGGCATTTTCCGCCTCGATGAGATCCGTCCGCGCCAAGATGGAGCGTCTCAGCAAGCGGCGGCTCCGCTTCAGGTTCTCGTCTTCAAACGCCAACTGCGCGGTGGCGGTGCGCACTTGCTGTTGCAGTTGGGCCTGTAGCTGTTGGTAGTGGCGCTGTTGCCGCTGGGCTGCCGCCATGCTTTTCCCGAACGCGTTTGTATCGCGAAAGAAGTGGTATTGCTCCAGGGTCCGGATAAAGGTCAGATAGGCCGACTGCAAATCGCCGAGTTGCGCTTCTTTTTTCCACGAGATGTCTTCAAAAGCGAGCGGGTTGTCAAAGAACGGCGAAAATTGCTGCAGTTGTGCCGTCAACGCTCTCACCGCCTGAAAGTCAGCAGTGTTGTCGAGCAAGGCCAAAGGCACGCCTGCCGTCACCTGGTCATGGTCGTGTACAAAGAGCTGGATCATCACCCCGTCGGTTTTGGCTGCCACTTCCGCTGGCGGCCGCTCGCTGGACAGCGTGATGTCGGCTTCTAGCGTCTGCGGGTATTGGAGCCACCAGGTGAGGGCAACCAGCAAGGCAAAGATCATAAAGACGAGAGAGACGCCGAATCGAACCAGCCACGCCGGTTCTCGGCCCATGAGGTCTTCCACCGGTTCTTGCGCCATGAGGCTATGGGGGTCCATACGAAGGTCCTATACCCAGTTCCGTTCATCACATGGCCTACGGGAAACCGTCAATGTTATGGGGCCACGGAAGCAGGCCACTCAACCGCCCAATTCGAGTTGATTCTTGATCAGGTTGAAGTAATAGCCGCGCTGTTTCGACAGGTCGTCATGGGTGCCGGTCTCGACGACGCGGCCGGCATCGAGCACGATGATCTGATCGGCATGCTTGACGGTGCCTAAGCGATGGGCAATGACCAAAACGGTTTTACCCTGGAGCACGTCCTGCAGGTTTTGTTGAATCACTCGCTCATTTTTGGCATCGAGCGATGAGGTCGCCTCATCGAAAAACAAATAGTCCGGATTTTTGTAGACCGCCCGGGCGATTAAGACGCGCTGCTTCTGGCCTTGACTTAAACCATGTCCGTCCGCGCCGATCTGGGTGAGGTAATGATTCGGCAACCTGGCGATATCATCTTGTAAATTGGCCACACGAGCGGCATGGAAGAGCCGTTCATCATCAACTGCCAGGTCACTTAAGGCGATATTGCGAGCGATCGTGTCGTTGAACAGATACCCATCTTGCATCACCACCCCACAGCGCTGCCGCCAGGCCGTGGCCGAGCAGTGGGCGAGATCGGCTTCTCCAATGGCAATGGCGCCATCCAAAGGCTGATAAAATTTTAAAATCAGCTTCATCAGCGTCGTCTTGCCACTGCCGCTGGCCCCCACGATGGCCGTCACTTTTTGAAACGGGATGGTGAGCGTCACGTCCTGCAGGACCGGCCGTTTATCATACGCCGAATAGGCAAAGCTGACGTGGTGCAAGTGGATGTCCGATTGAGGCGGCGCCGCCATGCGTTGCCCGGCGCCATCCCGTTCTTCGTCTTGTAGGCTGTGAATTTCGCCTAAGCGTCTTAACCCCAACTTGGCGTCCTGGGCCGTTTGTGCGAAGCGCAGGAATTGCTCGATCGGCCCGTTGAGTTGACCAATAATGTAGGTAATCGCCATCATCATACCGAGGGTGAGCTCGCCGTCAATGACCTGCTTCGCCGCTACAAAGGTGATGAGGATGTTTTTCAGCTCAATAGGGTTGTTCCCCAATAGTTAATGAGGTAGGCTATCCTCCCCCAAACGATGGAGGGAGCCCAGCCAGGTCATTGGTTATCCGAGATGATCGGCAGATGAAAGCCTTAACCGGTGTGTCTCAGACGCAATTTGACTTCTTGCTGCCCGCCTTCAGCCACGTCTATCAACAGGCTCAGCAAAAACGCTATGAGGAGGGTGTCCAAGCTGGCAAACGCAGCCGAAAGCCGGGTGCAGGTATCAAAGGCAAATTACCCACTCTGTCAGACAAACTCCTGTTCGTTCTATATTATTACAAGACGTATCCGACGTTTGATGTTCTTGGTGCACAATTTGGTATGGTACGTTCGAAAGCGAATGAAAATCTCCATAAGCTCTCTCCCATCCTGTATGACACGTTAGTGCAGTTAGACCTCATGCCTTATCGAGAGTTGAAGACCCCAGAGTCGTTGAGGGAGGCGTTGTCAGGTGTGGATCAACTGATTATTGATGCGACTGAAAGAAGCTATCGCCGGTCACAAGATGAGACGACCCAACGTGAACACTATAGTGGTAAAAAAAAGCCATACGCTGAAAAATACAGTGATGTCGATGCCGGATAAATGGATCGTCTTTCTGGGCCGTACGTTTAGTGGTCACAACCATGATTACAGCATGTTAAAACAAGAGTTCCCACCGGACTTAGACCGGTTTAGTGACGTAGAAGTTTGGGTGCACCTGGGTTATCAGGGGATTCAGTCGGACTACAAAGGCGAAATGCTTGAGATTCCACACAAGAAACCCCGGAAGAGCAAGACGAATCCGACTCCAGAATTGACGGCGGAGCAGCAGGCGGCGAATTATGCCGTGAGTCAAGTTCGCATCTTGATCGAACATGCCATCGGCGGTATGAAGCGTTTCAACATTTTGGTGCAGCGTTTCCGCAACCGCAAAGATCACTTTGAGGATGATTCGGTGGGCATCTGGGCTGGGCTAGGGAACCTGATCTTATGCTATTGAGGAACAACTCTATTAAAAAACAGACTCCCGGCTTGCTGGTATTGCTCCACGGCCAAGCCTTTGAGACGCAATCTGAACAACTTCGCCTGAATGTGCTGCCATTTCCACCGTTTCGCAGTCTCACACTGGTTGAGCTTGGTGTCCGGCATGCCGTTGAACAGTTGCACCAAGGTTTCGTGATTCTCGGCTTGTTGACTAAAGGTTTTATAGTCGAGTTCACGGCACCGCTTGAGAAACGCTGTGATCCACAAGACCGCCAAGGCGCTGCCAACTAAAAAGAGCAGAAAAATCGTACGGCTGTAGATGAGTAAGACGGTTGCAAATACAGCGAGATTGAGACCGGAAAAAATCGTGTTGAGGGTGTGCGACGTGAGAAGGTCTTCAATGCGCTGATGATCGGCGATGCGCTGCATGAAGTCGCCCAGTTTTTTACTGTCGAAAAACGACAAGGGCAGCCGCATCGTCTTGGCGAGAAAATCGGAGATCACGGAGACGTTGATCCAGGTGCCGATGTGCAGCAGGAGCCAACTGCGCAGCAGCTCCACCGCCGTACGGCTGCAAAACAAGACCAGTTGAGCCGTTAAGATCGCATAAACGAAGCCAAGATTTTGATGGCTGATGCCGTAATCCACGATGGATTGCGTCAGAAACGGAAAAATGAGGTTGAGGATCGTGGCCAATAACGCGCCCAATCCCAGCTGCACCAATAGCGCTTTGAAGCGCTTCAGATGCCCGACCACCAGAGAGAGGCTGAGACGCTCTTCCGACCCCGGCTCATCGTCATCGTCAAACCGGGCGGTCGGCTCCAAGAAAAGCGCGATGCCATAGCCCTCTTGATTGGCCCAATTTCTGATGAAGTCCGCCTTCGAATACGTCACTTTGCCGACGGCCGGATCCGCCACGTAGACCTTCCGCCTGGTTATTTTATAGACCACGATAAAATGATTCTGGCGCCAGTGTACGATACAGGGCAAGGCGGCCTCGAGCATAAAATTGTCGACGCTCAACTTCATTGCCAGGGTGCGAAACCCAATGGCTTCCGCCGCTTTACTGAGGCCCAGCATGGTGGCCCCTTGCCGTGAGAGCTCGGCCAGATGGCGCAGGTGCGGCAAGGACACGGCTTTGCCGTAGGATTTGGCGATAATCGCCAGGCAGGTGACACTGCAGTCCCGCTGTTCCCGCTGGCGGATGAGTGGAAAGAGGCGCCGGCGGATCAGGCGGAGTCCGGGGCGCCGCTGCCGGGGCTGAGGGCCTGCGGCCAAGGTGTCGGGGTGAGGATGATGGGGCCTGAACCATTACGCAACCCTCGTTCCTTCCCAGGCGCCCGGGCCATCTGACAACGGAGCAGACGAGCACGGGGGTTCCAACAGCAGCATGGACGGAATCTGTGCCGGCACCGCTGCCCGCAATAAACCGTAGCCAATGCCGGCCAAACCCGGCATCAGTCCTAACACCTCACTACCAATACTGGCGCCGCAACGCCAGCCGTCACGCTGGATACCGGCCAGAATACGGGCGCCCAGCCCATCGGCTCGCTGCTGCAACGCGGTATCTTGGAACACCTCACTCGCCTTCAAGAGCAAGTCCAGATTGCCCAAGTCACCGTGACAGAGGCAATGACTGGCGCCGAAACCCTGCGCCAGCGTGGTGCGTAATGCCGTGGCAATGTCGGCATCGATCTGCTCGTCCTGCACATGCCGCCGCATCCCCAAGCGACCCAGCGCGATACCGGCAGCGCCATGGCACCAAGCATTCACGTATTCCCATTCTCCATTCTGCCCAGGCTGGCCGCGTAAATCGGGCCAATTGCCGTGTTCAGGTGAAAACCAGCGGCGTTCATACGCCAGGGCCGATATCGCGGCCTCGCGAAAGCGCTCCAAGCCTGAGGCGGCGGCGAGTTGGGCCAAGGACCAGGCGATACCGGCAGCGCCATGACTGAAACCGGTGAGCGGACGCTGGCCGCCATCTGGGGCAGGCCAAGCCATGGCGCCCGAGCGCCATTCGGCATGAGACAGCAAATGATCACCACAGGCAATGGCGGCGTCCATGCTGGCTGCCGAGGGACCGTAGCGGGCCAGCTGCAGGAGACATGCCAGACCGCCGGCGGCGCCATCGATCACATCGAAGCGTTGGTCACGAGCGATGAGTGGGGCGAGTCGGGCAGTCGTGTCCCGCGCTTCTTGCAGCAGAGATGGCGCCTGCCAAAGGGAGGCGAGGTGGAGATGCGTATAGATGATGCCACCCCAGCCGGTAAAGGCCCCGACCGTTGACATGACCTCAGGGGACGCCTGCAGAGCCGCACGAGAGGTCTCGTGAGCTGCCATCGCGAGGTCCATATAGCGGCCAGTGCCGGTGACCGATCCGAGATAGGCCAAAAAGAGCGCTATTCCGGAGAGGCCGCTATAGAGGGTCGAATCGCTGGGCTTTAAACTCCAGAGGTCGCCGGTGACGGGCGCCAACTGGAACCAGAATGCCCGCCCCTGATGCCAGATGGCCAAATCCACCAGCCGCTCCCCGACCTCGGTGGCCATATCGATCAAATCCTGGCAATGCGTGGCGCTGCCAGCTTCGGGCAACGGTTTGTGGACATATCCGGTGCGGTTGGCCATGGGTTTGACCGAATCCAGCGCCGCTTGCACGAGATAGCACTGGCGTCGGAGGTCCGACTCGCACAGCCCTGCGAACCGATCTCGCATCACGTCCAGCCCCGATTGGTGGAAAAAATGGTCGACGCGATCGCCGCTATCGGTGTATAAATCGACGGCGTCGGAACGGGTGAGAAATCGCGGCACATCGCCTCGATGCAAGTCTTCGATTTCCAAGGCAATGACTCGTTGGAGAGCCGGGTCTTCACGGGCGCGGAGCCAGAGTTTATCAAAGACGCGATCCCGGGCCAGCGCATCTTGCAACAGATGCGGATGACACCCAGCATGCAGCAAATGACCGTAGATCGCGGTTGGGCGCACGACGGACCGGATTTCGACGCCAGCGAAAGCCGCGAGGGGACCGTCCGGCGCCAGCAAGGCCGTGCGATGCTCGAGCAAGAGGCGGTACATGGCGCGAAAGCCGTCGAGAATCGGGGTCCGCATGTCCCACAGCGAAATATCCTGACCCGCGATGTAAGGGCGGTGCTGACCCGTTGGATACGGAATTTTTGCCAGCGCCAATGCATGCGGTCCGTGCCGGGGGCCGCGAGCTGAGCGGCATCGATTTGCTGGTTGTCGTCGGCTCCCATGCCACTGATATCCAAGCCACCGTCCATCTGCTTGACCCACACCCGTTGCGGCAGCAAGCCCATGTCCAACACGGTTCCCTCAATCGCTTCAGCGCCGGGCCGATAGCGCTCACGGCCGGCAACAAGCGGTGTCAGCAGCATTTCGAGATCGATAAACACCAGCTGCTCACCGGCTGCGATGAGATTTTCGTGGTGATAATCCGTTGCCGCCAGCGCATACATTAAGGCGAGCAACGCCCCCAGGCGCTGGTAAAACCGCTGCACCGCTTTCACGTCCTGGCAAGCCTGTGGCGAAATGAATTCGACCCAGCCGTGGGTGCCGCGATCCAAGACGTTGAGCAATCGAAACGGCAGATGATTCCCATGCGCGTTCAACCCGGCCAGGAGGTCTTGAAACCGGATATCAACAGCCAGGGACCGCGGCTTGTATATCAGTTTAAAACCCGTGGCGAAGGTGACGAGGGTCACCGACCGGCCACCGGCATGGGTATCTCCCTTTCCAGGTGCGAGCGCGATCAGCTGCGGCAAGGGCCCCTGCAGGCCAAAGCGATGGGCAATGGTTTCACGGTCCGTGATGAACCGTTGTATCAACTCGAGATGAACGTTCACCCACTGTTCGATCGTTACCACCGCCTGGCGTGCGAGCACGGGGTATTGCCGCAAGATATTCAGCGCGGTCTTCGGGTCGCTCAAGCTGGTAATAAAACTCCGGTAGCGGGCCTCGGGAGTATCGCCGTCGAGGTCACCTTGTAACCGGTAAATCTGCAACTCCAGGAGGAGGGTACGGGTGACGATGCGCAGTAGACGGCCACACAAGTCCGGCAAAAGCGTCCGGCTGATGGCGTGCGCGTCCAATGGCATGTCGGGATGCGGCTTGGCTAACCCGTCCAGCTGCCGCAGCAAACGGGTATAACCGTCTGAGATTAAGGGATGCAAGAGCGTCAGGAGTTCCATATGCGCCATGGGCTGATCAAGGTGTGAGCTGAGGGAAAAATCGCCCACCGGCGCTGTGTATATGGCTTCAAGATGCGCGAGCCAAGCCGGCACCTGGGGATCGCGCTTTTGCAAACTCACCTCGTCTTCACCTAGCAACTGCAAGAACAACTCCCACGATATGCCGTCGCGCTGCAGACGCTCAACAAATGCCTGCTCCTCGACAAAACCGGCTTCAGAGCACCAGCGCTGCAGGCGTCGCGCCGCCAAGTCACTATCGACAACCATGGCTTCGTTGACGGCCTCGTCGCATGGTTGGCCGATGATTCGAACCCGTTCCATGAGCGTCTGAGCCTTTGACCACTCCGGTTGTGACAGTCGTGAGATCATTGTCGCACCTTACGTATGTAATAAATGAAAGAGAAGATGCAGAAACGGGTGGGCCGAGACCCACCCTCTGGTCGAATGACAAGTTTTTACATCAGGTGATGAGCTTAAAAGCAGTGAGTATTCGGAGCATTGTAACAGGTCGTCGACGGAGTCGTCGGGTCTTGAGTACCCGTTCCGCCTTCCAGAGCCTTCAGTGCCTCGTCATCGAGCATCAATGCCCCTGCGGCATTTTCCGGCAAGTCAGCACGCTGCGATTCGGAGAGGCTGTTCAGATACTCTTCATCCCGGAGGGCCTGAATGATATTGACGTTCTTCATGTTTTGCTCCTTCTTATGGTAAAGTGTTGAGACAGCGATTTGCTGCCTCATCAACGACGATATGGATTATAGGATATGGTCAGGCTTTCATTCTGTGGTTTACCTCACACGACGGTAGTGATTTGAATCACCTATCGTCAGACAGAAGGTCGTGTACCTTTCGACCCCGTTTTGGGCGCGGGATAGCGACGACCAAACGCCTCCAGGGTCGCCGGGTCATAGCCATCGCTGAACAGGGCCGGTAAATGACCCGCTCGCAAGCGTGATTGAGCATCACTGACTAACCCCTGGTTTTGAATAAGGCAGTGTTGCGTCGTTCGGAGAACTCCTCGCGACAACTACCGAGGCCAAAAGGAAGCTGGTGACCCGGGTATGAGCCGAAGGAACTTATATAGCCATTGTACGTCATTTGTCGTACAATAAGCGGAGAACAACGAAAGGACGTACCATGAGTAAATCAGGGCGCATCGAGGCCCGTATCGACGAGACGCTCAAGCAGGCGGCGGAAGCGGTCTTCGCTCAACTTGGCCTGTCGCCTTCGGAAGCGATCCGCATATTTTACCGGCAGGTCGAGCTGCATAACGGCTTTCCCTTTGACATCCGAGTTCCCAATGAGGAAACGGTGGAGGCCATGAAGGAAGCGGAGGAGCACCCCGAACGGATGATCCATCACAACAGCGTGGACGAGATGTTCGAGAGCTGGGATGCGGATACTGACCCATGCTGATCCCGCAGGAAACCACACGTTTCAGGCGGGATCTAAGACGAGCGCAGCGACGCGGCCAGGACATCGAGAAGATCAAGAGCATCATCCGGCTTCTGGTCGCGGAGGACCCCTTGCCAGAACGCTTGCGGGACCATCCGCTTGTCGGGACTTGGCGCGGTTACCGGGAGTGCCATATTGAACCCGACTGGCTCCTGATCTACCGGACCAACGCAGAGGCCGGAACCTTGACGCTTGTTAGGACAGGCACTCACGCCGACCTGTTTGATATGTAGATCTAAGACACCCGTAAAAATTACCACAACCTAGACGTTCTCCTTGGAAGAAATATTGAGGTTTTGGAGAACTTCATACGACCTGACATCGGCTGTCAACTCCAATGCGATTATCCTAGGACACCACCGATTAGCGAAGATTGACAGTATTTGTTAGTCTGGCTGGAGTGGAAAGAAAGGAGGATATGTGTATGAATGTGTCCCTTCCCCCCGAACTCGAGCAGTTCGTTGCCGACAAAGTGAAAAGTGGGCGCTACAACTCCGCAAGCGAGGTGATTCGAGAAGCGTTACGCTTGCTCGAAGAGCGTGAGCAGCTGAGCCATTTGCAGGTCCGGGAACTCCGGAAAAAATCGCTAAGGGTCTCGACCAACTTGACCGTGGTGAAGGTATCCCAGGCGAGCAAGTGTTTGACGAACTCAATGCGGAACTCGACGCACTTAGACCGGCGTAGCTAACGGAATGAGCGGTACACCTATTGCTCGCTGCCTCTGGCTGTATGCTAAGCTGAGGGCTCATAACGGGAGCGCGTACGTTACAGCCAATTATTAATTAACAGAAAAGGTGACCAGAAGGCCGGGTGTTGATAAATTGGCCCAACGCCTGTCGCGTTGAGCAGGGTCAATTGGGCTTTTTGGAGGGCAACAGCCCGGGAAACATGCGGGTCTTGCAGGCGTCGGTAGAACTCGGCGACGAGATGCGCAGCCGCGCGATCATGGACACGCCATAGGGTCGCAAGGGCGCTTTTGGTGCCGGCCTTGATGGCAAGACCGGCGAGCCCGAGAGCCGCACGCGCATCACCTGCGGCCGTCTCACAGGCGCTTAAAGTCAGTAATTCTAGGGGATTGTCGCGAAACCGAAAGCGTTTCACGAACTGCTCAAGCTGGTTGAGCGTCAGGCGGTTATCGAAGGTGAGAATAAAGGTTTGTTTAGCGTCACGTTGAAACTGCGCATGGGAAGCGACATGCACAATGGTAAGTTCCGAATCCTGTAACCTGTTTTCCAGAGACGTTAGGACAAAATCTTGATCTTGTAATCGCACACTGTGCTTCGGATAAAGCTCTTGGATGACGTCGAGTTCCTCAGAGACCTGCGGGAGAGAGGAGAAGCCTTGCACAGGTGCGGCTAACCCTACAGCTAGTATTTTTGTCTTGTCTCGCTGCAGAGGGCGAGGCGCTTGCAGATGGAATCCTGGCGTGATGGCTACCGCGTATTTTTCAATGAGTAATTGCTCCCCATCGGCTAAGGCGGCCATGGGAATGGTGAGCAGCAGCCCATCGGGCACGAAGACGAGCGTATCCGTGGAAGTCGGGAGGTCCTTTTCAAAGGGACGAATCAGCCATTCATAGAGCTGCTGAGCATGGGGAAGAAACGCCTATGCTGTCGGAACGACCAGTTTCTGGCGCATCATTCTGATTTCTGTTGTGATCACGTCTTCGCCGACCGGCACGGTGTAGCGTCGTAATCCTGTTGGCCGTGTCACCAGCAATTCCAGGCGGTCCCTCAGAAGAATCGGATATACAATCACAGCCGTGGGGGCTATTTTCAAGACTTCATCCAGAGGCGTGAGATCCTTTTGTTCGAGATCGATGCACGGATCCCGAAAATAATCTTGTAGCTCTGCCGCTTTGAGCCGTTCCGCGGTTTGACGCGCTTCGATAAGTAGCTGATGCGGTTCCTTCACGTGTGGCGATGCCGTGCGTTGCAAAAGGAGATCGACTAATCCAAGGAAAACGGGTTTCACCGCTTCACGAAAAGAGGATGGGGCCGGGCCAAAGCGCGTTAACACTTCCGGATCTATAGACTGCAAGGTCTCCACGGCCTGCCGATAAGCTCCCGTGGCCCCATCGAGTTTTCCCTGCGCTTTGAGCACGCGTCCGGTTTGCCACTGCCACCGGTACAGCGCTTCGGATGCATCCACTTTCTGGGCAGCCAAGATCGCCCGGCGGGTCAGTTGCAAGGCCTCGTCGTACCGATGTTCCGCCTCATACAGGCGGCCCAGGTATCCCCAAGCGTACGACGCCACCCGTAGATCGGAAATCTGTTCTGCTTCTGCGACCTCGACCGCTTCATGAAAGCTCTGACTGGCTCGCCGTAATAACCCATCCATTGCCCGACCACGGCTCTGGGGAGGTGTCGGGACCGCACGGTTATGGGTCGCCGTGCTGAGAGCTACCTCCTTGTTTGTCGCGCCAAGTCGTTGCCAAAGCGCGTGGTAGGAGAGGCCCATATCGAGCAATGTGTATGCCTTGTCATGGGAAGCACGCAACCCCTGTGTTAGCTTCCATGCTTCATTCAGGAATATCTTGGCCGCATCATACTGCTTAAGCTGCGTCGAGGCCATCGCAGCATGAGTCAACGCTTTTGCGGCCCACATCGGGTGATGAATAGTCTTCGCGAGCCTTGCACTTTGTTTATAGATATCACGTGCTTCTTTGTGTTGATCCTGGGCTATCAATAGATTCCCAATATCATTGAGAATAGTGACCTCGAGGCCCACATTACGATCCTCTTGTGCAAGGGAAAGGGCTTCCTCCAAAAACTGTTTAGCCTCATCTTTCGACCCTGTGCCCATGGCGATATTGCCACGACCTGCCTGCATCAAGGCGAGGTAGGTACGACTGATGGTGGGCTCGGCTGAAGCCAACTGATGAGCCATCTCTAGCATTTGTGAGGCGCGTTCATAGCGGCCAAGCGCATGATAGGCTTGGGACAGGTGGATCAGTGCTATACGTTGTTCGTTGGGTCGATTCTGTTTCTTGTAGAGTTGGACGGCCTTTGTCCAACTGACAATAGCCTGTCTGAAGGCTGAACTCCGAAACGACTCTCGACCTTGTGCCATGCACACATCTGGTTCTTCGCATGGCGTTGTAGACGTATCTGAAAATGCGGGGACACATGATAGCATAGTGAGTAAAGAGACATGGACGAACAAGCGCATAACGCTGCACATGTATGAAATGAAATACGTTTTGTACGTCTTACCATGCGTTTGGCTGAGTTGTTTGGGTATCATTTCCGTTATCTGTTGCCTCACTTGGCGCATGCCATGTCGTCCTTGGCCCACACTCGAATCGGGGTGGTTCCCTCGCGATTGCTTACACGATATTCGGTTCTGCTGAGAACGGGCGTTTCTGTCTGATTACCACCCTGACGTGTAGGGTTCATCACGTCTTCGCCCATCCAATAGAGTCCCTTGGGCACCGTGCCACTGGGAACGGTGGGCCTACCGCTGTATCTGCTGGCCACTACGAAGCGGCTGGTGATCCCTTCCCGCCAGCGCTCTGCGCACTGCCGAGCCAACGTGGCTTCCTGTCCAAAGTCCTGGGACAAGGGCGTCACGGTCTCACTGAGATCGGTCACCGCCACGCGAATGTCGATCTCGCCATCGACATTCCGGGCCGATGAGGCGGTGATGCTACTGGCGGGGTCGGCTAGTAACACATCCGCTGTGATTTCAATATTGCCCCCTGGGCCACCAAAGGCATCAGCATTGAGTTGGCTGTCTTGCAAAAGGATGGACGCAGCGTCCACCGTGAGGTTGCCTCCCGCACCTTCTCCGCTGCCAACCGCCGTGGTGATTTGGCTATTGCTGAGCTGCATGAGGCCTTGAGTCGTAATACGGATATCACCCCCATCGGCTTCAGTGGCTCCCGTTCTGACAGCACTATTCTCACTCCTCAACGTATCCAAAGCGGTGATCGTAATATCTCCAGCATTGCCTGTTCCGGTGCTTCTCGCTTCGATCCGGGCACCCTCGGTGAGCCGAACCTGCCGGGCATTGACCGTCATATCCCCTCCCTGCCCACGGCCAAAGGTATTCACAAAGATGCCGCTAGGGGGGCCATCAACCGGATCAGAACCCGTAACCGTCAGGGTGTCCCGCACCTGAATTGTCACACTCCCACCGTCGCCTGGCCCAAACGTGCTACTGCCAATTTGCCCGCCCGCCGTGAGCGTCAACATTGAGGCGTCAATCAACACATCGCCCGCCGAACCTGAGGCTTCCGCCTGTGCAGAGATAACACCAGCAGAGCGATCGACTGGGTCAGTACCCATGATCGTGAGGATCTCACGTACCCGAATCGTCACATTACCACTGTCGCCTGGCCCAAACGTGCTACTGCTAATCATCCCTCCCGCCGCCAGCATCAACACCGAGGCGTCAATCAACACATCGCCCGCCGAACCTGAGGCATTCGGGAACACCTGTGCAGCGATACCACTGGAGGAGCCGTCAACCGGATTAGAACCCGTGACCGTAAGGGTATCCCGCACCCGAATCGTCACACTCCCACCTTGGCTTGGCCCAACTGTGATGCTGCCGATTGCACTCCCTTCTCGCACCACGAGGTCTCGCGTCGTGATGGTTACGCCTCCGGCAGCACTACGCCCCTGGGTGCGGGTTATCAGGAAGCTGCCCTCAACCAGCATGACCGTGCCGGTAGCATCAATCGTAATTCCACCCGGGGCTCGTGCGCTCTTACCTTGCGTATCGGCTAGCAAGATACTTCCGCCTTCAAGCGCTATATTCCCACCGCGAATCAACAGGGCGCCACCCACCTCCCCACTTACGTCGAGAAAAGCAGCGTTTGACAGCGTGACGACGCCATCCGGGCGGGCCGATGCAAGCCCAAGTCCTGAACCGGCCGCGCCGGAACGAAAGATGATATCACTAGGTGACGTGACGCTTGTGAGGCGTATCTGACCACTTGGCGCCCTCAGAAAACCTGCCAGCCCCCCGATAATGTCGATATCGCCACCCACCACCGACAAGGTTTGGCCGGTGGGCACCTCCAACACACTCTCCTCAATACGAATACCCGCAGGATTTGCCCGCAGAAACCCAAAGGCGACCGGGTCGGCGACACTGAGCACACTGGCAGCCGAGCCATCGGCGACAAACCGCCCCCCGTCTGCCAACCGCACCACATCCGCTGTACTGACGTGAAATGATCCTTGCACAGCTAAAGTGGCGTTGGGGCCAAACAGCACCCCGGCCGGGTTGAGCAAAAACAGATTGGCGCCCAGAATGTCCACTTGCAGCTGTCCATCGATCAGCCGACTGCTCCCGGCCAGTCACCCGGCTCAGGATATTGTCGATCCCATTCGGGCCACCGAAACGCGCCGTGTCGCCAGTCCCAACCATGAAGCGATCGAAACTATGGAACAAATTCGGCCCATTCCCCGGTCGCGTACCGCCCGTGATGTCGAAGACACGACCATCCCGGGTCACGACCGTACCGAGCGTCCCATCGGAGGTAATATTCGTCGGCACTTGCGTTTGCCCAATTGTCCGCAGCCCAGTGAGGAGCGTAAAGGCACTCAGGACAAACACAGCCAGGCAACGAAACACCCAGCTTGTGGAAGCACCGGAATCCATACTGTCCATCCTGATTGATCGCACAGCGATCCCCCCTCATCGCTCATCCCTCACAAGCATCTCGCCCAAGCGGGTGAGAGAACGAAACAGCATACGTCAACACCGATATGGTTGATCACTAGCAGTAGCCTACCATATCCGAGTATGAAAAACATAAGGAGAATGTGTAGCTTCGATGGGTTTTTTATGGGGATTTTTTGATGTTTATGTGAGGGCTAAGAACGGCCAGACCTCAGACTTCGCCACCGACCAGCGCCGTTGCCAAGTCAACGGCGTGGCATCTCCGCGTCTGCGACATCAATGCGAACCCGCTCGATCATCGGGGTACTCACCACATCCGTCGTTTCCAAAGTCGCACGCCAACGCAACTCCGTTCCTGAGGCAGGGAAACGCACCCAGACGCCCGGCTGCGCCGGATGCCATTGCTTCCCCCCATCAGGGCTGAGGGCGTACCGGATGCGTCCCGTGGCGCCCCAAAAATCGTGTACCCGCAGCCGCGCGGTGCGCACGAGTATATCCGGGGAGGAAACCCCTACCGATTCCGCCAGGCCGGGAGAATGAAACGTGTAGGCGCGATGCACGAGCCGGGTGTCCGGCGTGGGTCCGGGAAGGGCCACCACGCCCTGCGCCTGCACGGGGCGTAGAGCGCGTTCAGGGACAGCGGCAAAGCCTTCCACCAGTCGCAATCCACCCGGCACGCCGCGCCGGCCGCGCACGGCGATGTAGAGCGCGGGGCCGGCCGCCCGGAGCGCGGACCCGCCGTAGGGCGACGTGCTGAGCAGACGCGGCTGGGACGGCGTGGTCAGATCGAAACTGTACAAGGAATGCAACAAAGTGGTGACGAACAGATAGGGTCCTGCCGCCGTGAGCCCCCAAGGCGCACCGCGGGGCACCGTGACACTGGCTTCAAGCCTCAACACGCCGGCATCGGAGCGTCTGAGGATCTGGATGCCGCGTTCATTGTCAATCGCATAGAGGGTGTGCTCATGGGCCAGCAGGCGGATGATATGGTCACCCTCCTCATCCGAGTGATGATACGGCGTCCCGAGCACGGGCTGGGCCGGCGTGCGCACATCCAGCACCTGAATACCGCCATCCACCGCCGCGATGTAGGCCGTTTGATCGGCGAGCGCTATGTCCAATGCCCGTCCCGGCATGGGTACTGACGTGCGATGTTGCAACTGGTCCGAATCTGTGATCTCAACCACGTGCACCCCAGCCGTATTGCTGGCTACGAAGACGTAGGGGGGCCGCAAGGCGAGGCGTTGGAGTTTTCCAGGCACGACGAGTGTGTCCAACAGCTGCGGACGCGTGGCCTGCCGGATATCGACGAGTTGCACGAGACCGGCGGCATCACTCAGAATGGCTCGGTCTTGCCACACGGCTACGTCCGTCGTCATTTCCGAATGGTAGCGGCCCATGACACGTGGCGCTTCCGGGTCGTGCAGATCGACCACCACGAGGCCGCTGCCGCGGCGATCGTTGGCCAGATACGCCGTCGTGCCGGCAACCGCCACATCGACGATCGTGCCAATATCGGCCACGGTTGCCGCGATACGGGGCTGGGCCGGTTGCGACAGATCGAGGATTTGCAAGCCGCCCCGCGTGTCGGCCACGAGGGCATAAGACCCCATCATGGTGAGACGCGCGGCGTAATGCCCGCTCGGACTGGAGGCCACGGAACCCTTTGTGGTCACAGAACCCTTGGCGGTCATGGAGACCAGGTGCACCCCATCCGTGCCAGAAGCGACGAGGGCATGGGGGGCATGCCACGCGACGCCGTAGGCGCTCCGCACGTAATGCGTCACGGCGTGTTGCGGTGACGCCGGGCGTGTGATGTCGAGCACCTCCAGCTGATCGGCCGCGATAAAGGCATGATGGCCGTGTATGGCCACCCCCGTCGCCGCGTTTGACGTGGGCCAGCGGTGCAGGACGTGGGGCTGTTGCGGCGAGCTGACGTCGACGATGACGACGCCTTGGTCGAGGCAGGCCAGATAGGCCGTGCCCTGGTGTACGGCGATATCGAGCACGCGTCCCGCCACATCCACCTGACCCACCCGGCGCGGTTGCAACGGTGTGCTGAGATCGAGAATCACCAGCGCGCCCTGTCGTGTCCCGACGTATGCATACGGCGCCACGATGGTGATATCGGCTGCGGTGCCACGGATGGGTACCGTGGCCATGAGCCGGGGTTGTGCCGGGTCGGCTACGTCAAAAATCGTGAGGCCACTTCCGCTCGCGGCCATGTACACGTAATGGCCATGGACCGCCAGGGCGGCGGCGGCGCCGTGCGGATAAAAAACTCCGGCCCGCTGGGGTTGCGCCGGCTCAGAGACATCGACGATGTGAAGCCCGCCTCTGCTATTGGCCAAATAGGCATGGGCGCCGCGTATGGTCACGTAGCGGCCTCGGCCGCGGGTACGATACATGCCAAGCGAGCGCGGCCCACGCGTCAGCTGCACCTGATGCTTGGTGGTATCCCACGCCGTTGTCGTGGCTTCCTCGTTGCGGTAGCGTGTATCGGCGAATCCGTCTTGGTAATGCACCCGGACCATGAACGATACCTGGCCGGGTTGGCCGGTCTCCGGTTGCACGCGAAGCTGCACGCGCCAATCGCCGGGCGACAAAAAATTGCGGGCAATGGCGCTCCGGATGTCTTCGTTGCGCTGCACCGAACCCTGCTGCACGGTGATCTGGTGTTGCCGGTGTTGCAGCGTGATGTCGTAGCGTCCGTTGGTATCGCTGCGCCAACTGAAGGTTAGGGGGACATCACTGCCAACGTCATGCCTGACGACCGTCGGCAAGGTAATGGTGGCTGTCTGCGGCTGGATGGCAATATGCGCCTGCTGTGGCGCTTCTCGATTCCCATACGGGTCGACACTGAAGAACCGGAGGGTCGTGGTGGCGCCAATACGGAGCGGCTCGGTATAGCGTGCCGAGTCCGGCGTGGGCGCCGAGCCGTCCGTCGTATAATAGATGGCCGCAGGGCGCTCCGTCACCAGAGCCACCGTTTGTGGTGTGCCGAACACCCCGCTCGGAGGCCATGCGCGCGTGCGTGCGGGACGGGTATGGACTGTGAGCAGCCGCGAGGTTGCCGCCATAACGCCCTCGGCGTTTTTCACGCGCAGCCACAGGCGGTTTGGTCTGGCAAATAGATCGGAGGCCGCGAGCGTCATGTGCTGGGCCACATCCGGAGTTACGGCCCCTTGGGCCAGCGTCTTGCCTGGGCCCCAGCCGCTACTGCTCACGGCGATTTCATAGGTCGCATCGGTCGCCGTACTGCGCCAGCTCAGCGTGGCGCTTTCCTGGCCGCCAAGAACGGTGCGATCCAGGCTGAGCACGTCGACATGCGGCGCTTCCGGAGCCTGTACATAGTGTTCGCGGTGTACGGCTTCGCGGTTCCCTGCGGCATCCTGGGACCAAAACTGCAGGATGCGGTGCGGCAGGCCGGCTGCCGGAACCTGAATGGGAGCTTGATAACGCTGCGATCTGCCGCCTTCCCAGCGATAATGCAGCGTCGCGCCCGCTTCGGTGACGAGGGTGATCTCCGACGGCCAATTCCGGTAGATGCCGCCTGCCGGTTCGGCGCGCGTGGTAGGGGGGACGACATCGAGCGCAGCGGGCCCGGGCGCGCCACATCCGTACAGGGCGAGGATGGTGCAGAAGAGCACGAGGCTCCTAAGAATACACATCTGTGAGACAGGTCTTGGTTGCATATCGTTAACAGACACTCAGGAAATGATGCCTTATCACGCTTCCGGATGGAAGCGTACCTGATAGGGAGAGACGTGTGGGCTCACAGGGAATATATAGCGGATACGAAAAAGATGCACGACGGGAGGGATTTCAAAGCCGGAATACGCACGCTAGCTTGGAGGCACGGAACCGGCTATGATAGGTACGGCAGAAGCGATGAAGAGCGTGCGACCGCTCCGGCTGTTGTGACGCCGGAACGGGAGCCGGTTGAGGACGGGCTGCATCCACACCGCAGGAGGACAGAGAGTCATGATTCAATATTTTTCAACCCTGTATGCGGGGCACGTGTTGGAAGGAGATGGCATTGGATTTGACGGCATTCCGCACGATGACCGCTCCTATGACAACGAGCGTTTAGCCCTCTCATTCGATATCGCCAAGGATATTTCCATCACCATGGAAGACCTGGGCTATGACACCCTGTGGATGGCGGAGCACCATTTCCAGCGGGAAGGGTACGAAACCATTCCCAATCTGATGATGCTGAGCGTCTGGTTGTCCCAGTTTACCCAGCGTCTGAAATTCGGCTGCGGCTTCAATATTCTGCCCATGTGGCATCCCATACGCCTGGCCGAGGATTTTGCCATGGCGGATATCTTGACGCAGGGACGGCTGATCTTTGGTGTTGGACGGGGCTATCATACGCGCGAAGTCGAAACCTTTGGCGCCCCCATGCTCGATGCCGATGCCAATCGGGAACTGTTCGAAGAACAATTTGAAATTGTCATGAAAGCCTTTAATGAAGAGGCGTTTTCGCACCAAGGGAAACACTACACGTTGCCGCCTGAGGTGCCGTACCGGGGCTATAAACTCCAGGATATTACCGTGGTGCCCCGTCCCTTCAATCGCCCGGTTGAAACATGGCAGCCGATGGTCAGTGGCTCCGAGCGCGGCCTGAATTTCATGGCCAAGCACGGCATCAAGGGCGTGATGTTGGGCACGGCAGCAGAATACATCGAGGGTTGGATGCAGCGGTTTCAGGAGGCCAATGCCCGGCATGGACGGCAGTTGCAGTTGGGTGAGAATCTCGCGCTGGGCTTGTGGTGCTATCTGGATTCGAGCCACGAGAAGGCGAAACAGACCTTAAAGCCGATTTTCGAAGAGCACGTGAAATTTGCCGCGCCTTTGGGCATGCTGCGCTATAACGAAGAGCAGATGAAGGCGACCGGACCGGCTGGCGTTGCCACGCATATTGCGGCGGGCAGCAATTTCGAGGACGTCATTAACAATCGCGCCTGGTTCGCCGGGACGCCGCCGGAGACGGTGACGTATCTGCAAGAGTTGCAGGACAAGTATCCCGGCCTGGAGCACATCCTTATCGGGTTTCCGATGGGCGTGTCAAAGAATCAATTCAAGGATCAGCTGACGTGCTTTGCCGAAGAGGTCATGCCTGCCTTTAAAACGGCGCATGTCTCGGCCTAAACGCGAGCCGCAGGCGGGGCGAGACCCTCGCTCCGCATCCTCATGGACAGCTCGCACACCCCGGTTTTTCGCCGCCTCGCGCCGTGTTCTCCCTGCGCTCGCGACGGTTTTACAACGGCTTCTAACGCCGCGTATACAAATCGTTCTTTTTTTTTGCTATCATTGCGCTATAAATTTTTTTGTAGTAGGCAAAACAACAGGATACAGTAAGAGGCGGCGATTCTGCTTGCAACAGATGCACCCATGTGGGTACCTACCGATGGTAGCCGATTGGGTAAACCGCTGTCTGGTGGGTGTTCTCCGAACAGCGGACCCTCATGCGCCCCGTTCCGCCGTGTGGGAACGGGTTGCGGAGAAACGTTAGGGGACGCCGAGCGTCCAGGCTGAAGGAGTTGCCGTGACACGTATCCAAACGGAACGGTACGGGACGGCCACCAGGCTGATAAGCCTTGTTTAAGAGGAGGTTAACGATGATGATTAGAACGCGCTTGCATGGTGTCGGTGTCAAGTTTCCCTTCCCTGACTTTGCGTACATGGGATGCGTACAGAAGCTGCTGACATCTGGGGGTCTGCCGAGACCGTAGGGCTCTTGCATTTCCGTCATTCCTCACGATAAGTATCGAAACACCATTACAGTTATATTTTTCCTCCGGAGAAATATGTAAGGGTAATTCTTTCCAGGTACTTATTGCTTTCCTACGGCCTCGGAGTGCCTCCTACGTAACGAACAAAGGAGCGCCACTCATGCAACGGCCGTACGCCAAGCAGCAGAATCATCAGACCGATTTCGACACACTCTATCGCGCCTATTGGAAACGCGTCGTGCAGTTCTGTGCCAAATCGTTGGCCTCGCTTCCGGAAGGGACCGCGGAAGAGATCGCTCAGGATGTCTTTATGGCCGCCTACCGTGCGATGGAAAACCAGTGCTACCGCGGGGACGGCGCGATCAGCTCCTGGCTGTTCGGCATTACGCGTAATCTATGCTGCAAGGCACAACGCGATACATACCGGCATACGACCTCTCGTGATATTCGTCGTCTGGAACGTGACATTGAGCAGATGGAACAGGAGGTGGCACACCTGATGTACGCACCGACCCAGGTGATGCACGAGCGGGTACACTTCATACGGGAGAGGCTCACGCTGGCGCGAGCCTGGCTCGAACGCGAACGGCAGCGGATGCAATGGCTGATGATGGAGTCCGCGCACGCCGATCCGCCGGCATCTCTTGACACCCCACGCCACGCGCACGACCCTGTCGCCGCCATGCAATAGAGTTTTCAGCGGTTTGCGCGGCGGAATCGGCAGGCCCATACCCTCCTGCATATGCATGTCATCAAAGAGACCACCGTGCAGGAGATCGCGGAACTCCAGGGAATCAGCCGATCGGCCGTCTATCGGCGGCTGCCCCAAGCCAAAGCGGCTCTCCGCGAGTTGTATGAGTCCGTGACGTATGAGCAAATGAGCAAATGAGCAAGTCAAGCAAATGAGCAAGTCAAGCAAATTTGCTCATTTGCTGCGAATGTTGGAGTCATGGTTATGGCGCCATTAAATAAAATTGTCAGAACGATTTGCTACTTTAGTCAACACCCTCATCGTAGTATTGTGGATCAGATCGATCATATCGTGAGACGATTGGAGGAGAGACATTATGTGATTCAAACGAGTCGTATATGCTCTGGCCTTGGACATAGCGCCCTTCGGGCGGGCTTTTCAATACCAGGCCCGTTATCAAGGTCCGGCTCGTTGTGCGGTTGACTCAT
>CBCXVS010000007.1:30219-31256 GCA_965178525.1 uncultured bacterium | reverse complement strand
TGTGCGGGATCATCCGGCCAATAAACGTCATGACATCAATGGTTTCATGTTCGGTCCGGTCCGGTCTGTGAGACCGGTAGTGGTACGTCACCCGCTCACCATCATAGCGGTCAATCCGTCTTACCGAGATCGGCGGACTCACCACATACTTGGCCACATAGCTCGCCAAACTCTGATACTGAGACGGCACTTCTCCCTTCTGCACGCGGCTCACCAAGCCGTCGGGATACTTCTTGAAACACCAATCCACCAGGTCCTTGATCGCATCGTTTGCCAAGGTACGTCTCAACATGTTCATCAGATGCTACTGCCATTTGTGACGCAGCAGATCGTAAGGCAAAAAATTCAGATGTTCCCAGCTCCCGGCCTGATCATCGTAGCCCCCACTCGTGGCGATCACAGGCAGATGGGGATGATATTGACCATTGCGCCCATGCGTGTAGATCACCTCAATATAGCCACCTCTGAGCGTCTTCCCCCTGACCTCGCTATAGAAATCATCCAGGCACTGCGCCCCGCACCGCATCAACTCACTCAACAAGACCTCAGCGTTTTGGTAGAAAGGCGTACGGAACATGGCCGGGACGGTCAGGATGATATGTCGATAGATTACCCCCTCGTGGAGAACCTGGCTCACCTGGCTGACCCAGTTGTCGACGTAGACTTTGGCGCATCGCAAGCACAGAGACGATTTACAACTCATGGAGACCAAAGGCTTACCTTGACCACATTGGAGGCAGCGGTATTCCATATAGCCGATCTTTTCGGGGTTACCACAGACGAGCATCTTGGCCACGAGGCTGTCATAGTAGGATGTTGGGTAGCGGGGATTGGCGTATTTAAACTCATCCCAGTGATCGGCACAGATCTGTTTGAAGACACTCCAGTGTCCGACGGATGGCGCCATCATGGGGTCGCACCGAGTGAGGAGGATCAGATTGTTATGGTGAAGCGGTTTTACCACGATGGAGCCGCTTCGTCCACCCCTCATCAGTCCTCACCCGGGAACCCTCACTTGGCTCGTTCATCCTTGAGAA
>CBCXVS010000007.1:0-23943 GCA_965178525.1 uncultured bacterium | reverse complement strand
GATGGACATAGCGCCCTTCGGGTGGGCTTTTCAATACCAGGCCCGTTATCAAGGTCCGGCTCGTTGTGCGGTTGACTCATATCTGCCTCGTTTGATTTCCTCGCCCTCGTCATAGATTACCCCGTAGGTCGGATTCCAGATGCGCCACAGCCCCATCTCACTCCGACAATGCTCACAGATCAAGGGGTTGCGACCCGTACTCTTCTCATAACGTTGCTTGTAAGTCATCCGAGGGATGATCTTCACCGCACCCCTGAGCACCTCCTTCACCTTGCTCAGGGCCGCTTGAATCACCTCCTTCACCTTGGCAAACGTCTTGGTGGCCTGCACCCCGTAATACCGAATGCGCTTGAACCCTTTGGGCATCGTGTGCGGGATCATCCGGCCAATAAACGTCATGACATCAATGGTTTCATGTTCGGTCCGGTCCGGTCTGTGAGACCGGTAGTGGTACGTCACCCGCTCACCATCATAGCGGTCAATCCGTCTTACCGAGATCGGCGGACTCACCACATACTTGGCCACATAGCTCGCCAAACTCTGATACTGAGACGGCACTTCTCCCTTCTGCACGCGGCTCACCAAGCCGTCGGGATACTTCTTGAAACACCAATCCACCAGGTCCTTGATCGCATCGTTTGCCAAGGTACGTCTCAACATGTTCATCAGATGCTACTGCCATTTGTGACGCAGCAGATCGTAAGGCAAAAAATTCAGATGTTCCCAGCTCCCGGCCTGATCATCGTAGCCCCCACTCGTGGCGATCACAGGCAGATGGGGATGATATTGACCATTGCGCCCATGCGTGTAGATCACCTCAATATAGCCACCTCTGAGCGTCTTCCCCCTGACCTCGCTATAGAAATCATCCAGGCACTGCGCCCCGCACCGCATCAACTCACTCAACAAGACCTCAGCGTTTTGGTAGAAAGGCGTACGGAACATGGCCGGGACGGTCAGGATGATATGTCGATAGATTACCCCCTCGTGGAGAACCTGGCTCACCTGGCTGACCCAGTTGTCGACGTAGACTTTGGCGCATCGCAAGCACAGAGACGATTTACAACTCATGGAGACCAAAGGCTTACCTTGACCACATTGGAGGCAGCGGTATTCCATATAGCCGATCTTTTCGGGGTTACCACAGACGAGCATCTTGGCCACGAGGCTGTCATAGTAGGATGTTGGGTAGCGGGGATTGGCGTATTTAAACTCATCCCAGTGATCGGCACAGATCTGTTTGAAGACACTCCAGTGTCCGACGGATGGCGCCATCATGGGGTCGCACCGAGTGAGGAGGATCAGATTGTTATGGTGAAGCGGTTTTACCACGATGGAGCCGCTTCGTCCACCCCTCATCAGTCCTCACCCGGGAACCCTCACTTGGCTCGTTCATCCTTGAGAAATGGGGACTTCTGGGATCGGGAAAATGCACTTTCCTATACGATCAAGATATAAAAGAATTAGAAAAACGGATTCCAAATCCAGATATCTTTTTCAGTGTCGGAACATTGAATATTTATACAGCGAAAGAACAAATTAATAATTTTTACCATTCTCATCATGTCGCATTTAATATCGACTTGACTACTGAGAACATTACCGAGCATGATGTCGATGTTCTTTTTAATATCATCAAACATGCGCCCGAAAAAACATTTCATTTTACCTATGTCTTTAACAATCAACTGTCGAGTCCGTATTTTCCGTCGGCCAATTATAAGCGGGATGGATTTTCTATAGGATTGCAGCCGACTGATTTGTCAGAAGGATGTCTGACGCTTGATGCCTGGCTGCAGAAGATCAAAATGACTTGGGACGAAATGGCCGAGCTGTTTCAGGACGATAGAGCCTTCTTAGGCATTGACGCCTCGATTGCGCCCCTCTTTACCGGCAAGAGCAGCTTGATCGATGTCATCGAGAGCTTCGGTGTAGCGTTCACGGCGTCCGTCATCACCGACCTGTATGTCACCATCACCGACTTTTTGCAGCGGCACAACCCGAAACCCATCGGCTTATGCGGCCTCATGTTTCCGTGCCTCGAAGACTTTTCCCTGGCGGCGGCATATGAGCAGGGCCATTTTTCGATTGAACGGAACATCTATTTATCGCTGCATTCCGGTTTGGGTATCGATACGTACCCCATTGGTCTGGATGAGCGCCCGGAACATGTCCTGAACATCCTCAAATTATTGCAGGGACTCTCCAATAAGTACGGCAAAACCCTATCGGCGCGGTTTGTTTCGGATGGTCACGCGAACATCGGCGATATGACGTCCTTCCGCAATCCGTATCTCAAAGACGTCACCATTCGGCCTTTGGTCCTGTAGGCAACCATCTGCCATCCCCGGACAATACGGGCCGCATCCTGTTACCACTCGTCTCCCCAACACGCAAAAGCCGACTGGCATTGCACCAGCCGGCTGCAGAAGGAGGCCAAGTCCTCCTCTCTATTGTGTTTATTTTACACATTACTTCCATGCGATTCAACACGCCTTCCTCGATCAAGGGAGGATGGATGCCGGAGCGGGCCATAGAACATCGTCAGACGCCTGTTACCGTCTGGAGGACATGGAAGGATCCGTCATGGGTTAGAGGTGATGCGCCGTGGCGATGCCATATAGATCGTGGAACGGGAAGTGAAACCGGGAAAGGACCGTTGCTAGAAGGGACGGGTGGAGGCACATTTCAGTAAGGGCCGTTTGGGAGACTACCGCCTTCTGATTCTGCTCCAGCCAATTGCAGGGATGTGACCAATATCATTATCGTCTCCATTCACGAGCTCTCCTTTATAATGTATATTAGGGTTGTTCCCCAATAGTTAATGAGGTAGGCTATCCTCCCCCAAACGATGGAGGGAGCCCAGCCAGGTCATTGGTTATCCGAGATGATCGGCAGATGAAAGCCTTAACCGGTGTGTCTCAGACGCAATTTGACTTCTTGCTGCCCGCCTTCAGCCACGTCTATCAACAGGCTCAGCAAAAACGCTATGAGGAGGGTGTCCAAGCTGGCAAACGCAGCCGAAAGCCGGGTGCAGGTATCAAAGGCAAATTACCCACTCTGTCAGACAAACTCCTGTTCGTTCTATATTATTACAAGACGTATCCGACGTTTGATGTTCTTGGTGCACAATTTGGTATGGTACGTTCGAAAGCGAATGAAAATCTCCATAAGCTCTCTCCCATCCTGTATGACACGTTAGTGCAGTTAGACCTCATGCCTTATCGAGAGTTGAAGACCCCAGAGTCGTTGAGGGAGGCGTTGTCAGGTGTGGATCAACTGATTATTGATGCGACTGAAAGAAGCTATCGCCGGTCACAAGATGAGACGACCCAACGTGAACACTATAGTGGTAAAAAAAAGCCATACGCTGAAAAATACAGTGATGTCGATGCCGGATAAATGGATCGTCTTTCTGGGCCGTACGTTTAGTGGTCACAACCATGATTACAGCATGTTAAAACAAGAGTTCCCACCGGACTTAGACCGGTTTAGTGACGTAGAAGTTTGGGTGCACCTGGGTTATCAGGGGATTCAGTCGGACTACAAAGGCGAAATGCTTGAGATTCCACACAAGAAACCCCGGAAGAGCAAGACGAATCCGACTCCAGAATTGACGGCGGAGCAGCAGGCGGCGAATTATGCCGTGAGTCAAGTTCGCATCTTGATCGAACATGCCATCGGCGGTATGAAGCGTTTCAACATTTTGGTGCAGCGTTTCCGCAACCGCAAAGATCACTTTGAGGATGATTCGGTGGGCATCTGGGCTGGGCTAGGGAACCTGATCTTATGCTATTGAGGAACAACTCTAATGAACAAATGGTGTCTAAGACGATATGCAATATGGGACTAATTCTGTAGACTAGAAGCTAAAACGAGTGCATTCCGTCCGTTGGCTTGTGTTTGACTGCTTAGATCCTTAAAATGGGGCAAAATATTAGTCCGTTATCGGGATCTAATTAGAAGTTAGGCGTCAAGACATGGATCGAACTGCCATCCAAGTATTTCGCGTACACACGCTGTCAGCCCAGCTGCTCTTCGAACGGACCAATGAAGGTGCCCTCGAGGTAGACGCGGCTGCGATCCAGAGACTTCTTGTCCATCAGGCAGCCGCGATTGGGATCGATGCCGAGGGCGCTAACGCCCAGGCGGTAGTCGAGTACGTGTGCAGTGAAACCGAATTTCGGTACCCGGATCTCTTCTGGATTGCGGCACTGGCTCAAGCAGCTACAACCCGGTTACTATACAGAGAAACCAGCTTCGAAGACTCGGAGCCCACCGAGATCATGGCGCTGGAGTTGACGGCGTTGCTGTCGGCCAGAAAGGGTGAAATCCCGGATGCGCAGTTCCTGAAGTGGCATCGAAACATGTTCGGGAAGGAGATCCGTCTCAGGGAAGTGCTGTCTCGGTTGGAGCTGCTTGTCACTGAACGCAGCGGCACCAAGCGGTCAGGGATGCATGAGCTTACTGACTCAGTCGACGTGACCATCCCACTTATTCCTGGTGTAATTCGCGTTGACGCGAAGAAGGCGATGAGGGCGGTAAAGAAACTGCTCCGAGGTGACGCCTAACACGGCGTTGGAGCTGACTGGCCACAGCGTATGCTTTTTGGCTTTTCCAGGGCCAAACACCTGTGGCCAACAGCTCACCTTTGGCGTTAGGCGGCAAGAACGCATAGATGTAATCATGCCATCTTTCCTAGACATCTACAATCGTTCGATTCGGCTTACGGAAGAACGGCATCTGCATCTCCAAACGGCCCATCCGGAAATGACAGGCCACATTCCTCGTATTGCGGAGACGCTCGCCGGTCCTGACAAGGTTGTACGGTCGAGAACAGATGAGACCGCCGAGCTGTTTTACAGGTATTACCAATCGACACCTGTCACGAGCAAATTGCTGTGCACAGTCGTCAAAGTTCTGCCGGATGACAACTTCATTATTACGGCGTACTATACAGATACGATCAAACGAGGAGAGACGCTATGGGAGAGACCATAAGTGTATGGTATGACGAGGAAGGGGATTACCTTGAGGTGCTTTTTGCCCATAAGAAGGGGTACTTCCGAGACACGGACAACGATGCAGTGGTGGAAAAAGTTGATGAAGCCGGACAGATCATCGGCTTTTCTATCCTGAAGGTCAGTGCACTCAAAGGCCAACCGCCCCTCGCCGTCACGCTCAAGAAATAACTTGTCTCACACGGATTTGCAGCCGACTGCCTCCAGCGGCCGCTCCAGCGTCGCTCCTGCTTCCGGCAGCGGCTGAAACCTATGGTTAGGCTCCAGGACACTTGACGAAAGATCACCGCGCCTTCCTCACACATAATCTGCTATCCTACAAGATATAGTGTGTCCCATAAGATCATACAGAGGCACATGACATACTGATGTCTCTGGGGTTTGAGTAGGAGTCAAACAATGGCTGCCTTGGAACCTCGCTACAGCAAAGACGCGTTTGCCCAGCGGGGACAGAGCATCTATGAACGTGATATTCGCCCCCATCTCACAGCAGAGGACGAAGGCAAGTTTGTGGCTATCGACATTGAAACGGGCGCCTATGAGATCGATCGGGACGATTATACCGCGACTGAACGCCTCCTTCGCCGTCATCCGACCGCCCAAATCTGGCTGCTTCGTGTCGGGTCTCGCACCGCCTACCGTATCGGTGGGTGCCCAGGATGCGAATCCATATGATCAGCGGGGTGGTAAACGCGCACGCGGAAGCGACTATCCGTCTGCCAGTACAGGCAGCTAACGGGCGGGAGCAGGAGATTGAGGCGGTCCTCGACACCGGGTTCAATGGTTCTTTGACCCTGCCTTCTGAGGTCATTGCGTCCCTTGGTCTTCCATGGCGTACTCGCGCCTCAGTGATGCTTGCCAACGGCACTGAAGACCCATGCGATATCTATACGGCCACCGTCATCTGGGATGGCAGGCAACGAAACATTTTAGTTGAAGCCGCCGACACCGATCCCCTCATTGGGATGGCCTTGTTGTATGGATACGATGTGCGCATGCAGGTGATAGAAGGAGGCTGTGTCATCATCCAGGCACTTCCATAAGGCAAGGTGTCTCGGACCGGCGGAGGAAACATGAGCACCGTCAATGTAGGCGTTATTGGCGTGGGAAACTGCGCCTCCTCGTTAGTTCAGGGGGTGGAATATTATGCGAATACATCAGCTGGGTCTGCCGGACTGACGCACGCCGTATGTGCCGGCTACGCCGTCTCGGACATCAGGTTCACATCCGCCTTCGACATCAACGCTTCCAAGATCGGCTGTGATCTTTCGGAAGCGATTTGGGCCGTGCCGAACAATGCGCTCAAGTTCGCCGATGTTCCCCACCTCGGGGCGCCAGTTGTTGAAGGCATCCTGAGCGATGGCGTGGGTCACCACTCGGCGGGCCGAATTGACACGCGTGGCCGGGCCACGCGTGACGACGTCGTTGAGCACCTAAAACTTACTCATACGCATGTGTTGGTCAATTTTCTCCCGGCCGGGAGTCAACGCGCGTCTGAGCTCTATGCTGCAGCGGCATGGCGCGCCGGATGTGCGTTTGTCAACTACATCCCGTCCGTCATTGCGCGCTCGGCGGACTGGTCGCGCCAGTTCGAGGAGGTTGGCCTGCCGCTGATCGGTGATGATCTCAAGAGCCAGTTCGGCGCGACGCTGATACATCATGCGCTCGTCGACGTGCTGTCGAGAAACGGCGTCCAGCTCCGCAACACGTACCAGATCGTCAGCGGCGGCAACATGGACTTCCTCAACCTGCAGGATGCCGACCGCGTCGAGAGTAAAAAGACATCGAAAGTCCAAGGGTTCGGCGGGACAGAACTCCCGGCGGAAAACGTGCACTTTGGGGCGGAGTACATGCCGTTCCTCAAAGACCGCAAGATCGCCTTCATCCGACTTGAGGGCGAGGCATTCGGGGGAACGCCGCTCGAATTGGAGTTGCGCATGAGCATCGAGGATTCACCCAGCGCTGCCGGCAACGTCCTCGATGCCGTGCGATACATGAAGGCCGCGATGGATCGAGGGCTCGCCGGTGTCGTCGATCCGGTTGCATCGTTGTTGATGAAGGCGCCACCTCGGCCCATGAGCGAGCCCGCCGCGCTGGCTGGACTTCGTTCCATGATTGATCCATAATCCGCAACGTCGGTCAAGCGGGCGCATATGCGGAGGGAAGGAATGGACAACACGATCTTTGCGGTTCTGTTTCTGTGCACCAACAACGCCGTTCGCAGTATTATGGCCGAATCCATCTTGCATCGTCTCGGTCAGGGGCGGTTCCAGGCGTATAGCGCTGGCAGTCAGCCCATCGGCGCGGTGCATCCATACGCGCGGGAACTCCTCGAACAGCACCAGTATCCCACCGCGCATCTGCGCTCCAAGAGCTGGGATGAATTCACCGGTCCTGCCGCGCGGCCGTTGCATTTTGTCTTCACCTTGTCGGAGGAGGTGGCTCGTGCAACCGCGCCAGTATGGCCAGGGCAGCCTCTGACGACGTATTGGGGGCTCCCGGCTCCGGTTGCAGTCGAAGGCGATGAGGCCGTCAAGCGCGTGGCCTTTGCAGCCACCCTGCAGCGACTAGAGCAGCGCATCACGCGCTTCGTCAATCTTCCATTGCCCTCCCTGGATCGGCTGACGCTGCGCCAGCAGCTGCTCACCATTGGCGCCTCCCCGCCTCATCCGGGAGAGGCGACGCAGTGAGCCGACATCAAGGAACCTAAGATATGCCGCGCAGTATCTATTTCATCACCCATCCCGACGTGGTGATTGACCCCGCGGTCCCCATCCCGCAATGGCCTCTCTCCGAGCGCGGCCGGGGCCGTATGCGGCGCCTGCTCAGCTGCAACTGGCTCTCACAAGTCGAAGCGATCTATTGCAGTACCGAGCAGAAGGCCATGGATGGGGCGGCCATTCTGTCCGAGGCGACGGGCCTGCCGTTGCACCCGGTCGCGGCGCTCGGGGAGTTCGACCGCTCCGCGACGGGCTATCTGCTCCAGGAGGAATTTGTGGCCGCGGTGGATACATGTTTTGCTCGTCCAAGCGAGAGCGTCCGCGGGTGGGAGCGCGCCGCCACGGCCCAAAGCCGTATCGTGGCGGCACTCGCAAGTATCGTGCGCACCGCGCCTGGCTCCGGGCCGATAGCGGTGGTTTCCCACGGCGGCGTTGGCGCGCTCTTGCTGTGTCACCTCAAAGGCCAGCCCATCACAAGAGCGGAGGAGCAGCCGGGCACGTCGGGGGGACACTACTTCTTATGTCAGCTCCCAGAGGGCAAGCTCGTGCACGGCTGGATACCCATCGATGCCTAGGCATCACATATACCGCTCGTACACTCTGGTTTTTCGCCGCCTCGCGCCTTGTTCTCCCTGCGCTCGCGACAGTTTTACAACAGCTTCTTAGGTGTAAAAAGGTCAGTAGTGATAGCGAAGTTGGGCCAGAAATAGGGCGTCCGTTTCAACCTTATAAACCATACGATGCTCGTCATTGATGCGTCGTGACCCGTACCCAGATAAGCCGTGCTTCAACGGCTCGGGTTTGCCAATGCCCTCGAAGGGAGCACGTTGCGTTTCCTTGATGAGGGTGTTGATACGTCGGAGGATCTGGCGATCTGTGCGTTGCCAATACAGGTAGTCCTCCCAGGCATGCTCGGAGAAAATGAGTTTCACTCTACCAACTCTCGCTCTGCGCCCCCACCCGAGTCGAGTTCTGCGATGGCCTCCAGAAGTCGGCGGGCATTCTTAGGACTGCGTAAGAGATGCGCCGTTTCTTCGAGGGCCTGGTAGTCCTCAAGCGAGATCATCACGACCGAGCGCTGATTTTTGCGGGTGATGATGACCGGAGCATGATCATCACAGACTTGCTCCATCATTTGGGCGAGATGGCTCCGGGCGTGTGTATACGTAATCGCATTCATGATGCTGTCCCCTCTATTACACATGTACAGGTAATGGTACAGCATCGTCGTGCCTGTAACAAGCGCTTGGAGCCGGATGGGTGGACGAATGACGATGTGTTGTTGCGGCAGGAGTAAGGCGATATCGTCTTGGAAACGCCGATCATGACAACGCGATGATCGCCTCCAGGCTGCCCCAGCACAGAAGGACAACGCCCAATGGCGCGCTAAACCGGCGTCCCCAAGGCACATTTTTCTCCAGGGCCATCAGCGCTCCCAAAATGAACATCCAGCCCAAATTTCCCGCGCCAACGGCGAACATCAGTAGCATCAATGACCAACAACACCCAATACAGAAGAGCCCGTGACGGATGCCGAGGTGAAAAGCATGGCGTCGTTCACGGCTGCCGCGCCAGTGTTCGGTGAGAAAGCTGAGCGGCGTGCGGCATTTGTCAAGACAGGTGTATTTCAAGGGAGTAAATTGATACAGACCCGCGACCATGAGGATACCGACCCCAATGATCCACGCCCGTTGCGTCAACCACGGCGTCTGCTCCATCACGTCATGGAGGAGCCCATCGCCGAGCAGTGCAATAGCGCCAAAGAGGGCCCAGGCACTGAGATACCCCGCAATGAGGAGCAAAACCAAGATCGTATGATCATGGCGCTGGCGTGTCAGGCGGTAGAACATCGCGACCAATGGGAGACTGGTGGGGAGCATCATGGCAATGATCATTAGGACCCAGCCGGTGACGAGAAGCGACACAAAGCCCATATGGCGGAAATCCGCTCCACTCAGGGTCTCATGGTTGAGGAAGCGCCCATAGGGTGATTGGCCCCAGAGCCAGAGCGTGACCCAAGCCAACCCGATCAACGTGCTCATGAAAAGCACTAAGGCACGGCTATCGATGTCAATTCGCATATGGCATGGTCCCGATGAAGCAGTGATGACGCGATGTCTTGGTCTAAGCCGCCATCTGAGGACGAGACCGCCTCAGATAGCGGCCGATGCACGATTCACGGTGAATTTGGGTACCCAGGGTCACCCTTCAAAGAGAAATTGCCCCTGGATGGCGTTGTGGTTTTGAAGATCAACGTTGTGCCCTAACGCCGGATTGGTCATCTTGAATTTGGGCGCTTCCCGATATAGGCCGGCGCCCCGGCAATCGTGGAGAAAATGGTGCCCTGCAACGTCGTGGCTTCCCTCGTGGCGCCGAGATACGGTTCAAGCTCCGCGTCGATATGGGTACCAATTCGGAGCGTCCCCTTCCCTTCTTTGACTTCGAAAGTAATCGGCGCCCGTTCCGTTGCCACCACTTCACCAAACAACTGCGCAAAGTCCGCCACAGGGCCCCCCATTTGGCCGCTGAAGACATTGACGATGGCGGTTTCCTGTTCGTTGGTGGCGCGCTCATCCACGAACAGGATGGCCCGAAAGTTGCCTTTGAGAACATTGCCCGGAATGCGAGCCTCGATGGCCAAGGTCGGGCCAGAGACATCGACGCCGTTGATGTCGCCGCGATCAAAATGGTAGGCGACAACGGCATCGCAGGTGCCATTATCCGGATCCTCACCAATCCAACATGGGCATAATACTCGGCAGTCACAGACTTCCAAAATACTGCCTTCCAAACGATACGCCATGACGGTTCCTCCTCACAAGACAGGTAAAGACGACGACAGACAGCTCCTGAAAAATGTGAGGCGCTTCTTTTGACGGCCACAGCTGCGGCTACTCGAAGCGGCCTACACCCTCTATAAGAAGAGACGCTTACTCAGGCTCATCTGTGAATTTTTCGAGTTATCGGCTTTTGGGGCGCGTGGGCGGATATGCAGCCTCAGAGCTAGGTGGAGCTGCCAACACGCTTCTTACAACATTGGGAGATTATCATCTCTGGCACAGGGAAACGTGGGGATTATTTGACAATTACGTGGGGATTATTTGACGATTGTATAAGGACGCCATGAAATGTCCATATAGACGTCGTTTTGTCTGGCACACGTTGTTCCCACTCGCATCCCGTCATCAAGCCAGCTCGGTCAACAACACCTTGGCTGCCTGCAGGTCAGGCGTATCGAAACCCTCTGTGAACCAATCATAGATCTCCGTCAGTAATTCACAGGCTTCGGTCGGTTTGTCCTGTTGCTGCCAGAGGCGGCTCAGACTCATAGCCGCTCGCAGCTCGGGCGACTTCGCATGCTGCCGTCTGGCCACGTGCAGTGCCTGGAGAAAACAGGCTTCCGCCTTTTGCTCATGCTCCGGTGTATCGGTCTGCAAGCGCAGTTCACCTTGCAGCCGATGCAGTTCCGCTTCCGGCCAGCGCTCACCGCTCGTGTTCACCTTCGTCAGCGCCTCGTCTAATACGGCCAGACCTTCTCCAGGTCTGCCGATTTTGCCACAAGCACGAGCAAGCAAGCCGAGATAGTATGCCTTTAGGACCTCTGTCCCGACAGCCTGCATGGCGTCCAATCCCTGGCGTATTTGAACAAGTCCCCCTTCGAGTTGGCCGCGCTCCGTCATAATCCACCCTTGCAAAACGACCCCTTGAGTAGACCAGAACGGAAAGCTCTGCTCGGTCGAAAATGCCGTGGCCGTATGGACCCACTCCTGGGTGTCCAGCACGTTGCAGCAGTGGTTGTATAGCATCGCGGTCCAGGTCAGGACATAGGCGAGACTAAAGGGATGCGACAACTCCCGGGCCATCGCGGTGGCCTCATGGCACCGCGCCAGCGCCTGCTCCGGATAGCCGAGACTCCACAGGACAAATGCCAAACGGCACAGACACACAGGGCCTCCATCTTGGCCGTATAGCGCTAGATGGTCAGCATGCTGTTTGGGGTCATAATAGGCGCTTCCTTGTTCAAGGTGCTCACGCGCTGGCACAAACTCACCCAGCCAGGAAAAGGTGACGCCTAGCGAATAGTGCGCCTCGACGAGAAGCACGGGATCCCGGGCGTCTTGCGCCAGGCTGAGAAGCTGTTCACCGAGTTCACGAGCGGTATGCAATTCTGCCCGCACCACGAAGTAGATCGAGAGGCCCAGGAGCACGGGGAAAAGCTGTGGTGTGTCGCCCATCTGCTGGCACAACTGCCGTGCCCGCGTATACGCCTGGGCGACCTCCGGATCCCCGTAGCCTTTGGCCGCGGTCAACACACGCCCGAGGATGGTTTGCAGCACTAGCTCCGATTGCAGGCGCGCTGGGCTCTCCTGGAGTGTCCGGAGAAGATCCAACCCCTTGGCGAGATGACTGCGTGCTTCCGCATTGGCCGATCGATCATTGGCGCGCTCACCGGCCCGCTGCCAATAGGGAATCGCCTCTTCTATCCGGCCGGCCTCGGTATAGTGATGCGCCACCAATTCGGGCTCGGTGGCGACCGTCTCCGGAAAGCGCGTTTCCAGTAGCTGGGCGACTTGTTGGTGATACTGTCGCCGCGTGCTCCGGAGTAAGGACGCATAGGCCGCATCCTGGACCAAAGCATGCTTAAAAACATACCGCGTCCGGGGTGGCCGGCCCCGCTGGTACAGCAGTTCCGCCTCGACCAACCGGGCCAGGCCGGCCTGCAACGTCATCTCCTCCACCTGCGCCAGAGCCTGAAGCATCTCGTAGTCGAATTCTCGCCCCAGGACCGCGCCGAGTTGGGCGACAACGCGCACCGTGGGGAGGCGGTCGAGCCGCGCCATGAGCGAGTCTTGCAGCGTGGCGGGAATGGTGACGGTAGACGACTTCCTCATCCCGGCCTACGAGCAGAACGGCTCTGGCAGGCTCAGAATCCTCCAGAAGATGCGTATCACACAGCCCGGAGACACGCGACACGGCGATCGGTGTTGCAACACCTTTGAGTTCTTTGAGGCCCAGGTCTTCCAAAGTGAACGTATGGCGTACCAGGCTGGCGGTAACGGCGCTAATCACCATCGTGTTGGGTTCCGCGAGCGCTTCGAGGCGCGCCGCAATGTTAGGGGTTTCACCCAGCGCCAGTTGTTCATACCGACTTCCACCCCCCATTTCTCCCACGACCACAGGGCCTGTGTGGATACCCAGCCGGACCGGCAGCTGCACGTCGTAAGTTGCTTCCAGGCGTGTATTTAGCGTCCCCATCGCCTCGATAATTCCCAAGCCGGTGTGCACCGCACGTTGCGCCGCGTCTTCATGAGCCGTCGGATAGCCGAAGTAGATGAGCAGGCCATCGCCGAGATACTGGGCAATATGGCCTTCGTAGCGCTCGATGACCCCGGCGGCCGTTTCCTGGTAGGCGTGTACAACCTCGCGCAGATCCTCGGGGTCAAGCTGTCCCGAGAGATGGGTGGAGCCCACCACATCACAAAACATCACCGTCAGTTGCCGCCGTTCGGCCTCAGGGACGCTCTGGAGAGGCTCTGGGATAGCGACGGACACATTCTCCGGGGCTTCTGGGAAATCCTCATCGAGACGCGCTATTGGCATACTTTCCGAGGTTACGGCTTGCACCGTTGGCGGTATCGTCATGTCTGTGGTGGACGGCGGTAACGTCTGCGGGACGGGGAGTGGAGCGACAGGGGCTATGGCGCGCGGGGTATGGATCCCTACGACACGAGGTTGTTCCTGGCGCGTCCAGACCAGACCCTGGCCCTCTTCGTCCGTGGCCACCCGTTTGAACAGGAGTTCGCGCTTCATGGCCTGGAGCAAGGCGTCGTCGAGTTCAAAGAGCGACTGGAAAGCCCAATACGTGACGCGGCCCTCGCGTTGTAACAGTGCCATCACCGCAGGAAGTACGGCGTACAGTCGCCTCCCGACGCTATCACTGTGTGGCGCTGTGCCCGGGGCGGGCGGGGACTCTTCTCCTTTGGCGCCGTCTTGATGAAGATATTGGTGGGGCTCGGGCAACGTCGGCCTGGTGACGCGTGCCGGTGACGGGTCGCCCGTCCAAATCAGCCCTCGACCTTTGTCGTCGACGACCTGAGGATGGGCATAGAGGAGTTCCTCCTTGAGGATTTCCAAGTGGTTGTCGTCTAAATTGAACTGGAGCTTCAACGCGTTATAAGTGACACTTTGGCGGCTGCACAGCACGTCTAGGACCTGGTCGAGCACAGCGTAAAAGTCCATCAGCGGCTCCTAAAAAATCGGAGGCGTTATTTTTACTGATCATAGCCTCTGCTTCCTTACGCCGTACATTCCTTTTTAAGAGAAGAGACGCTTGTGAAGACCCGCGACTTTATCATACGATGAATGATGATATCGTCAGACCCAGCCGTTGCCGCATCTCCGCGCGACTTGGCCCGGAACGTGGGGCGACCAAGTGACCGTTGCGTTTTTCCCCCCGCAACCAAAAACGGGCGATGCGGAGCAAAATGCCAGGGCGCCGGATGGCCACACCAGGCGGCTCCAGCATGTGGAAATCCCGCACGAAGGCCCGACGGACTGCAAAGTCACCCCGCATGGCCGGTAGCAGACCGCGCCACACCAACGACTGCATGAAGCGCCGCGCCAAGCTTGGTGCGGATGGCGGCGCCATGCCCTGACGGGCGCGCTGCTGTCCCTCCTGGTCACGGCGGACGGCGGCATCGTAAAACGGGCGCAGCTCGGCAGATGTCTTCTGGTGAAACTGCACTGCCCGCGCCACGGGGTCGCTGACGGCATGCAACACGTCGGCGAGGAGATGGGCATGGACAACACTCAGGGAGCAGCCGCGGCCATACAGTGGATTGGTATGCACGGCCGCTTCACCCACGGCAAAATAGCCGAGGACCGCCGGCTGGCCATGGGTGACAAATTGGCGGTACGAATTGCGTAAACCGCCCATCACCAAGACAGCCGTTGTGGGCTCGGCGACATGTGGATCGAGCCAAGGCGCCAATGCTGGCAACGTGTGGCAGACCTGAGTAAAGACGTCGGGCTGACGGAGGATGCGCAGCTCCGTTTCGATGGTCGGAATGGCCAGGGTGAGCGAAAACGTCCCGTTGTCGCCTGGAAACACGCCGAATTTCAAATAGCCCAGGTCACCCATACTGGAATGTTCGGTGCGCTGCGGCTCCTCGCAACTCTCACGGAGGCGGTAGAAGCGGGTGTAATACACAATGCCCGTCTCATGCATGTCTTCTGCGACAGGCGCCCCAAGCGCACGCAGCCAAGCCGGAAACGGCGAGAGACGGCCCGTGGCGTCGATCAGGACGTCCGCGGGTATTTCCACAAGCGTCTCGCCGATGCGGGCGCTGAGCCCGGTAAGCTGTGGCACCGCGCCCGCATCGGTACTCAGGACGCCGGTGATGTGGACGCCCGTCCGTATACACACCCCGGATTGTGTCCGCACATACTCATGCAGCACACGCTCGAAAGTGGTCCGGCGGCACAACAGCGTGGTCAGGTCATCATCGTCAGGACGTGCCGTATACGACGGCGCCAGAACCGGCGGCAGACTCTCCCCAAATGTGCGTTCTTGGACCCCGGCTTCGAGAAGCGCCTTGAGCAGATCCGGATACCGATCACGCAAGACATTGCGCAAGCGGGCGAGAAACCCGTGCGAGTGACGCCATTGCGGGACACCACGGCGTTTCCAGATCGTAGACACGTCTCGTGAGGACCCTGGAGGTGATGCGGCGTCGCGTTCGAGTACGACGACATCGTGGCCACTACGGCTCAGCGCCAGCGCCGTGGTTAACCCCGCAATGCTTGCTCCGACGATCACGATACGTTCTGACATCATATTACTTACGGGTTTTCTCCACGAACCCCTAATCACCCGCCACGAACTGCTGTTCCAGACGCGTCCGCTCCGCCGTGGGCAGGTGATCCAATGCCTGGGCCACGAAATCCAGGTCCACAAGTTCGGTCCAAGCCGCCATCAACCGGCGGGTCATGGGCCCCACCGTGCCATTGCCAATCGGCAGGCCATTGAGGCTGACGATCGGCAGAATCCCAAAGCTGTTAGTCGTCAAAAAGGCTTCCTCGGCGTTATAGACATCATAGGTGGTATACGTGCCCTCGTCTGCCGCGATGCCCAGGCCGTCGGCCAGCTCCATCACGGCGCTCATATCGGCGCCACTGAGGACGAAGCGTGTATCGGGAATCTTGATGCGGCCATCCGCCACAAACAAGAAGTTCGATCCACTTCCCTCCGTAATATTCCCATCGAGATCCAACATGATCGCGTAGGCATCCGGATTCGACGCCTTGGCTTCGAGTTCAGCAACGAAATGGTTCATCTTGTTGCTGATTTTGGCCTTTGGTGAGACGCTCTGCGGCGGCGTGCGGCGCGTCGCCGGAATCACGGCTGGCGCCCCGGTCACGTAGAATCGGGCAAAAGACGCAAACGCAATCGGATTGCAAAAGACGGCGACGGTGCCAGCCGGGGTGCGGCCATGGGTGATGTCCATCGCACCCCGTGAGACGTACAGATTCATCGAGAGATCACCGTTTGGCTCGAGGAGGGGCCGATTCGCTTGCAAGACCTCCTCGGTAATCTGCTTCAGGTCCGCCTTGCTCAAACCGGGATCGATGCGGGCATAGTACAGGCTGCGGAAAAATCGGTCGAGCCGCTCGTCACGGCGAAATGGGACGCCGTGATAGGTGCGGATGGCATCGTAGACGGCATCGCCCCACAACACCCCGCGGTCACGGATGGGGAGTACCGCTTCACTGCCACGTACCAGTGTGCCATTGAGATAGGTCCAGAAGTCAGCCGGATCCACCATGAGATGTTCCTTTTGTTCGCCTTGTTCGCCGAAGAAAAAGATGGGAACAACCTGGCACAGAGACTTAACAAACGGACGGCAGAGAGTCAAGCCTCGTCCTGCGTATTGTCGTTCCTGTCTGCACTTTTTGTTTGAGAAGCGTCCGTGGGTGCGCTAGGGTAGAGCTGCAACGTGCGCCATTGCGACTTGTGCTGGAGGAGGAAAGAGCATGCAGCGACCCCTGACGGGTGTCCGTGTCTTGGACTTATCACAGTTTTTGGCCGGGCCATACGGGAGTATGATCCTGGGTGACTTAGGCGCGGAAGTGGTGAAAATCGAGATCCCTGGCAAAGGCGATGGGAGCCGCGAGATGCCGCCGCATTTCATCCGCGGCCAGAGCGGGTATTTCCTCAGTATGAACCGCAGTAAGAAGAGCCTGACGCTGAATTTGAAGAGCGAGGCTGGCCTGCAGCTCTTCTATGATCTGGTACGCCAAGCCGATGTCGTCTACGATAATTTTCGCCCCGAGATTTTGCAGCGCTTGCGCATCGATTACGACACGCTCAAGGCGATGAACCCGCGCATCATCTCGTGTTCCGTCTCGGGCTACGGCCACACTGGCCCCCTGAAGGATCGGCCGGCGTTTGACTTGGTCATGCAAGCGATGGGCGGCATCATGAGCTACACCGGCCCGCAAGGGGGCGAACCCGTTCGCATGGGGGCGCCCATGGGCGACCTCGCTGGGGGCATCTTCGCGGCGCATGGCGTGTTAGCCGCGCTCTACCAACGCGAACAGACCGGCCAGGGCCAGCGCGTCGATGTGGCCCTGCTCGACTCCCAGATCGCCCTGTTGATCTATCGGGCGATCTATTACTTCCTGGCTGGGGAAGTCGCCGAGCCTGCCGGGTCGGGGCATGTTTCGGCGGTGCCGATTGGGGCCTTCAAAACGCAGGACATCCACATTGTGATCGACGCCAATGGCGATAAATTCTGGCAGGTCCTCTGCGAAGCCCTGGAGCGCCCAGAATGGGCGGACGATGCCCGCTTTGTGGACCGCGCCGGGCGTTTACAACACGTCGACACGTTAATGGATTTGTTGCAAAGCATCTTTCTCACCCGTCCCGGCGAGGAATGGTTGCAACGCCTGGAAGCCGCGGGTGTGCCCTGCGGGCCAATCAATACGGTGGATCGCGCCTTGAGTAACCCCCAAGTGTTGGCCCGGAATATGGTGGTGGATGTCAACAGCTCGCACTATGGGACGGTGAAGATGACGGGCAGCCCCATTAAACTGTCCGGCACGGATGACGAAGAATTTCTCGCCCCGCCGGCGCTTGGCGAGCATACGGCGCCTATCTTGACCGAGTGGTTGGGTATGTCGGCAGAGCACGTGCAACAGTTGCAGCAGCAGGGGGTACTCTAGAGAAAACACCTGTGATCAAACGGGTTAGTAGGCATGTGGACCGACGGTGTGGATAACATGGGGAAAACCGTGTACAACAGGAGATAAGCCCCTTTTTTCTCGGATGTTTGCACTGTTTGCTCAAAATCTGTGCAATTTGATAACGCCTTTGAATTACGTAAGTTAGAAATTCGACGAAGTGACCGGAAGAGTTGGGTATGGTTCTACACATTGATTCTTAGATTTGTCCACAGGTGACGCACCAACAAGAGGAGGAGGAGCATGACGGCGCCAACACGTGCACTGGCAACGTTTGCCGCGACGTTACAGAATGAACAGCTCTCACCGGCTTTGGTGGCTGCAACGAAACGCTTCTTGCTAGATACCATTGGCTGTTGCCTCTATGGCTCGCAAACGCCCTGGGCCAAGGCAGTCAATAGCTTTGTCCTGGAACAGGGGGGAAAACCCGAGTCCACGTTGTGGCTGCAGGCGTTCCGGGGGCCGGCGAATACGGTGGCCCTCGGGTTGGGCGTCATGGCGCACAGCTTCGAGCTGGACGATTATCACAGTGGCGCCAAGCTCCATCCCGGAGCCGCTGTGGTCCCTGCAGCCATTTCGGTTGCCGAACGACAGGGGGCCAGTGGCCGAGACCTCTTGCGTGCCGTGGTGGCCGGATACGAAGTGATGATCCGGGCCAGCCTGGCGGCTGGGACGTTGTCGATGCGGCGGCGCGGCTGGCATATTACTGGTCTGTGCGGCACCTTTGGCGCCGCGGCCGCAGCGGGGCGCCTCATGGGCCTCGATGCCGCCGGCATGGCCAATGCCCTGGGGTTGGCCGGCACGCAATCGGCAGGTCTCATGGCGTTTACCTGTGACGGGGCCAATAGCAAACGGCTGCATCCGGGGCGCTCGGCGCAAAGCGGTGTCATGGCGGCGGAATTGGCGGCGCGGGGTCTGACCGGACCCACGGAAGTGTTCGAGTATGAAGACGGCGGCTTCTGCTGGGCCGTCTCGGATGAATCCGACCTGGGCGCGCTGACACGCGGTTTGGGGGATGAGTACGTGACCCAGTCGGTCTCGATTAAGCCCTATGCGTGCTGTGGGAGTACCCATTCGTCGATTGATGCGGTGCGCTGGCTGGCGCAGGAACATGCGATTCAACCGGAGGATGTCGACGAAATCGTGGTCTATAATCACAGCGTGGTGCAACTGCAGACGAGTTGGTGGTACGAACCGGTCAGCCCCATGCAAGCCCAGATGAACATCGAATATTGTGTTGCCGTGGCCCTGACCGAAGGGAATGCCGGACCGGCGCAATTCACCAGTGAAAAGATCGCCGATCCGCGTCTGGTTGAGTTGGCCCACAAGGTGCGGTTCGAGATCGATCCGGAGATCGAGCAGATTTATCCACGCGCCTTTCCGGGAAAAGTCGGCATTCGTCTCCGGGATGGCCGCACCGTTCTGTACGAGGTGCCAGGTCCGAAAGGTTTGCCGGAAAATCCGATTGCTCTCGAGGAAGTGGAAGAGAAGTTCCATGCCCTGGCCGATCCTATCATCGGAGGTCAGCGCGCAGATCAAGTGGCAGCGATCGTGGCGCAACTCGAAATGCTGGACAACGTCCAGCGGCTGACGGATCTTCTGCACGCTTAAAGACAACAGGTCGGGTGCATGACCTGCACCCGACCTGCGGTTTTTCCATTACTGGCGCAGACGCCGTATCCGGAGCCAGCCCAAGAATCCGCCCATACTGAACAGGCCAAGCAGCCCGAGAGCAATCGGGATCACCAGTAGACCATGAGCGCCGTGCATCAGCAGACCGACACTCCAGACCACGGGGGTGAGACCCAGACGCACCAGAGCACGTAACCCGTCGTGCGCGCGGATGGCATCCGCCAGCGGTGGGCTGAAGTGGTAGTACTGTGCCACCAGCCAGCGTCCGGCGCCGTTCGTTAGCAGATAGGTATCGCGGAAGGCCCGCAGCACCTCGACCTGGGGCTCGAGCGGGGAACCATAGGCCGCCGTGGCGATGAAGCAACTGCTACTGCCACTGCCGCTACCGCTGGCATTGGTGGCGCCGCCGCCCGTCTCGAAGGCGGCCAGCGCCGCCGGGTCGGCGGCACCGACGGCCCGCAACTCATGCAGGCCGTCGGTCACTAGCGTCGTGTCCCAGGCGATGACAAACGGTGCAATCGTGGCGGTGCCGAGTGTCGTCCAGTTGTCGTTCGAGGTGGCGATCGCGCCACCTAAAGTAGCCCCCTGTACGGGGTAGTCAGCGGACGTGCCCACGATGGGTATGCTGCCATTGGTGGCGAGGACGATGGCGAAGAGACCTAATTCGGTCGTCGGCGCCAGCACCATGTTGGCATCGGTAAGGACCACGGCTCCGGACAGTAAGACCCAGATGCCCTGCGCCGGGGCGTAGCGCCACAGGGTCAGCAGGCTTTCCGCCAGGGCCGGGCTCGATCCATCGACGATGCCGTCCTGCTCGGCATCGGGATAGGGGAGCCGTACGGTCAAAGCTTGGCCCACAGTGGTCTGGCCACTTGCAAGGGTAAACTGGTGTAAGGAACCGGCCAGCGTGCCAGGCAGTGGCGGCGCATCTGCCGCCTGCACCGTCGTGATGTCGAGCGTGTCCTCTGTGAGCAATGCTCCTGCGGGCAACTCGACCACCACACCGTCAACCGTCACCACCACATGCGGTGCATTCGCCGGAAGCGCTTCGGTTTTGAAGCCGGGTGTCTCCGTAATATCCGGGATGAGAGCTGGGGCCTGTTTCGCCACGATAACCTGCACGAGAGCGGACTGAGCCACCTCTGTGCCAGGCCCATCAGCTACGGCCACCGCGACAGCCGTACCGGCGACGACGTCCGCCGACAACGGTGTCGTCAGTCCGCTACCATTCGTTAGCGCTCTGATGTCTGACGTCTCTAACAACTCCGGTATGGAGCCGTCATCATTTTCGTCTTGGACATCGCTATCATCATCACCCGGGTTATTGGCCGCCTCCTCCAGGACCGCACGTACCTGAACGAGACAGACGCCGTTCCCTGTCCCTACGAGTGGCGTTTGTTGCACCGCGACCGTCACGGTGGCGACATCGCAGAAGCCCGTGGGGTCACAGACCATGTAGGTGAAGGTGTCGACACCGGAGAAACCGGCGTCGGGCGTATACGTCACGGTATCATCCGCCGGATTTCCGGGCGTCCCCCCATCGTCCAGGGTCGCAGTGCCGTGGGCCGGCTGGCTGACACGAGTGAGCGTCAGTGTGTCGTTGTTGGGGTCACTGGCTTGGGCGAGTACATCCACGGTAATCGATGGGGTATTCGCGCCGACCGTCACCGACGTATCGCCACCTTGCGGCTGCGTGGAACTCACCAGGACGGTGACAATGGCGGTATCATGGTTACCCGCCGTGTCGGTGATCTGGTAGGTGAAGGTATCGACCCCTGTGAAACCTGACGGTGGTGTATAAATGATCACGTCATCAGCGGCATTGTTCGGGGTGCCACTGTCGTTCAGCGTGGCCGTCCCGCCCTGAGCGGTTTGGGCCGTATCCACCTGCCGGGCCTGCGGCGTCGGTGTTGCCAGCAAGCTGACCGTGAGTGGAGCCTGGTTGGGATCGGTGTCATTGTTCAAGACCATGAGGGTCAGAGGCACATTCGGCTGCGTGACGCTACTGTCCGCTGTCGCGGTGGGCGTCTCGCCGTCGACGATGACCGTGACCGTCTGGGTTGTCGAAACACCGTCCGGATTCGTGATGGTGTAGGTGAACGTGTCGGTTCCCGTGAAGCCGGCCTCGGGCGTGTAAATCACCGTGCCATCGGACTGGAAGGTGACGGTGCCATGCGTGCCCTGGGTCACGTCCGTCACCCTCAGCGCCTGGCCTGCGGTTTCGCCGTCATTGGCTAGGACCGGGACTGACATCGCCGTTCCGGGTGACGTCGACACGCTATCGGCCGCGGCCACGGGGAGGGAATCAACGGCGTCGAGGAAGTTGGGAATACCGTCATGATCACTGTCGTCATTCGTGAGGTCGCCGTCGCCGTTGGGATCTTCCTGGGCGCCGGTCAGGCCATCGTCATCGTCATCGTCATCGAGGTAATCGGCCACGCCGTCGCCATCGGTGTCATCGTTGGTGGGGTCGCCGTCGCCGTTGGGATCCTCGGCGCTGCCGACGACGCCATCGTTATCGTCATCGGCGTCGAGGAAGTTGGGAATGCCATCACTGTCGCTGTCGTCATCGGCAGCCGAGCCGTTGCCATCGATGTCCTCCGCGGCGGTGGGGATGCCATCGTTATCGTCGTCGGCATCACGGTAGTTCAGAGTTCCATCGCCATCGGTATCGTCATTCGCAGGATTCCCGTCGCCGTCGGCATCTTCCGCTGCGGTGGGCACCCCATCGTTGTCGTCGTCCGTTTCGGCATAGTCCGGGGCGCCGTCGTGATCCGTGTCATGACACGGCAGGCCGAGAGGACACTCGATATCATCGGCAATGCCGTCGCCATCACTGTCGCCCGGACCGGGACCGGCGTCATCGGGATCGAGATAATCCGGGATGCCATCCCCATCTGTGTCGTCGTCGGTCAAGTCGCCGTTGACATTGGCATCTTCGGCGGCGCTGAGGACGCCGTCGCCATCGTCATCGGCATCGAGATAATCCGGGATGCCGTCATCATCGGTGTCATCTGTGGTGGCATCACCGTCGGCATTCGGATCCTCAAACACCGTGGTCAGGCCATCGCCATCATCGTCGGTATCGGCGTAATCCGGGATCGTATCGTCGTCGGTGTCGCCGCACGGGACGCCATTTGGACACTCCATGTCGTCGGCGATGCCGTCGCCATCGCTATCGCCGGCGCCCGGCCCGAGGTCATCCGCGTCGAGGTGGTCGGGAATGCCATCGCCATCGCGGTCGGCATTGGGATTTTCAGCCGCCGTGGGCGTACCGTCGCCGTCGTCATCGGCATCGAGATAATCCGGGGCGCCGTCGCCGTCGCTATCGGGACCCGGGTTGGTGGCCGGATTGTTGTCGGCATCGAGGTTGCCGTCCTCCATACTATCGGAGAGGCCATCGCCATCGGCGTCCACTTCCAGGTAATCCGGCGTGCCATTGCCATCGCTGTCGGGGCAGGGAATACCACCCGGACATTCGATGTTGTCGGCGATGCCATCACCGTCGCTGTCGCCCGCGCCTGGTCCGGCATCGTCGGCGTCGAGGTAATCGGGGATGCCGTCGCCATCGCTGTCGTCATCGGTGGGATCCCCGTCGAGGTTGGCGTCTTCTGCCGCCGTGAGGTCGCCGTCACCGTCATCATCGGTATCGAGATAATCCGGCGTGCCATCGCCATCGGTGTCAACATGGGTGAGATCGCCGTCGGCATGGGGGTCTTCGGCCGCGGTCGGCACGTTGTCGCCGTCGTCGTCGGTATCCATATAGTCCGGGATGCCATCGCCATCCGAATCGGGGCAGGGGATGCCGGTGGGACATTCGACGTCGTCAAGCAGGCCGTCGCCATCGCTGTTCCCGGCCTCCAGACCCGCCTGAGCCACATCGAGGTAATTGGGGATGCCGTCGCCATCGCTGTCGTCATCGGTGAGATCCCCGTTGAGGTTGGCGTCATCCGATGCCGTGGGGACGCCGTCATTGTCATCGTCGTTATCGAGGTAATCCGGCGTGCCATCGCCATCGGTATCTGGGCCGGGGTTGGTGCTGGGATCGTTGTCCCCATCGGTATTGGCGTCTTCGACGATATCGGGCACGGTATCGTCATCGCCGTCCGGGTCGACGATGGTGACGAGATAGTCTTCCACTTCCCCGTCGGCGGCGACGCCGGTTGGCAGGAGGCCACCAGAGCTGCTACAACGGAAGCGGGCGTAAGTCTCTCCCGGCACCGCGCTGGCCGGCACGGTAAACGTCAGCGCGGTTGGACCCGAATGGCCTTAAGTCAAGCCAACTCCTTTCTTGATGAAGCAGTTACGCCGATTGCCTGAGACCGACT
>CBCXVS010000006.1:11054-62116 GCA_965178525.1 uncultured bacterium | reverse complement strand
GGTCAATTCGTTTCAGGCTTTTGAGTTTTTATTTCAACAAGTTGTCGCCGAATCACGGGAGGAACTTCGGCCTAGTCAAAGGCGCTAAAGATCTTCATTTGATTCCCTGCGGCAATCCCGATGCCCGTGTCCATGACGTGAAATGTGATGGAGAAAACGCGATCGGTGCTTGCACCGGGGTCGATACGCAAGACGACTTCACCCGTGTCGGTGAACTTGACAGCGTTGGAGAGGAGATTCATGAGGACCTGCCGCAGTTTCCCTTCATCGCCATGTACCACAAGGCGTGCGGGTACCTGGCTGGCTTGTCGATGGGTGTGTCCCTCTGTTCCCCATTCGACGCGCCAGTCCAGTTCTTTCTCCTTACAACGCACCTCGAACATCTTGGATATTCCATCGATCAGTGCGGTCAGGTCGAAATCGCTGGCTTGCACGTCCATCCGTCCCGCCTCGATCTTGCTCAGATCCAAGACATCGTTAATCAGGTCCAGCAGATGCCGTCCATTTTGGGCAATGATTCGGATGTCATCCACTTGGCGCACGGGGAGGTTGGCATCCTGCTCCAAGATGTGGGCATAGCCCAAAATCGCGTTCAGTGGCGTCCGAATCTCGTGGCTCATATGGCCAGGAAGGTGCTCTTGGCGCGGTTGGCACTCTCGGCCGCGTGTTTGGTTTTTTCCAACTCTTCGTTTTGCTTCCGCAATGCCTGCGTACGTTCGGCCACACGCTGTTCGAGCGTACTGTAGAGCTGCGCATTTTCGATCGCAATCGCGGCCTGTGAGGCTAACACCTGGAGGACTTCCAATCGTTCTGGCGTGAAGACGCCAGGGGTCAAGGCGTTTTCGAGGTAGAGGATGCCGCCGAGTTTGCCTTGGTTGATCAAGGGCATACACAAGATGGATTTGGGGTGTTGGGTCGCCATATAGGGATCCGTCGTAAAGAGACCCTCCTGCATAGCATGGTTGAGCACCACTTCGTCTTTCGTTCGCTCAACATAACGGATCAGCGTCACGGGGAGGTCTTGACGGGTCTCCATCGCCACAGACTGCAACACTACAACCTCAGCCCCGTCGACTACCTTTTCGGCTTCGATCACCAGCTCGCCTTGATGTTCCAGGATGAGCACCCCTTCTGCGCCCCGGCATTCTCGATGACGGTGTTCATTAACGTGTCGAGCAACTTGTCGAGGACGATCTCGCTCGAAATCGCCTGGGCGGCTTTGAGCACGCTGGTTAAATCTAAGGTGCGGGAGGTGGGACTCGGGCTCGTGGTCGAGGTGGTGGAGACGGTCTGACGAGACCTAGCCTCATGTTGGAGCAAAAACTGGGGATAGCAGGCTTCCAAGTCCTTGACCTTGGCCACCGCGCCCCAACGCTGATAGGCGTAATGGACATCGTACAGGTAATGCCGCGCCACGTGGGGTTGACCTCTGGCGAGATAGAACTTACCGGCCAGCTCATTGGCCAGCGCTTCTTCTTGGATGTACGCGTTTTCATGTGCTAAGGCGATGGCTTGATCGTAATCGTCTCTCGCATCGCTTACGTTGCCCGACACGCGCGCACGCTCGGCTTCGACCAAATAGAACTTATGCAAAAAATTCATCGGGGCATATTCTGCCCAGAGTTTCATTTTCTCTTGGCTTGCCGCAACTTTGATAAGGAGACGCTCCGGTTCGGAGCCCTCAGCGTCAGGAAGCACCGCGAGACGCATCAAGGAGGCGTAAAAATGGAACATCGGATGGTAAATCCGACCCGCTAACACCTGTTCATAGGTCTCGCATATCGCGGCACTTTCCATCGCTTCACGGTAGTCCCGGAACAAATAGCAGAGAATCATTTTATGGACATGTAAGACGCAAATCACAGTGAGATTATCGGGTTGTCTCAGGAGCGGCAGCGTGGTCGCTTCGTCAAAGCTTGTTCCCATTAATCGGCACGGATTGTCGGCTCGTCCCATCAGGTTCAGCATGACTTGATGATGTAGTTCGAGCAACATCAGGGAGGGCCCCTGCTTAAGTCGATGGATCACCTCGGCGTACTTTGTCGCGTTGCGCTCGAGTGCCGTCAACTCCAGACCACTCCAGTATGACAGGGAGATATAACCAAACACATTTGCACTGGCAAAATCAAAATTTCCTGTTTCTAAACCGCTCTGGTAGGCCTCCAAATTGAGAGGGACTATCTGCTGTATGGGGTCTTTCCAGATGCGGACGAAGTTATTCATGATGTAGACCGTAAGCGATTTGATTTCTTGAGTCTTAAGTCGTTCCATGAGATTGAGGGCAAGACGACCGAATTGATAGCCGATAGCAATATGGCCTTGTCCGCACAAGATGAGTCCGAACGCTACATATGCACCGGCCGACCCAGGTGTATTGCCATATTTGACGGATAGTCGGACTTGGTTAAACACGATCAGACCGTACAGTTCAGGGAGGGTGCTGAAAGCTGGAACGTACAATGTCGATAGGATACTCATAACCGCTAATGTGGCCGGTTCCGTCATGGTCGGTAGGTCGGCTAAATCCTCAATGTTTTGGCCCGGCCAGGCGGCCAGGGTCTCCTCCAGACCCCGCTGCACGTCCTCCTGGCTCGGTTGCGCCGGCAGCTCGATGCCCAATCTGCTGAGAATCCGTAGCCCAATCTGTACGCCTTCCATGAGTTTATCCTGGGCGGAATACGACTGAATCTCAACTTTATAGGCGTTGACGCTATCCAGGACGGTTTTGGCCTGCTGCAGCACGATGTCAACCCATTGCTTCATCCGCTCATAGTCACCTATGAAGTAGGCCGCTTCTGCCGCTTCCTCATGCAGCGCCAGCGCGATGTCATACTGCTGCGTCCAGCAATCCGCTCCTAGGAGACCGATACCCGTCTGCAAATAATGGAACGCGGCTTGATAGGCGGCCGAGGTCTTCGCTTTCCGGCCCGCGAGCAGATTTAAGGCGGCGAGTTCATCCGGTTCGGTCTGTCACTGGATGCGGTCGGTCCCCAGGTTCAGTTGGTTGACGATGTCAAAGATTTTAGCCTCGCGCTCGTCCGGCGATGTTCCCTGTAACAGCAATTGTCCCACTTGCCGATGGGTGGCCTGTTTGTCCCCCATCGGCATGAGGGCATAAACCGCTTGTTGGATGCGGTCATGGGCGAACTTGTACTCGACCGTGATCGCATCGGCTAACCCCTGGACATCGAATTCCATCAGCTTGTAGGCATCGCCCAGGGGCAACACGACACTCTCCTGCAGGGCTGGCCACAGGGCGGCAGCGGTCTCGCTAGCGGATTTTTCGCAGACCATCGCGAGCGTGTGCAGATCGAACCGATTGCCGATACAGGCCGCCAGTTCCAAGACCCGCCGCGTCCTCGCCCCCAGCCGTCGCACCTTCGCGGTGATGAGTTCGACGACATGATCACTCAGACTCCGGGCTTGAATGCGCTCCACATCCCAATGCCATGCCCCCTGCTGGGAGTCAAACCCTAACAACCCTTCATCATGGAGTGAGGTTAACAACTCATTCATGAAAAAGGGATTTCCACCCGTTTTCGACAGGACCAATGCCGCCAGTGGTGCAATCCTGTCTGGCGAGGCGATGAGCGTATCAGCGATGAGTTGCGCGCTGATGGGCGCGTCCAGTGGGCCTAGGACAATGTCAGTGAGATAGGCCCCGGCTTGCCGAATGCGGTCCAGGGTCAACAGCAGCGGGTGGCCCGCATCCACCTCGTTATCTCGATACGCACCAACTACAAACAGATGGTGCGTATCGGATGCCGTCATCAGCAGTTCTAACAGGTGCAGGGAGGCGTCATCGACCCATTGTAAATCGTCGAGAAAGAGCGTCAGAGGATGTTCCGGGCGGGTAAACACTTGGATGAAGTTTTGAAACACCCAATGAAAGCGATATTGGGCTTCCGCCGGTGGCAGGGTCGGGACCGCAGGTTGTGGACCCATCATGAGTTCCACTTCCGAGATGACCTCAATCACAACCTGACCATTCGGTCCCAAGGCGGCCCGGAGTTTGTCACGCCAAGCCGCGATACGGGATTCCTCTTCGGAGAGAAGCTGCCGGATGAGGGAGCGAAAGGCTTGGACCCATGGGGCATAAGGACCATCGGTGTGGAATTGGTCGAATTTCCCCGCGATGAAGAAGCCGTGTTGGTGCGTAATCGGCTTATACACCTCTTGCACCAAAGCGGACTTCCCAATGCCGGCATATCCTGAGACCAGCATCATCTCTGCCGCGCCTTGGCTCACGCGCTCGAAGGCCGCCAACAACTGCGCAATGTCCTGCTCCCGCCCATACAATTTTTGCGGAATGTGGAACTGGTCGGAGACATCGTGCTGGCCAAGCGGAAAGGGGGTCATGTGCCCCGTGGCCTGCCACTGCTGCCAGCACGCCTGCAAATCCGCCTTCAGACCATACGCCAGTTGGTAGCGGTCTTCCGCGTTTTTGGCCATCAGCTTCAGGACAATATCGGAGAGGAGAAGGGGGATATCGGGGTTGAGTTCATGGGGCGGGGTGGGGCTGCGCGCGATATGAGCATGTACCAGCTCCATCGCGTCCGCCGTCCGGAACGGAAGTTGTCCGGTCAATAATTCATAAAAGGTCGCTCCGAGCGAGTAAAAGTCGGTGCGGTAGTCGATGGCGCGATTCATGCGCCCCGTTTGTTCTGGCGAGATATAGGCCAAGGTCCCTTCCAACATATGAGGCGTGCCAAAGGTGGTGTTTTCTCGCGAGAGTGTCGTCGAGATGCCGAAGTCGATGAGTTTGAGTTGACCCGTTGCCGGATTCAGCACAATGTTGGAGGGATTCACATCTTTGTGGATGACATGCTGCTGATGCACCTGTCCCAAAATCTCTACCACCTGCAAGGCTAGCGGCAGAAACTCGCCGAGGGGAAAGGGCCGGCGGTGCATGAACAAATCGAGCGATTCCCCACCAAAGTCTTCCAGAACCATGACCCAGCGATGCTGGTCGGTTTCGAGACTGTAGACATCCACCACGCCTGGCAGGTTTGACCCTTTGGTGCGTTCGTATTCTCGCCTGAACCAGGTGATTTTCTCGGGTGGGGGATAGGCGACTTTCAACATTTTCAGGATAACGGAACGGTTCTCTCTTTCCCGCGAGCCACGATAGACAAGCGAGTCCTCACTTTCGTAGAGGAGGTTGTCAATCCGATAATTGGCGATGGCTAACATGATGTCTCACGCCACTCCTTGCTCGGACGAGACGCTCTGGCAGCACTCAAGACGAAGGGTGACGAGGAGCAAGCGTTGACAAGAGATAGAATGGGGGCGTGCGTTTACCCTTGGCCAATGCTGTAGCTGCCTCCTGGCGACGCCAGTTCTAGCCGCATATTATCTCACCGTCGGGATCAAGGCTCAATCCAATGGGGTGAAGAGTATCGTCAGCATACCTCGGACATAACCGCATAAGGCATCGGTGTCCCAGCCGCCCATCCAGAACGCGATGGGCCAATCTTGCGACGTGTCGATAGTCCCCTGGAGTCGGTTATCGGGATCGATAATTTCCGCCGGGCCATTGATGTCGAAGCGGTAGTCATTGTAAAGACTCAGAGACAAGACCTGCAGTTTGTTGGGAGCGGTGATGTCCAATTCCCGGATGCGCTTTTCGAGGGCGGATTGCAGCACGGGGTCTGCTGTGCTTTGCAAGTCCGCTTGCAGCCATTCTTGGCGCTGTTTGCGGTAGGCGATGGGATCGATCATACCGGTCGCATCCGAGATCTTGATGCGGTCAACGGTCATCGGTATCAGCGACCCGCGCCGCGCCAGAATTGGAGGAGACATTTGGTGAATCTTGAAATCCGGGTTTTTCGGATCGAGAATATCTTCTCGCCGCAGTGTCACCCCCTGGCCTGCGATTTGAATCCGAAAGGGATGAATCGGCCCCATACTCCCGTCCTGCGTGACATAATTTCTCGATTCAAACTTGGGCTCATCCAGCAGCTAAACGCTTGCCCCAAGTAGCGGGTCATCGGGAACCTGCGCACCATCCACAAAAACCGACGTCACGACGACCCCCACATGTGGTCCATGAGAACGCGGCGCCACCGGATGGCGCCACCGGATCACGCGATCGAAGTCAGTTCTCCCGCCAGCGCAAAGGTGAAGCCGCTGACGCCGCGAGGTTCATCGGTAGGGTCGGGGTCAGTGGCCAGACGGCACTGAAACCAACCGGCAAAATTCACCACCAGCATTTATACAATCCTTTTTAGCAGATGTTCGACGTAGGCTTGCTTCAGGCTCATATAGCGCTCAAAGTTACTGGCAATCTGTTCCAAGTTCTCATGTAACAAGACCCAACGCGGCTGCATCGTCTCAGCCCACGGCGTTGGTAAATGGCTGAGTTGCAGACACAACCGATCACATGATGTCACAAGTGTCCGGAGTCGTTCGTGGAGAACGGCCCAGGCGCTGCGCCTAAAGGGTTGCAAGGGAAGGTGATGGTAAAATTCAAAACTTGGACCTGCGGTTTCTCGCCCAGGCTCACTGTGTATGGGCATGAGCGTCAACATTTCCCCCAGAGGTCGAATCACGGCTGTCATCAAGGGGAAAAACGCGGTTTTCAGTAGCCCTTCCAACTCTTGCGGCGTTTCATCCGCGTGGGCATAAAATCGCGTTAACATCAGGATCATGGTGTCGTAAGCCCGGTTGAACAACTCGACGGCCTGACAGGTCTCGGGCTGCGTCACCCGTGTGACAAGTGCGGTTGTCGAGTGGGGTGAGCGTGACACCGGGTTCCGCGCCACCGGCCGGGCGGGGTCAAAGTCCGGATCGTGCCGCGCGATGTGGTCGAGTTCGCCAAGCATGTGGGCAAATCTTTCGGAATGGTCGGGATGATCGTGGTGTGATCCGGACACACCCGCTTCGAGGATATGGTCGATCGCCTTGACCGCTGATTCGAGATCCTCGACCGTCAAGACATTCATATCGAAATGCCCCGGAGGAAGCCCTAGGTGCTCATTGGCGACTTGTGCTTCACGAGGACCCATGAACAGCGTGCTATTGTGTTGACTCGCTTTCTCAAAACCTTGCTGGATCCGGTGATAGAGGGTTCCAATGGTTTCGCCTGGGTCCGGACTCGGATGCGGGGTTCCGCTGTCGTCACATGCGAGATGATGGGATTGCTCCAAACAGGCAAACCGCTCGATCGTCGCTTGACAAAAACGCTGCAGTTCAAACTGGGGATAGGATGGGCAGTATGGAATGGCGTGTGGAAAGTGCGGCCGTCGAAAGTGCGGAGCGCCACCTATGGCCGTCAGGAGGTTGCACACGATACCCAGGTGTTCCATCTCCTGACGGGCGATGAGCAGGAGCTCTGCTTTCCACTCGCGAACCCGTTCCAATTGTGGCCAGGTGACCGGCCCTTCGGAGACGTGAGTTTTGAGCGAGAAGGCGGCAAAGAGATACTGACAAATAATCCCATGCTCAAACTCAGCGGCCTCCGAAAGGGCGACAATGAGATCTTCGCGCATTTCAATTGGAGCTCTGACCATGTTCCTTGAGCCTGTAACGATTGCCGAGGTATAGAAGCAAACCGCCTGCAACCGTCACATCGTCTGCGCCTCGGCCTGCAATGTGCGCCCCGAGCGTGTGTCGCCCGCTGCTGGCTTTTGTGCTCGGGGTACGGTCTGCATTGGGATACGACGCACCGGTATCGATCGTAGAAACGTACTCAAGACGCTGGCACATGTCGGTGTCATATGCCAGCGTCCTAGCACATAGCCCGAGCTATCATGCTTTGTAGTTCATCGTTGCATAGATTTGCAATCTTCAGAGCCTCGGTTCTATAGAGAACTATTTTATCCCATTGATCTGTTGTTAAACCATACTTAGAAAATTCATCGCTCGTCCTCAAATTATCTCTAATAACTTCAGGATCGTTCCATGTCTCTATTTCTTTCCGGAATTTTGCTTGTAAGTTTTCATCTTGTTGTAAATCAGATAGAAATTTGAATATGACGAATGAATTAGATGTGTTGGAATCCATGATTAACCTCTGTTCTTAGGTTGTGGCCATATCTTTTTAGGATTATCCTTTTCGGAAAGGCGCCTCAAAGGCCCTGCAAAAATTTGACACTGGGTGCAAAAAAATACTCTCCTCCTTTCAGAGTCACGAAGTTAGCGATGGAATCCTTCACCGTTCCCGCCTCGGCGTCACCCCAGGACCACGGCCAGCACTGGCCGGAAGGCCCGCGCAGGCCTTCCGGCCGTGGCTGCGCTCGCCCAATAAGAGGATCCAAGCCCGTGTTCTTCCGGACGGCGTGGGGCGCGTTCGCTCCCTTGGTTTGCAGGAATTCAAACTGCTGGGCTAGATCCGCTTGAAAACAAAGAAACAGGAGGCCAACGGGCTTCTTACCAATCTCGTCCTGGTTACCGTACGGGATGCTCCGGCGCACGATGCGGTGGCGTCTCTCTTCTTCCTGCAGGGTGTAGGAACCGCCGCGCGGATTAACTTTGCGGATGTGGGCGTGGAAGGGACACTTGCTGCCGTCCGGGTCGTCATCGGAGTTGAAATTATCGTGAGGATTCCCTGAGGTCAGCTGCGTCACCAACGGCGTCCCGTCCTTAAAACGACCCACCGCATAGGCGCCCACGATTTCCGAAGACACATTCAGTTTCACGGCCAGTTCTTCCAACCGCTTCTTGAAACCCACAACATCTTGCTCCAACTTGCGGTAGACGACAAAGCTGCCATAGCTATCCTCGCCGCCATTGGGGTCTTTGACCAGCACGAGATCGAGTCGTGCGCTCGGGTCCCACTGATTTATCCCGCGATCCTTAGCACAGTTAATCTGGTATTGATAGAAGAGGGGTTGGCTGATGCCATCGGCGAAGCCAAAGGGTTCGATAGACATTTTTTCCTTGTACCAGCGCTGCCCGTTTTGCTGTATGAGGACTTCTATGGATGCGGCTTTCAGGTTTTTCTTCACCTAAGTCACCTGGTCCTCGAGTTCAACCGGGGCGTTGCTGGCCAGCAATACCATGGCATGGATTTCCTGCTGAAACGGTTCGTCCCACTCGCACAGGGGTGGGTCCGCCAGGTCCGCCTGGCGCTCCTTCATCTCGTCGAGGGGGCGGCCTTGGCTGGCTCCGAGGATTGCCTGCGAAGAAAATCCCAACTTCTCATAGCCTTTAGCGCTGAGGAAGAGATTTGCAAACAGGTCGGATTGGGGGCCAGACGAATTCTTGCCCTGTTCATGGTAGGCGATGGCCTGTTCATACTGCCTGCGTGCCGTGGTAACGTCTTTTTGGGCGAACGTTGCGATCCAGGCGCGTGTCGCCTGTAGATCAGATGAAAACTGCAACATGAGGTGCGTACTGAACTTCCGCCCGTGCCCGCTTAAGATGTTTCCCTGGAGATTATTTAATAGTGACTCGTACTCCGGAGCCTCGGGATTAATGCCAGTTTGTTTGAGGAGGTCTATGGCCACTTTAATGTTCCTTTTTTATGAGGCAGCTTCCAAGTCCGCAGTGATTCCACGGAAAGAAAGAGCAATTTTTGTGCCACCCTATAGAACATGGCTTGTATCCATACCCTTGATCCTTGCCATGGGAATCCCACAGGCGGTATCTGGGTATTGGGGGCGAGATAGGAGAGACCTAAGAATCGCAGGGAGAGATGCGGGACAGCGGGTAGAAAAACAAATGATGCGCCATGGAAGAAACCCATGGCTCGCGGCGTGGTTGCCAGCAACTGTCGGCGGACTTTGTGCGGAGCTTGGCGGACTTGTGCGTAATCGCCTGCGGACAAATCGTAGATCGCAGGTAGCGGGCTCGTGATCCGGTCACGAAGATGGACTGAAGAGCCGGGCTTCCAAATTCTTCACTACAATCAATCCCTCATGTGAACCATGGATGATAACATGGTCTCCGCCTAGGAGCGGCGTGGGGCCATGCGTGCCCAGGGGCTAATTAGGCGCCACTGGCGCACCATCCAGGCGCTCACCACATTTTGTCGCTGTGGGTCATCGCGTATCATGCCATTTTCCTACGCGTGTGAGCCCGTCACGAGGCGGTCTCGTCAGGTTTGCACCCAAGCCCGAGGCGAGCCACCGCACGCATCAGTAATGATAGCTAAGTCCGAACAGATGCATCTCAAGGCCGGGATTGGGGCGATACAAGGCCGCGTTCGACATGTGGCGATAGCGATAGCTGAGGCGCAGCCTGCGGCTCAGGCGATAGCTGGCGCCGGCATAGAGCACGAATTGCAAGGGACCACCAACGGCCTGATTGCCAAAGTTGTGTTCGCTCAAGCCGGCGATACCGATGTTCGCCAGCAGCGAGAAACGACTCCCCGGCCGGCGCAGCTCCACACCCGGCGCCATCGAGCCGATAAAACTCGTCTTGCCGGCGCCCGCGATGACGCCCGCAGCCAAATCGAGATGGGTCGAGAGGTCCCAACCTACCGGCCAAGACCAACGCCAAGGCAAGGGGTGGATGGCAAACGCTTCATACTCCTGAAAGCTTTCTCCCTTGTTCGGACCCGAGACCCCCGCCCGGACACCGAAGGCGAGGTCACGAGGCGCTTCCGCATGGCTCCATACCGCCAGCACACCGAGTAATGACGCCACGACCGTGGCCAAGATGAGGGGCACGCGCCGTGCACCTAGCCGTTGCTGTCCTCGCATGTTGACGACACCCTCACGTTCTCGCTCGCCTAGCCAAATTGTGCCACAATCATGTGGAGCCATGTCTGCTCATGACAGGAGACGCGCATGAACACAGTGGCGCACCCACCTATCTCTATCCTGTTGCCGGTCCGGAACGCCGAGACCACCTTGCCGGCCTGTCTCAGGAGCCTGCAACGGCAGAGTGTATCATCGTCGACGACGGCTCCCAGGACGCCTCACGCGCGTACGCGCAGCAGTGGTTTGCCAAGCATGACCACCGCTTTACGATCATTGCGACCGCACCTCAAGGGTTGGTCGCGGCTTTGAATACCGGGTTGCCCCACTGCCACGGCCGCTACATGGCTCGCATGGATGCCGATGATCTGATGCACCGGCAGCGCTTGGCCGCCCAGCTACGGGTCTTGGAGGCGCATGCGGACCTCACCGCCGTGGGATGCCACGTCCGCATCTTTCCCCGGCGCCACTTGCGAGACGGCCGCCGCGCCTATGAACGTTGGCTCAATAGCATCACCACGGCACGCCGCGTGCGGGAAGACGCCTTCGTCGAATGTCCCATTGCCCACCCCACCCTGATGATCCGCCGCTCCGTGTTAGCCGAGCAGGAATACCGCGATTGCGGATGGCCGGAGGATTACGATCTCATTTTACGCCTTCTGGCAGGCGGGCACACCCTGAGCGTCGTGCCGCAGCGGCTCTTAAGTTGGCGTGACGGACTGCAGCGGCCCTCCCGGACGAGCCCCATCTACGCCCTCGAGCGCTTCACCGCCTGCAAGGCGGCATTTCTAGCCTCTACCTTTTTAGCACACACCCCCACGTATATGCTTTGGGGTTATGGCGAAACGGGCAAAGCGTTGCGCCGGGGGCTGAGGCGGCATCATAAAGCGCCGTCGCATATCGTCGAGTTACATCCCGGCCGTCTGGGAAAAACGATTCACGATGCGCCGGTCATCCCTCCCGAGGCTTTAGTGCAGGCGCCGCGCCGTCCGATCATCGTCTCCGTCTCCGGCGAGACGGCGCGGCGTGAGATTCGTGCCGCCCTTGGGCACATGGGATTTCGGGAGCTACGGGATTTTGTCTGTGCCGCGTAAATGCCCAGACAAATCAGTACTGAGGCAAAATCAAATTTATATCTTTCCCTTGGAGAAATATATACAGGTCATGATGCCCAGGCACTGAGATCACACGTCGCGCTTGACCCTCACCTCGATCGTGCTGTATGGTCTGAGAAGTCGCTCCGCGTTAGGGACATGAAAAACAGGACCAAGCAGCCCACATATGACACCCACAAAATGGCATGTCGCCGAGGCTAATCCGGCTGCGCAACAGGCACTGGCGTCGGCAACCGGCTTGTCCCCTCTCCTGTGTCAGCTCCTGATCAATCGCGGTATTACGGATGCCGCACAGGCGCAAGCCTTTTTGGCGCCCACCCTGCACGATCTGGAAGATCCGTACTTACTGTATGGCATGGAGCACGCCATTGCACGCTTGCTGCAAGCCTTGCATCAAAACGAACGTCTGGCCGTCTATGGCGATTATGACGTCGATGGCGTGACCGCGACCGCGTTACTGCTCACATTCTTCCGGGAACTGGGTCTACAAGTCCCGTACTACATTCCCGAACGATCGAGTGAAGGCTACGGCCTCAATGTCGAGGCCATGCACCGGCTCGCCCATGACGGCGTGGGCCTCCTCATTACGGTGGATTGTGGCATCACGGCGGTCGAAGAAATCGCGGTGGCGCACGAGTTGGGCATTGATACAATTATCACCGACCATCATCAGCCGCCGGAGGTCTTGCCGAATGCCTGGGCGTTGCTTAATCCGCATCAAACCCGCTGTACTTATCCCAATAAACACCTGTGTGGCGTCGGCGTCGTCTTCAAACTGATTACCGCCCTGCGAGCGGCCCTACGCCAAGCCAACTTGTTTACGGAGCGCCTGCCGAATCTCAAGCGCCATCTGGATCTCGTGACCCTGGGAACGATTGCCGATGTGACCCCGTTACGCGACGAGAATCGGATTATCGTCACCTATGGCTTGCAGGAACTCGAACAGACCCGGAAGCCTGGGCTGCAAGCCTTGCGCCGGGTCAGCCAGCGCGAAGGCAAGCCGGCCAATGCCGGTGAAGTCGGCTTTCAACTGGCACCTCGGCTCAACGCCAGCGGCCGTCTGGGATCGGCGGCACAGAGTGTGGCCCTGCTCACTGCCAGTGATCCGGACGAAGCCACACGGTTGGCCCAGCAGTTGGATGAGGTCAACCAGCAGCGGCGTGCCCTGCAGCGGCGCATCGAAGACGCGGTACATGACCGGATTGCCCGGCAGTACGGCGGCCACCCACCGGCCGCGATCGTCCTGGGAGATCAAGCCTGGCATCATGGCATTGTCGGCATCGTTGCCGCCCGCATTGCCGAGACGTATCATCGGCCCACCTTTTTACTACAGCTGCACGACGGCGTCGCCCGGGGGTCTGGCCGCAGTATTCCGGCTTTCGACCTCTACCAGGGTCTGCGCCACTGCGCCGAGTGGCTGCAGCGCTTTGGCGGGCACAAATATGCGGCCGGACTCACCATGGAGGCCGAGCAACTACCCTACCTGCAGGAAGCATTGATCCGCTGTGCCGACGACACCTTAGCCCCGACGGATTTGGAGCCGACTCTGCACCTGGATGCCTCGGCGCCCCTAGCCCAGGTTACGGCAAAGCTGGTGGAACAACAGGCGGCCTTAGCGCCTCACGGCACCGGCAATCCCGCCCCCGTGCTCTGCACCCAAGACATTCGGATTACCTCGGCCATTCGCACCCTCGGGCAACAGGGGCAGCACGCCAAATTTCGGGTATCGCAGGGGGACACAAGTCTCGAGGTCATCGCCTTTCAGCAGGCTGAGCAGGTCCGTGCCCTGCCGCCCGCCACGCCTCTCGATATGGCCTTCACGCCGACGCTGAATACTTGGCGGGGCCGCTATGACGTAGAACTCCAGATGCGCGCCATTCGTCCCCAGTCTGGCTTGTGAGCAGGGAAAAGAATTGACAGTTTCGACGTCGGTTTTGTACATTTGTTTTGTTACCAATCCTTCTGTTGATCGCTTGTTTCACGCACTCTCTGCCCCTGGTGCTACCGTTTATTCCGTAAGTCAAGGACTACGAAGGTGTATGTAAGTTTTTTCAACTTACGGGAACAACCCTTTAACCTCACGCCGGATCCGCGTTTTCTCTTTCTCAGTCCACAACACGAGGAAGCGCTGAGCCACTTGCTCTATGGGATTTACGAACGCAAGGGGTTTATCGAAATCACGGGTGAGGTCGGCACCGGTAAAACCCTGCTGTGCCGGACCCTGATGGAGCGCCTTGACGACACGGTATCAACGGCGCTGATCTTCAACTCGTATCTCAGCGAAATGGAGCTTTTACAGGCGATATTGAACGATTTCGGCCTCCAGTGCGGCGAGGAGACACGGAAAGCGTACATTGACACGCTGAATCAGTATCTCTTAGACGAGTTTGCGGCCGGACGCAACGCCGTGGTCATTATCGATGAGACGCAAAACGTCGAGCATACGGTCCTGGAACAGCTTCGCATGCTCTCCAATTTGGAAACCGATAACGGCAAACTCCTGCAAGTCGTGCTCATCGGCCAGCCGGAACTGCGCGAGAAGCTCGCCACACGCCAGATGCGCCAGCTCGACCAGCGTATTGCGGTACGCTATCACATCCATGGCCTCACCCGCAGCGAAACCCAGCAGTACGTCATGCATCGGATGAGCGTCGCCGGCACCGCCAACAGCGTCTCGTTTAGCAAGCCGGCCTGGTCCATGATGCATCGGTATTGTGGCGGCATTCCTCGGCGCATCAACCTGTTGTGTGATCGTATTCTGATGACCGCCTATGTTCGTGGCACACGGCGTATGACGACGGCAATCGTGCGGCAGAGCATTCGGGATCTGGGCGGGCCGAGGCCATCGTCCGCGCCGAAGCGGCGGCGGACGTCACCCCGTTTTGCCCAACTGGCGTGGCGGAGCCTGGCCGCGCTGGGCACCCTCGGGGTCATCGCGGCGGCCTTGATGCTGTTCGCCCAGCCGCAACGCTTCCAGCTGTTCATGTCCCCCCGGATGCTGGCCCTCACACAGTTACCGGCGCCGCCAGCGCCGTTGCCGGCACCGGCGGTGAACCTGCCTGTGCCGCCGGTTTCTCCCGCCGTTTCGCCGCCATCCAGGGCCATACCGGCCCCCGATGTGGCCCTGGCCCGAACGTTGTGGGGCCTGAAAATCCGGACCGAGGCCCTGACGTTGCCGCCGCGGATGTCCTACTTGGCGCAGGAAGCGGCGACGCTGGGGTTCGAGATCACCGCCTTCAATGCCAGTATGCCGCAATTGGAGCGCCTCTCACGGCCATGCCTGATTGAGGTGGCGATGCCGGACCTGACGGACTTGCAGACGCGCCTCTGGGTGTTCGTTGGCATGCGGTCGGAGCGGGTGCTTCTGTATCAGGAACCGGAAGGTATCGTCAGCATGCCACGACACCAGTTCCAACAGAGCTGGTATGGCAAACTGTACTTAACGCTTGAGGAGAACAAATACCGTGCGCCAACGCTACGCCGAGGCATGCGTGGCGCCCGCATCCACACCCTGCAGAAGGTCTTACAAGACCTCGGCTATTTTTCCGGTCCCGCCTCCGGACGCTTCGATACGCAGACGCTACAAGCCGTCAAAGCCTTTCAACGCGATAACCAACTGGTCGTCGATGGCCGCGTTGGCCCCCGCACGTTGGTGATGCTATTCCATGTGGGCGGTCATATCCTGGCGGAAACGACATAGAGCAGACGGATCTCATGAGCATCATTACGCAGGCCCTGAAGAAAGCGCAACGAGAGCAGCGTCTGTATCAGACGTCCCGCACCCCGCATCTCGCGCACGTGCAATCTGCGTCGATGCCCCGGCGTCGGCGGTCATGGGTTTTCATCGTCGCGGGCGGCACACTGGCCTTGGGAGTCGGCATAATCTTACATGCTTGGCTGACGCCTCGCTCTGTCGGCTTGCTCGCCCTGCCGGCACCAGCCGTGCAGGTGCTACCACCTAGTCCTGCGGCACTGCCGTCCCACGCGCTGCAGCCGTCCCCGGCGCCCGCGGCAACCGCCGCCCGGTCCGCCACGGCGGCATGGCTCGAACAGGCTGCGCCGATGGCCCGCTTCGAGCCCACTCCCGCCACTGCGGCACGCCCCTTGCGATCCGGATCGCGCCCTCAGCCCACGGCGCCCGTGGCCGATGCGGTGGAGATGCCATTGCCAGTGGCCACACCGGCATCCATACAGCCCCAACCCCCAAGCCCGTCGCCCACTGCCGCATCAGGTGATCAAACACGCGCCCAATCCCATTTCAACCGAGCCTTGGCAGCGCAAGAAAGCGGGGATTTCGCCCGGGCGGAACTGTTTCTGCGCCAGGCCATCAGCGCCGATCCCGCCCTGAAAGCGGCCTACAACAGCCTGGGTAACCTCTTGTACAAGCGCCAGGCGTACCACCAGGCCATCGCCATGTACCAACGCGCCTTGGCGATCGACCCGGCTTATGTCAAAGCCCGGAACAATCTGGGCAGTACCTATATGCAATTGGCGATGCACGGGCGGGCGATCGAGGAATTGCACCAGGCCATCACGACGGACCACACATCGAGCCTGGCTTATTACAATCTGGCCTGTGTGTATGCGCGCACGGGGGAAACCATCAGGGCCGTGCATTATCTCCAAGAAGCGATCGAGCGCGAGCCTCAAGCCCGGATCTGGGCCCGCACGGACTCGGATTTTTCCTCGGTACGTTCGGCCCCGGAATTTCAAAAATTACTGGGAGCGTCGTGATGGTGCAGCGATATTTTTGGATGGCTTACATGGTGCTGATCACGATCGCAGCGGCTCTCGGAGCCAACATGGGGACGTCGTATCTCCGGGCTCAGTTGACGCAGCCCACGGCGTTGCAACTGGAGCAGGATGCAGGCACGCCCTTGCAGCGCACCCAGCGGACAGCGGCGGATTATGTCATTATTACGAAGCGAAACATTTTTAACGCGACGCCGCCAGACTCGACGCCAAAGCAGCCACCACCGGCGCCACCACCGACGCCGCCGGCCACTCCCACCAAGTTGCAACTGAAGCTGGTCGGCACCGCGATTGGCGAGCAGCAGCAGCAAAACTATGCCTTTATTGAAGATCTGAGCACTCGCGGCTTGCAGAAGTCTTATCAAGTCGGGGATTGGGTGCAGGGCGCCGTGATCAGGGAAATACAAGTCGGCCGTGTGGTGTTGGAAAGAAACGGACAGTACGAGGAGCTGGGTTCTGCCAAAAAGGGGGGGGTCTCACAGAATCAGACGCCACGCCCAAGGACTTCCTCGCGTTCCACGCGCTCTTCGGCCTCGTCCCATGAGGACATCCTCAAAGTGGATGAGGCCACGTGGAAGGTGAGCCGCGAGCTGATGCAAGAGAATTTTGCCAACCTGGGCAGTCTATCGAAACAGGCGCGCGTCATGCCCTACATCGTTCAAGACGAGACGCGGGGCTTCCGCCTGACCAGCCTGAAGGCGGGCAGCCTGTTACAAAAAATCGGTTTACGGCATGGCGATGTACTCCAAAAAGTCAACGGCCGGACGCTCACGTCGCCCGCGGATGCGTTGCAGGCCTACCAACAACTCCAACAAGCCGGGACGGTACGGCTGGAAATTCTCCGGCGTAATCGCCCGACCACCCTGACTTACGAAATACAGTGAGTTAAGAGGCATGTTATCTAAGTACTGAGGCAACATTAAATTTATATCTTTTATATATTTCCCCGGCCTCTGGAGAAATATATAAAGGTAATCATGCCCAGGTATTTACTGCCGCAAACGAGGTCGTATGCGTTTCTACAAGCCCGTACTGTTCGGATTGCTCGTCATGCTCTGGCTCCCCTGGCTCTCGCTCAGGCCCGGGGAAACGGCCCGTCTGGCGACGGAAGACAAACTCCCCACCGGTTCGGCGGCAGGTGGCTTTGTGTTAAACTTCAAAGACACGGATCTGCAAGAGGTGATCAAGTTCATTAGCGACATCACCAAGCAAAATTTCTTAGTCGACGAAAAAGTGCGCGGCAAAGTGACCATTATTTCGCCACGTCCCGTGAGTCTCGACGAAGCCTACAATGTCTTTCTCTCCATTCTCGAAGTCCAAGGCTTTACGGTCGTGCCGCAAGGCCCCATCAGCAAAATTATTCCGTCCCGGGAAGTCAAGGAGAATCCGCTCCCCACGACGATTGATGGGCAGCGGCGGCCCTTGGCCACCCGCGATGAGTTCATCACGCAGCTCATTCCGTTACGCCATGCCGATGCCAATGAAATCCGCGGTCTGCTCTCCGCTCTGGTCTCAAAAGAAAGCAGTCTGCTGGCATACGCGCCGACCAATACCTTAATCCTGACCGAAGTGCAGTCGAACATCTCGCGCTTGCTGAAAATCATCCGCGCCCTCGATGTCCAGGCCCCGACCGCGTTGCTCAAGGTCATCCAGTTGCAATATGCCGCCGCCGATCAGATGGTGACGTCGCTGCAGACGGCCCTGGAAGGTCTGGCCCAAACCGGGCAAACGGATACGAGTCCGCAGGCGCAGCGGGCGCGCCGCCGCACGGCCGGCAGAACCGCGCAAACCCCGACCCTGCGGCGGGCTCCCACGGCTCCCAAAATTATTGCGGACGGCCGCACCAATAGCCTCATTGTGATTGCCACGCCGAGCGTGCTGATGGCGGCCGAGGATCTCATCGCCAAACTCGATGTGCCCACGCCTGAGGGACGCGGCCAAATCCACGTGTACTACCTGAAGCATGCCGACGCCGAAGAACTGGCGCAAGTGCTCACGGCGCAGGCGTCGGAAATCCAACGCACGCAGGCGGCCGCCACGGCCCAACAAGGACGCCCACAGCCAGCAGCGGCGCGCCAAGCTGCGCAAAGCCGCGCCGGCACGTCTGGCACCACTCCGCTGGGCATTACGATCACGGCGGACACGCCGACCAATTCTCTCGTCATCACGGCCCCGCCGGAAGCCTATGCGGTCCTCAGAGAAATTATTGAAAAGCTGGATATCCGCCGTTCGCAGGTCCTGGTCGAAGCGCTCTTTGCCGAAGTCGCCCTCAGCAAAGCCCAGGATCTGGGCGTCGAATGGCGCGTCATCGACGACCCGGAAGGGGACGTACAGGTGTTTGGCAGTTCGACTGGAACGGATCAAACGGGCGTCCTCAACGCCCTCACCGCGAATCCCTTTACGGCGACAGCGTCAGGGCTGGTGATTGGCACGCTGCGCAATACCATCACCGTCGGCGGGAACGACATCCTCAATATCCCGGTGGTGTTGCGAGCGTTTCAAGGGGATACCGATGTCAATATCCTGGCGACGCCCAATCTCCTCACCACCGACAATGAGGAAGCCGAAATTGTCATTGGCGAAGAACGTCCTTTTCTGCGCACGGCCCAGGACACGCCCTCGGGAGGTGTGGTGTCCACGAATCGGACCTTCGAATTTCGGGATGTGGGCATCACGCTGCGCATGACGCCGCAAATTAGTCATGGAAAAACGGTGCGGCTCAATCTGTTTGTGGAACTGACCGACTTTCAGGGTGAAGCGGAGACCGGCGCCGTGGTCACGACCAAACGCACGGCCGAAACCACGGTGGTGGCGGATGATGGCCAGACGATCGTCATCGGCGGGCTGATTCGAGAAGATCAAAGCACGGCCACCACCGGTATTCCCTGCCTGGCCAATACGCCGCTCGTGGGCTGGGCTTTCCGACAGGAGTCGGAGGACACGCGGAAGAATAATTTGCTTATTTTCATCACACCGCATATTCTCAATACACCAAGTGACATGCAACGGATCACGGCACATAAACAACAGCAATCCGAGCGCGCCGAGGATATCGAAGAACAGTTGCGACGGAATCGGCCGCAAGAGAATATAGAACTCTTACTGGATTAAAGCCAGGTTGGAAGAGACTCATCATGCGTCATACGCGGTTAGAAGACATCCTCCTTGGGAGCACGTCGTTGACCCCGGACCAGCTCGCCCGGGCCGAGGAATTGCGCCAGCAACGGGGCCAACGCCTCGACGAGGTTCTGGTGCAGCAAAACTTCATCACGGAGGAGGAGTTGTTACAGGCGCAGAGCCAACAGTTGGGCATTCCCTATTGGAAGACGTTGCCCGAGGGCGACGTTGATCCGGACTTGATGCGGCAGGTGCCGCTGGCCTTTGCCCGCCAGCACAAGCTCATGCCCATTCGCAAGGAAGAAGGGGCGGTTCTCGTCGCCATGCGCGATCCCCTCAATCTGCAACCTCTCGATGACGTCAGCCTGCTGCTGAAGACGCCGGTGGAGCCGGTATTGTGCCTCGAACGCGAGATTATCGCGGTCCTCAATCGTCTCTATGACGCGGATCCGCAAACGGCGGCGAAGGTGATCGAGGATCTCGGCGCGGCGGACCTGGGCCAGTTGGCGCATAATTTGGAAGGTCCGCAAGATCTTCTCGACCAAGATTCCGAAGCGCCGATTATTCAACTGGTCAATTTGATTCTCTCCCAAGCCGTGCAGGACCGGGCGAGCGACATTCACATCGAGCCGTTCGAACGCTCGCTGAAGGTGCGCTACCGTATCGATGGCGTGCTGCAGGAGGTCTTTACGCCCCCCAAACGGTTTCAGTCGGCGGTCACGTCGCGGCTGAAAATCATGGCGGATCTGAATATCGCAGAAAAACGTCTGCCGCAGGATGGGCGTATCCCGATCCGCGTGCGCAACAAGGACGTCGACATTCGCGTCTCCGTGCTGCCCACGGCCTTCGGAGAGCGCTTGGTGCTGCGCTTGCTGGACAAATCCGATGCGCTGCTAGGTCTGGAGGAGATTGGATTTTCGCCAGAACTCTTACAACTCTACACGCGGTTGATCAGCCGCTCGCATGGCATCATTTTGGTCACAGGGCCGACCGGAAGCGGCAAAACCACCACCCTGTATGCCACGCTGGCGCGCATCAATGCGCCCGAAGTCAATGTCATTACGGTGGAAGATCCCATTGAGTACCAGCTCGAAGGGATCGGGCAAACCCAGGTCAACGCCAAAATCGACCTGACATTCGCCAACGGCCTGCGGTCGATTCTGCGTCAAGATCCCGACGTGATTATGATCGGTGAGATCCGGGACCGCGAAACCGCCGAGGTGGCCATTCAGTCCTCGCTCACCGGGCACTTGGTGTTCAGTACCCTGCATACCAACGATGCGGCGAGCGCCGCCACCCGCCTCCTCGACATGGGTGTTGAACCGTTTTTGATCTCGTCCTCCGTCCTGGCCATGATGGCGCAACGTCTGGTCCGGTTGCTCTGTCCATCCTGCCGTGAACCCGTCAAGCCCGATGTGGACACCCTACGCGAAATCGGCTTGACGCCGGAGGACTGTGCCGCACACGGCGGCTATCTCTACCAGGGACGCGGCTGTGATCAGTGCCGGGGCACGGGGTTTCGCGGCCGCGTGGGGATTTACGAGTTGCTGCCGCTCGACGATACCATTCGTCCCTTAATTATGCAGCAGGCCAACGCCAGTACCATTAAAACCGAGGCCATGACACGCGGCATGCTGACGCTGATGCAGGATGGGGCGCACAAGGTCCTGCAAGGCCTCACCACGGTGGAAGAACTCCTTCGGGTCACGCAGGAGAGTGACTAATGCCGGTCTACACGTACACGGCGCTGAATGAGCGCGGCAAATCGACGAAAGGCATTATCAATGCTGACAGCGCCCGCGCGGCTCGGACCAAGCTGCGGCAATCGCAGCTCTTTCCCACCGAGGTCATCGAAACCGCCAAGGATGACGCGCCGGCGCAAAGCCGGGGGCTAGGCGAGCTGACGCTGTTTAGCCGCGTACGCGCCAAAGACCTAACCATCATGACGCGTCAATTCGCCACCCTGCTCGCCGCCAGTCTCACGGTAGTGGATTCGATGACGGCACTCATCGAACAAACCGAAAATTCGGCCTTGAAAAAAACGCTCATTCAGGTGCGGGAAAGCATCAATGAAGGCAGCAGCTTGGCCGCGGCTCTGGAGGAACACCGGCGGGTCTTTTCGCCTCTGTTCATTAATATGGTGCGGGCCGGCGAGGCCAGTGGCGCCTTGCCGGTGGTCTTACTGCGCCTGGCGGATTTTAGCGAACAACAGCTCACCACGTACAAAAAGATTCAGTCCGCCATGTACTATCCGATCCTCATGCTCATCCTGAGTGTCTTGATTCTCTTTGCGCTTCTGACTTATGTGGTGCCGACGGTGACCTCGATCTTTGTCGATATGGATGCGACGTTGCCCTGGCCAACCGTGACGCTCATCGCCATCAGTGATTTCTTGCAAGCGTATTGGTGGCTCCTCGGTCTTGGCATTCTCGGTCTCGCGGTGTCCGTGCAGCGCTACCGCGCCACCGAGCGCGGCACGCGATGGTTCGATACGTGGGCGATTCGGATGCCGGTGTTCGGGCCGCTGTCCTTGAAGGTCGCCATGTCACGCTTCTCTCGCACCCTGGGCATCCTGTTGCAAAGCGGCATTCCCTTGCTCGATGGGCTGGAAATCGCCCGTGCCGTCCTCAACAACACGGTCTTGGCCAAGGCCATCGACGAGGCCAAGGATTTGATTCGTGAGGGCTCCGATATTGCCACCCCCTTGCGCGACAGCGGGTATTTTCCGCCTCTGGTGTCGCATATGATTTCGATCGGGGAACAGAGTGGGCAGTTGGAAGACATGCTCTTGCGCGTCGCAGATGCCTATGACAACGATGTACAAACGAGTGTGGAAGGGCTACTGTCGCTCATCGAGCCGTTGATTACCGTTGTGTTAGGGGCTTTTGCCTTTTGTATTGTGATCGCGATTCTCTTGCCGATATTCGAAATTAACAGCGCGATCCGTTAACCCACTCCGTCGTACACAGGAAGTCGCTACCATGCCGAAACAGAGCCTCGGCATCGAACTGGGTTCTCAGAGTCTGGCGCTGGTGCAGTTGACCGGCGCCGCCAAAGCCTATGACATCACCGCCGCGGTGTACCAACCGCTGCCGCCGCAGGACGACCCTGAAGACCAACTCCGTGTGCAGCAGCAGACGTTAGAAGACCTCCTCGATACCCACCGGCTGCGGGGCGATACGCTGGTCGTGACCCTACCGGCATCCCACGCCGTGCTGCGCAACCTCATGCTCCCGTTCCGGGATTCCCGGCGCATCCGGCAAGTGATCAAATTCACTCTGGACGAACGCATGCCGTTCGAACCTGACGAGGTGGTCGCGGATTTCCAAATCTTGCCGTCGACGTCGGGTGAGCAGACGCCCATTCTGGCGGCAGCCGTGTCGCAGGACCTCATTGCCAATACGTTGGAGATGCTCCAAACGACCGGGCTCGAACCCAGTGTGATCGATTTTGACGTCTTCAGCCTGGCCAACGCCACGCTGCTGGGCGCCCCGGCCCCGCCCATGAACACGGTGCTGATTGATGTGCAGCCAGCACGGACGTTGCTGACGATACTCGATCAGGGCGCCCCGGTGTTTGCCCGGAGTTGGGCCTATGGCTGGCCCCAGGCCCACATGTCGCTGGAGACGTATGCGAACCGGCTGGACAAACAAGTGCAACACACCCTCTATGCCTACGAAAATGTCTTGGACCATCCCTACGAGGTGGAGCGTTTGGTGCTCTCCGGCGCGGCAGAGGACGACCTCGCGCCCCTGGCGGACATCTTGCAGCACCCCCTTGGCATCCCTGTGGAGCCGTGGCGCCTCACGGCGGAAGCGTATCGAGCCGCGAGCACGCCGTTGGCCTCGGTCTCGCAGGCCGGTATTGCCGTCGCGTTTGGCGCCGCCATACGGGGTCTCGATCGCCAGGCGGTAGGGCTCAACCTCCGGCGCGAACGCTTTGTCCTACACCAAGATCTGCAAGAACTGCGCGGACGCCTCGTGGGCGTGGGATGTTTCCTCATGCTCTTGGCCGGCATGGGCATGGGCAGCCTGTATATCGAGAACCATTTCAAAACCCAACGCCTGAGCCAACTGAACGCGTACCTCGAGGAGGTCTTTCGCTCCACGTTGCCGGGCACCCGGCTGATTCAGCCGGTTGCTCAGATGCAGGGAAAAGTACAGGAAATCAGTGATCGTCTCCGCGCCTTTGGCGGCGTCACCGGGGCGCAATTGACCGGCCTCCAGCTTCTGCGGGAAATTAGCGCCCGTGTTCCTCCAGAACTGGCGCTGAACGTTGAGACGCTCGCCATCACAGACAATTCTGTCGACATGGGAGGCAACGTCGGATCGTATAAGGATCTCGACAACCTCGAAGCGGCGCTGAAAGCCGCACCGGCGATTGCCAATGTGGAAGTTAACAGCGCCAAAAAGGAGGCCAATCGGGTGACATTCCAACTGACGATCACTCTGGCAAAAACGCTGGACAACGTCTCATGAACTTCTTCCAAAACCTTCAAATGCGCGAGAAAACCTTGGTCATCGGCGCGGCTGTGGCTGTCATCTTGGCGCTTTTGTATACCCTGGTTATCGATCCGGTTCTAGCCCATTCGTCCCGTCTCGACCGGCAAATCCGGAAAGCGCAACAAGATCTGCAGATGTTGCAGACGCACCGGCGAGAATATCTGCAGCAGAAATGCGTGCTGGATAATATCAACGCGCAGCTCAAACAGAAGCAAGGTCCTGCGATCCGTTCGCAGCTCAGTGCCCTGGCTAACCGTGTGGGTACGAAAGTGAGTTCCATGAAGACCATACGGAGTGTGCCGAGTGATGCCTATACGGAGAAATCCGTCGAGATTAGAATGGATGATGTAACGCTAGAGAAGCTCACAAAATACCTGTACGAGATCGAACAATCGCCCCAATATCTGCGGATCAAACGCCTCCGCATCAAGCCGCGTTTGAATGACCGACAACTTCTGACGGTCACGTTTCGTGTCTCCACCTTCACGCCCAAGGAAGACGCGACGTAAGTGAGCGATGGCGCAACGCCTTTCTTGGATAATTCCTCATAAAATCCTACAACAGGATACGTGATTTTCTGATATCTTTTCCGGGGACATTCAGTGTATTATTTGAAGATGTCGGTAAGGGAGAAACGGGTGGCGTTTCACCTCTCCTCACATTCATGGGCTACGTTGCTTTGTTTCTCCCATTTGCCGCGTTTTTCCCGCCGGTTCCACCACCCGACCCAAATGCCAGTCGCATTGCAGCCTAACGTGCAAGGATCAATCATCAGGTCGTTGCTGCGCTATGGCAAGTACCTCGCCACGATGCACCCTACGTTGGCAATCGGTGCGCCGTACTAGAACAAATCGTCCATAGCGTCGGCCACAACCTCCGCAATCGCCGCCTGCTCGGCTTTTGTGAGGGCTAGAAGGTCGCCCGCCCGGACATTCTCCTCCACGTGTACCACCGTCTTCATACCGGCAATCACCACAGACAGAGCGGGTTCGTCGAGAACAAAGCGGAGCGCGGCTTGCGACAGCGTCCGTTGCTCCGGAGTCGCCAGAAAACGGAGGCGATCCACCAATTGGGTTTGAAAGGCCAGATACTCCGGCGGCCATTCCGCCCGGATGTCGCCCGCGGTAAAGGTCGAATCGGCGCGGTACTTCCCGGTCAACATGCCACTGGCCAACGGTTCCCGTGCAATGACGCCCACATCGCGCTCCAGGGCCAAGGGGAAGAGTTCCTCGCGGGCGTCCTGCCGCAGCAGGTTATGGACCACCTGGATCACATCTGGCTTGCCGGTCTCGATGGCCATCATGCCCTCATAGGCGTCATGCACGGAGACGCCATAGTAGCGGATCTTGCCCTCGCTTTTCAGATCCTCCAGGATCGCGTAGTGCTCGCCCCGCTCCAGCATCATGAGCGGCGGATTGTGGAGCTGGTACAGATCGATGTAATCTGTCTGCAATCGTTGCAGACTTTTTTCCAGCGCAAAACGGATGTAGTCCGGATCGAAGTTTTTGCGAAACGGGCCGTTATAGAAATCGTTGCCAACCTTGGTGGCAATCACGCATTCGTGCCGATGCGTATGCAATGCCTGGTGCAGCAGTTTCTCGCTCAACCCATGGCCGTAAATATCAGCCGTATCAAAAAAGGTACAGCCCAGCTCGAACGCCCGCTTCAGGGTGCGCAGCGACTCGGCATTGTCGGTCGGCCCATAACTATGGCCGTGTTTGTTCCCCCCAATCGCCCACGCCCCAAACCCGATTTCCGACACCTGGAGATCCGTTCGTCCCAAACGCCGATAACGCACGCTTTATCTCCTCTCGCCGCATGAAGTGCCTGGGCATCATTACCTTTATAATTTCTCCAGAGGAAAGATATAAATTTCATGTTGCCTCCGTACTTACTCCTGATCCGACGTCATGTGCTCGGTTAGCCACTGCCGCAGCAGATACTTCTGAATCTTGCCACTCGGCGTCATCGGAAACGCATCGGCAACCTCCAAGTGCTCCGGCAAATACTGCTTGGCGAGCTGTTGCGCCAGTAAATAGTCAATCATCTCGCCAAATGTGAAGGCTTCGCCCGGCTGTGGAATGACGTAAGCACAGGCTTTTTCTTGTAAGCGCTCATCCGGCATCCCGACAATGGCCACATTGGCGACCTTGGGATGTTTGTGCAACAGGTTTTCCACTTCGACCACCGGAATGTTCTCTCCGCCGCGAATAATAATATCCTTGCTGCGGCCACTGATACGAATATAGCCAGCCGCATCCAGGATGGCCCGGTCGCCGGTCTTGAACCAGCCGTCCGGGGTGACATTTTCCGCGGTGACGTGCGGACGCTGATAATAGCCGGCAAAATGTTGCGGCCCACGGCAGAGCAGATCACCCTCCTGCCCCACCGCCACCTCCTGCCCGGCCTCGTTGACGGTCTTGACTTCCATGCCCTCGAGGCAACACCCATCCGTGCCAAAGATTTTTTCCGCCGGGTCATCCGTGCGATTGACCGTCACCAGGGCATTTTCCGTCATGCCCCAACCGGCCGAAATGGCGCATTGCAGGCGCTCTTGCGCATCGATGACCAGTTGCCGCGGAATCGCCGCGCCAGCACTGAGAAAAATTCGCAAGGTGTCAACGGCGCGCGGCTCCAAGTTGGGCGCATAGGCGAGATCACTGAGAAACGGCGTGGCGCCCATGGTCCAGGTGACGCCTTCGGCTTCGATCAGCTGCACGGCCCGCGCGGCGTTCCACACGTCCATGTAGACGCCGGTCCCGCCCAACACCGTGGGCATGTGCGCGCCGTAGAGATAGCCGGCTTGATGCGCAAAGGTCGAGGCCATCATGATGACTTCATCCTCGCTGAGGTGCAGGCGCTCAATGAGGCGGAGCACCGGACAGAGAATGGTGTTCTGGGTATGCATCACGCCCCTGGGCTCGCCGGTGGTGCCGGACGTAAAGATAATTTCGGCCAGGGCATTGGGATCGAGCCGCCGCGCCTGCAATGCCGCCACGTCGCCCGGCCCCTCCCGCGGCGTCTGCAGCAGCGCATCGAAGGCGTGCATATCGTCGGGCACGTCATCCCCCAGCACGTATATCCGCTGCAGCAGCGGCAGCTCAGGCCACAATTCGCGCATCATACCCGCATAATCGAAGCCGCGGAACGTCCGTGGAATGATCATCATCTTGGAGCCTGCCAGCTTCAGCATAAAGCGCAATTCCCGCTGACGATAGATCGGAATGAGCGGATTGGCGACCGCGCCAATGCGGCTGAGGGCGTACTGAATCACCACGAACTGATTCCAGTTCGGCAACTGGAACGAGACCACATCGCCCGTATCCACCCCGAGACCGAGCAGCGCCAGCGCCAGGCGGTCAACCTGCCGCCCCAATTCAGCGTAGGTCAGCCGCCCATGCGGATCGACCACCGCCGTTTTATCCGGATGCCGTTGCCGCGCCGCGTCGAGATACGTACAAATCGTCGTATTGGGCCAGTATCCGGCGGCTGTGTACCGTGTGATCACCTCTGGGGCAAATAGGGATGCGGAAGACATAGGAGCAACCTCTTCATCTGTGTGCTGCTATTAAGTACCTGAACAAAATTACCTTTATATATGTCTCCAGAGAAAAAATATAAATTTAATTTTGTTTCGGCACTTATTGGTAACGCTCTGAGCGATATAATGTGGTTTCAACTTTACTCATGGCACGATTGACTTTTTTCAGAGTCTTCCATAGCCTATCCAAGTCATCAGGATCGGCAATGGCAGATTGGGCAAGCTCCACACTCGCTTTGACCAGCGAGAATGTGGGACCAAAAACAGGTGGCTGGTCAGCACTCGCACGCAAGCTTTTCGCCTTTACAGCAAGGTCGTCAAGCTCCGGACGCCAATCTTTGGCTGGCTTCTGTTGCTTCTTGGTTTTGGGCACGTGAGAGGCAGGGCCAAGACGCTCAATGATACGGCCATTCTGCTTGGCAGCCATATACGTTTCTTTCAGGTCTAACGAAATCCCACGGCCAAAAAAGATATTATAACCCTGCAGAAGACCATCATAAACGGTGTGATCTTTAAACGGTAAAAGCACGACTTTTACCAGTATAGGCAGCTGACTTGGATGAAACATATCTTGAAACGCATCATTGAGTCCAAGCACAGCATAGACGTTGTCATCAGAGGCGATAAAAACTGCGTATTTCTTGAGGAGACGTTCAATATAAAAATCACCGTCTATAAAATGCTTCCATGTCGTCACAACGGCTAACATGTCTTCGGAGAGACTATTGGGATTCTCTGTTATGAAGACGTCAACAAGATCGATGTTCTCATAAAGCGCATTGCGTACCTGGAACTTGAGATCTGATGAGCATGCGATATAAGCCTGCAATGTATCGATGTCGGGAAGAATGCGTAGGCGTTGATTGACGAAAAACTGGAGCGGCCACATCAGTGTATAGAAGAGGTCAGCATCTTGCTTGGAAAGTTTCATAGGACAACAAGCCTCCAAAAGATGAGGAAAATACTTTGGAGCGGCCTATCATGCAGTTTAACATTCCCGGTGAGGTCTAGTACACAGGAAAAATGCGTAGGTCATGTCCGCCGATCTTGGCCCTCCCTGTACAAGACCGCATTCGGATCATATATATATTTGATTTACAATAACTTATTGAATTAAAATGGAGACGGGCGGCAGCATGCGTACAGAAAAACATCGCAGGATGGCGAGATAATCGTTATGATATCAAGCATCTACGGGACAAACGCAAGTGCGGTCCCTGGATATGTCCACGATATTCTTGCCAGATTTGTCAACCGCGCGTCGCGCAGTGCCCCCGACGCGGCCGACATCCGCTGTGGCATAGCTGCCCGGATAGAGCTCGAACTTCCGTTTCTATCTCCTTGTGAGCAGATGATAGCATGCAGCGGCAGGTGAATCCCTCATCATGACAAAGCGAGTATGCGATGACACAAAGCCCTCTGCAATTCTGGCTGTGGTTGGTGCAGACTTTTGGTAGTATCGGGGCGCCTTGCGTCTTGCTCGTCGTCGTCGTCATTGGTATCGGCTGGATGGTGACCCCGGTATATGTCTAGCGCCTCTATCGCAAGAGTGCCACGATCGAGCATCGACTCGTCGAGTTGACGGCAGCACAGAGTCGCCAGCAGCAGGTCGAGCGTCTGCAACGTGACCGCGACGGCAAAAAACCGCGCCGCCGCCGGCGCTAAGGACCGGGTCCCGGGAATGCCATATCTTGTTTCCGGAAACGCGGTGTCGCTCATGGCGTCCAGGTCCTTGACACGCCTGCGACTTTCCGTCTTTCCAATCTACCTGAGTCTTGGTACGATGTAGCCATGCAGAGCTTGCCCGATTATCTCCGTCCCAATCTGCGTCTGGTTTTTGTCGGCTTCAATCCCGGTACGCGCTCCGCCGCCATGGGGCATTATTACGCCGGCCGCGGCAATCTCTTCTGGCCGCTGCTCTACGAATCGGGTTTAGTGCCGGAGCCGTTGACCTATACGGAGGATGCACGCGTGACCGCATTCGGCATTGGCTTGACCGATCTGGTCAAACGCTCCACACCTTCCTCTGCCGACCTGTCAACGGCCGAAGCCCGGGCCGGCACCCAGGTCTTGCGCCATAAGCTGCTCACCTATAGGCCACGGGTGGTGTGCTTTAATGGCAAAGGGGTCTATGCGTGGTATAGTCGGCAGCGCACAATCACACTCGGTATCCAAGAGGCGGCCATCGGGCCGGCTCGCGTGTTCGTCGCGCCGTCGACGAGTGGCCGCAACGGCCGCTTCAGTCGAGCCGAGAAAGCCGAGGCATTTCGCGCCCTAGCCGCCTTGGTCGCCACGCAGACGGAACGGCCATGAAAACGGTACTCGCCTACGTCCATCCGATTGTGCAGGTTCTGGTGCTGCTCGTGGCGTTTGCCTCGCTACGGTTGGGGCTGGCGCTGAAAAAGCAGCGCACCCAGCAGCGCTTTATCCAAAACCAACATGAGATTTTCCTACGCCATACCCAACTCGGGCTCATCGCGGTGTGGTATCTGCTGGGAGGCTATGTGCTCGGCCTGCTCAGCATGCCATGGTTGCGTGAACGGCCGCCGTTTCGCTCTGCCCACTTCTTTTTTGCCACCATCACCCTGCTACTCTTTCTCGCCGGCGGCTATACCGGATGGCGGTTAAAACGGGGGACACGGCGCTATGCCGACGTGCGCGACATTCACGGCTTTCTGGTGTATCTGGCGCTATTTATTTCATTTGGCGTGGGCGTCATGGGGTTTATTCTGCTGCCGTGATCATCAGCTCGCAAACGTCCTTGCAGGGAAGCAAGGGCGCTCTCCGCTGGTAAAAAGAGAGTCGCAGCAAGACGGCTATGTCCCGTTCGCCGTCTGTGCTATGATGCAAGGGGTGAAACACCAGGAGAGATACCCTTCCCATTCAGACGCAGAGGAATCGTGCATGGCCTACCAGACACCGGCAACAGGAGTTGAAGACGGTCTCGCTTGGTTTGCCGAGACGTTCGAGGAGATGCTCGATGAAACCGAGCATTTGTGCCGTATACCAGCGCCAACCTTTGACGAAGTCGAGCGCGCCACGTATGTGGCCCAACGCATGCGGGCGATCGGCTTGGACCATGTCCATGTCGATGAGATCTATAATGTCACCGGTATCGTGTGTGGTGACCTCGACGGGCCCACCACCCTCGTGGCCGCGCATATTGATACCGTCTTTCCGCACGGCACGCCCATCGAGGTTCGCCGCACCAAACATCGGCTCTTCGGCCCTAGCATTGGCGACAATAGCGTCGCGGTCGCCGCCATGCTCCGTGTGGCAACCGCCATGCGCCGGTTGCAGCCCTTACCGGCCGGACGGGTGATCTTCGCCGCCAACGTGGGCGAGGAAGGGCTGGGAAATCTCTGCGGCATCCGGGCCTTACTCCACACCTGGAAAAATCAGATCGACACCGTCATCGCCGTGGAAGGGCATGGCATTGACGAAGTCCGCACTGCCGGGATCGGCAGTACGCGCTTGGAGATCATGTTCCAAGGCGATGGCGGCCACAGTTGGGGCGCCTTCGGCACGCCCAGCGCCATTCATGCCATGGGCAGTGTGATCCATAAAATCGCCAACCTCAAAGTCTCACAGCATCCGAAAACAACCTATAACGTGGGGTTGGTCGAAGGCGGTGAAAGCGTCAACACCATCGCACCACGGTCCACCATGCTCATCGATCTGCGTTCGGTCGATCCCGCGCATCTCCAACGTCTGGTCACACGGGTTGAGCGTCTCTTGCACACGGTGGAAAAAGACACGGGCATCCGCATCACGAGCCACATTGTCGGCCAACGGCCGGCCGCGACTTTGGCTCCTGAGCACCCACTGTACCGTCGTGTTGAGGCGGTGCGCAAGCGCTTGCGGCTGCGCACCGCGACGTTCAGCGCCTCGAGTACCGACGCGAATCTGCCTTTAAGCCAGGGCATTCCCGCCCTCTGCCTCGGCATTACGCGCGGCGCGCTGGCCCACACGGTGCGGGAATACATCGATATTGCGCCGATTCTCGCGGGCGTCAAACAGCTCTATTTGACGATCTTGCACACCCTGGAAGCCGCTGACCGCGATGAAGGAGTGATCGCATGACAGAACGTCCGGTCCTGTATCATCAAGACGGAAGTATTGTGACCTTGACCTTGAACCGTCCCGACACCCTGAATGCGATGAACGAACCGCTGATGGGCGAATTGGAACGCCACCTCATTGATATTGCCGCCGATGCGGACGTCCGCGCCGTGGTCCTCACCGGAGCCGGGCGCGGGTTCTCCTCCGGCGGCGATCAAAAGCGCGCCCGCGATACCGAAGGGCAGGACAAATTTTTTGACGGCGATCTCGGCGGCCATGTGGTCGAGCGCTTGAACCGGTGTATCTTGCACATGCAATCCTTGCCGAAACCGATCATCGGCTGTATCAACGGCGTGGCCGTCGGCGCTGGCTGTAACTTGGCGTTGGCGACGGATATCCGCTTGGCCTCGGACGCCGCCCGCTTTGGCGAAGTCTTTTCGCGCATCGGCCTGGCGCCGGATGGCGGCGGGACCTATTTCCTCCCCCGTCTCGTGGGCACGGCAAAAGCCCTAGAACTCATGATGCTTGGCGACATTATCGACGCCGCCGAAGCCCTGCGCATCGGCCTGGTCAACCGCGTGGCGCCAGCGGATCAACTCCAAGCCGAAACGCAGCAGCTCGCCGAGCGCCTGGCCAATGGCCCCACCCTAGCGCATGGCCTGGCCAAAACCGCGGTCTATCAGGGCATGAACATGTCTCTAGAAGATGTCCTGAATATGGAAGCCCGCAATCAAGCCGTGGCCGGCCGTTCGCAAGACCGGGTCGAAGGCGCCGCCGCCTTCCGGGAAAAACGGCCACCGCGCTTCGTTGGCCACTAACCATACGCCGTACGAGGACTGACGTTTCCCTTTCTTCACCCGCAGTCCTCATCCTGCAGTCCGCAGTCCTTTTTTCAGGAGCCAACCATGGACGAACCCTACGATCTTTTGCTCAAGGGCGGTACCGTTGTCGATCCCTCGCAAGATATGCAGCAACTGTGCGATGTGGCGTTTCGTGCGGGGCGTGTCGCGGCGCTCGCGCCCGATCTGTCCGCCGACGCGGCGCAGGAAGTCATCGACGTGCGTGGGCATCTGGTCGCGCCTGGCCTGATGGATATCCACGGCCATTTTTTCTATCGCGGCTGGCCCGGGGCAGTCGACCCCGATGTGGCCTGCCTGCCTTGCGGCGTCACCACCGCGGTTGATGCCGGCAGTACGGGCTGGGGCAACTACCCGGCCCTGAAGGACTATATTCTGCAGCCCTGCCAGACCCGCATCTATGCCTTCGTGCATCTCTGCGCCACCGGCCTGACATCCCTCACAGCCCGCATTGGCGAACTCCAAAACCTCGCCTTTGCCCAGATCGATCAGGCCATCCGCTGCATTGATGAAAATCGTGCTGACGTGCTAGGCATCAAAGTCCGCATCGATCATCGCGCCACCGGCGAAGCCAATGCCCTGCCCGCCCTGGAAATGGCGCGTCAGGTCGCCGATGCCACGCAGTCCCAGATGATGGTACACGTCAGCGGCACGCCGATTCCGCTCGTGCGCATTTTCGATTTCATGCAGCCGGGCGATGTGGCGACCCATATCCTCAATGGCCATGCCAATGGCATTCTCGATGGCAACGGCCGCATTCTCCCGGAAGTGCGTGAAGCCCGTGCCCGCGGCATTGTGCTCGATGTCGGCCATGCCGGTGTCCACTTCGATCTGACGGTGGGCCGGGCGGCCGTGTCGCAGGATTTCTGGCCCGATACGCTGAGCACCGATATCCACACGCCGCCGCCTGACCGGGTGGTCTACGACCTGTTGGGCGTCATGTCGACCTTTCTGGCCTTGGAAATGCCCCTGGATGGCGTCGTCGCGACGGTCACGTCCAAAGCCGCAGCGGCAATCGGCAAGCGCGATGAGCTGGGCACACTACGCGTGGGAAGCGCCGGTGATGCGGCGGTGCTCGACCTCGAAGCGGGGGATTTTACCTTCGTGGATGCAGCGGGCAATCAGGTGCAGGCGGGGCAACGTCTGCGGGCGCTGTTTACAGTTAAGGATGGGCAGCGCTGGCGACAGGTACCGGCGCCGCAAACCGGGAGCAGGGGGCAGTCATCGGTCGCTATACATCGGTTATCGGGCTCGACACCGAAGATATGGCGTGAGATGGTATTTTGTGCTATTGCGTATCATGTGTACACAAACGAGGGAGCACATCATGCCTGAAATGGAATCGGTAGGAATCCGGGAATTTCGCGCCAACCTGCATAAATATACGGCGGCAAGGGACACGTCGATCACCGTCACATCGCATGGGGAACCCATCGGTTATTATATTCCCGTCCGTTCCTCACCGCAGGCCAAGGATTTTGACGCCCTGAAAAAAGCGGCCAGGCAAATCTCCGACATGCTCAGACAAAACGGCGTGAGCGAGGATGAGATTATTGCAGACTTTCAACAAGCGCGTCGTCATACAGCGCAGACATGACGCCCCCCAGGAAAAAGATTGTCCTCGACGCCAATATTCTAGTGCGTGGCGTATTGGGAGAACGGATTCCCCACCTTTTGGAGCGCTACCACAACCACATTCTGTTCTACACTCCCTCACCATGTTTCTCTGAGGCCAGGGCGCATTTGCCTGCCATCCTGAATCAACGCAGCCGGGTTGATGCCGATATGGTTCTACATGCCTTGGATGCCCTGCACGCGATTGTGCAGTCCGTTGATGAGGCCGCCTACGTCACATACGAAGCGGAGGCCAAACAGCGTATCGGAGAACAGGACCTAAACGACTGGGCGCCCGTCGCCCTGGCCATGGCATTGGATTGCCCGATCTGGACGGAGGACAAGGATTTCTTTGGCATCGGTATGGCCACATGGCGTACGCGAAACGTGGAGATCGATTTTTCCGGTTAGCGAGGGCCATAGGATGCAAACGGCTACAATCTGACATGACGACAACGGTTCTCCCGGTTTCAGACCTGTGAGGCAGTCGGATAAGCGTTTTGTTTTCAATGGCCAAAAAAACTCTCCGGCTTGCCCAATCCGATATTTTATCTTCAGTAAACTACACGTTAGACATGCTGGAAAATGAAATAATAGACTTTCAGAAAGCAGCGTCAATGAACTAACTACAGGAACAACGCTTCCAATAGCCCCTCCTGTCAAGTCATATGCAATACTTGAAGCAACAACGCCGATGGTTGCTCCTGAAGTAGCACTAAAAGTAGCGTCGATTATATTGGAAGAGTTCTGCTCCTGTTTGCTTTGACTTGTATATACAACAACCACTCAAGCATGCCTATTTCCCCGGCCCGCCTTGCACACCTCTGGAGAAAATATATACAGGCAATGATGCCCAGGCACGTCAGGCTTGTGGGCACACGTGCCGGATCATGTCGCCCGCTCCGCCCTGCGCTCGAAAATGTACACATACGGGTTGACAATCAGCGACCGTATGGGGACGACCGTCGGGGTTTTGAGAGTCGCCACCAGGGCATAATCGAGGCGGCCGTCGAAGAGATGGCGGATGAGTTGATCGCGAGTCGTCGTTCCAACGCCGTTTTCGAGTCCGACGCCATCCGACTGGTTCCCGCTGATCATGATGTAATCCGGGGCGTCACGTCGATTCCCGAAGTCCAAGTTTGGCAAACGGATTTTGTCGGGTAATGCGGGCACGGGCTCCCACGCCGTGGACGCCGTGACTCGGCTGTACCGCACCTTGACCCAGGATGGAAAACGCGGATAGCCCCATTGCAAGTGGAGATGATTCTCTGCAAAGGTCTCCACGACCGTCCCGTCTCGGAAGTGTTCCTGCATCCATTGCTCGGCCATATAGCGCGACCCCCGCAAAAAGAGGTGATCGAGCTGTATCGGGAATAGGGCCGCGTAGGCAAAGACCAAACAGATAGCGGCCCGCATCAGCGTGTTCCACGGTCGCCACTGCCAGAGATCGTCAAGCAATTTGCCACCGAAAAAGGCGAGGATAATGCCAAGCGGGAGCGCGTGCCGGTTTGCCGTCCACAGAATCATGTTGATGAAGAGCACATAGTACGACACGGCCAGCAGCAAAACCGGGAGCGCGTATCTGGGATATCGCAGCGTACAGTAAATGACGCCGACGATGCACATACCAAACAACGGTGGCGTTAAGCCAAAGATCAGATGCGAGGTCGTCTCCCCCAAGAGCTGGAGCCGGGCCCATAAGGTCGGCGCATACTCGGCATAGCCTTGCTGCTTCGGTCCCAAGACATACTCCATGCGCCACAGAAAGCCGGAAAAATTAAACAGAAAATTCTGCACAATGGCAAATGTCACAACGGCCACGAGTACGGCTAGGATGAGTCGCCGGTCGCAGAGCACAGAGATGACACGCGTCCGGCGAGACGCAGCGAGTTGCGGTTCGCGAAAGCGCAGCCAGAGAATGGGTAGTGGCGCCAGGAGCAACAGGCCAGAAGCCTGGTCTTTCGTACAGATGGCGAGCGTGCCAAACAGGGCAAAAAGCAGATAATTTTTCAAGTGTCCATAGTTGAGAATCCGCACGAAGTGATACATCGCGAGGAAAGCCCAGAAGAGGTAAGGCACATCCATATTGGCATTATGAGCATAGTACACCAGCGGATAATACAGGGCGACGATGAGCCCGGCAGCCAAGGCGGCCCGATGGTCAAAACATTCCCGGACCGCAAGATAGACCCAGAGGACGATGCCGACGCCCATCAGCGCACTCACCACTCTGGCGATGAGGATGAGATGTGTGAGCGACGAGAGGGGATCCGCCAAGCCATAGGGAAAGCGCTTAATCGGTGTCTGCAGTTGCTCCGACCACATGAGATACCCGAGGTAGGGTGTATAGCAAGCGGCCAGGATGAAATGGTGAAAAGGCGGGTATTTACTACGCCAGCCATTGGAAAAATGCTTCGGGAATCCCTTCAAGGTCATCAGTGCGGCACTGTCCTGTGCCCGATCCGCGTAATAGGGAAGTCTCCAGGTAATACCGACGACATTAATCATGAGACTAAGGGTCAGGAGCAACGCAAGCGGCACATATCTGGTTTTTTTTCGAGACTGAACGATCGCCGTATCCATGTCATTGTCGCCTCATTGATAAGATCCAATACAAATAAAGTATGAATGGTTGCAGAAAACTTTTTTCTGTTATTAGTATGAAGGTCAGATTCTATAGAAGGAAAATTTTGGAGTCAAGATTCCAAAAAAATTATCCGCGAAGAACACGAAGAGGAACCAAGAAGGAGGCGGGGTTAGACGTGTAGGCGGTCAACGTAGAGGGTCAGACGTTCTACCGAGATCACCTCGATTTGCTCGTTTGCTTCAATCGTTTCGCCACTCATGGAGACGGCGTTCCATAGGACGCCCTGAAGCATGACTTTCCCGGCGGGATCGAGCCTGGCGACGACCCGCCCTTGCTGGTAGAGCAGGCCTTCGGCGCCGGACCAAGTTTCGCTGTTGTACTGGTAGTACACGCGGCCATGGTGCTGTTCGTATCTCAGCACACATACCGCCATCACCGCCGCCGCGGTCAAAGCCAGACTGCTGGCCAAGACGGTCCACCAATATGCGGAAAAAGTGGAGAGCAGGAGCCAGGCAAGGAGTAAAATCCCTAAGGGAATGGCCAGGTAGAGATTATGGATGAGCATGGCGATGAGCACTTCGGGCAGGGAGAGATAGTTGACGAAAATTTTGTTGCGCTCATAACGCCGGTCACGCCGGCTGATCTGGCGGCGTAAGGCCCACCAGCGCCAGACGCCAACGCCAATGCCGGCAACAACACCCAAAAGGCATGCGTCGCGTGACGCCCACAAATGGGCGCGCAACCACCACAACACCAGGACACAAAGGCCACAGGTGATGAGAAGGTTGCGCAGGACCCATACTTGCTTGACGATAGAGGCCATGTTAGCTGTTAGCTCCAGGGCAAGATGTCCTGATCGCATGAGTATTGCCAAAGCCGGAAAACGCCACCTTGCTTTGGGAAAACACATCTGACCTGATTTTCTTCCAAGCTTAAAGCTAGTAGCTAACAGCTCATAGCTCATAATGTAAACGCAAAATCGTTCACCAACGCCCCGGGAAGACGGCCGCTATCGGTCGAACGCCAATGATAACTTCCAGCATCCAGGATAAACTCGCGGTCGGCCGTGAGATCCACCAGATGGTCGCCGAGCATGCGGTAGATCGACTCATCAAAACGCATGACGTTGAGCGGCGCCTGAATCGCGCCGTTCTCCACCCAAAACGTTGCAAAGCGGGTCATACCGGTGAGGCGGCAGGCGGAACGGTCAGAGTAGTTGAGATACCAGACGTTGTTGATATAGACTCCGGTATCGAGCTGTGTGAGGACCGCATCGCGGGCCAGTCCACCTGCGGCCATCTCAATCGACGCCGGCGCTTCACCGCCCGACGCGCCGTTGGTCGGCACGCCATACTCCTGCGCGGAACGCGGCGACACCAAACAGTCGCGAAAGGCGCCCGCTTCAATCAGAGTCACCTGATCGGGTTTCAGAAAGCCGGCTTCCTGGAAATTCGGCGCCACCCCATCACGCGTGTTGTCCAACAGGGTGACGGCCGGATGCAAACGCGTTCCTTCTTCCACCATTTTTAATAATGTCGTGCGCTTGGTGCGATGATCTTTGAGGCCAAAGCCGCCCCAACAGAGAATGCCGAGAATGTCATAGAGGGCGGCCGGCGCTAAATAGACCCGGTACTGCCCGGGATCAATCGTCCGTGGCGGTTGACGCAGCACCTCCAGGTGCGCCACGGCGGCCTCCACCTTCCGGGTAAACGCCGCGGGCTCCCAGACAAAGCCGGCATAGGCCGTCTTCACCGCTTTATCTTGGTCATGATAAAAACTCCAGTCGATATTAAAGCTGTGGCTGGAGAACCAATTCCGTTGCCCCAACGAGTTGGCAAAGCCGGCGTAGCTACCTCCGGCCGCATAGATGCCGATGAGGTCACGGCCGCGCCCCGCCTCGATAATGGCCGCGACGGCCGCATCGTTTTCCGGCAGGCGGTTGTCCCCGTGATGCTCGCTGCTCTGCACCTCGGTGGCGTAGAGAAAATAGGGATCCTCAGGCAGATACGGCAGTTTCTCGCGGAGCGAGGCCACGAGCTGGCCGAGTCGCTCACCGTCCAGCGTCACATCGCCCGATAAAGTCACTGTGCCGCTGGCGTGCCGCTGCCCCTGGCTGAGATCAAGGCTCAGAGCGCGCTGCGCCACCGAACCGGGCTGGCGAATGGCACTGCGGTTGAAGCGGACGAAGGTCGAGTCCTCGCCGTGGAAACTGCACGTGTAGACTTCCTCGCCATGAAGCAACTCGGTGAGGACATCGGCCAGCGTATAGAAGTAGTCCTGCATCGCCTTACTCCCCTCCGAAAACCTCCACATCGGCGAACAGGCAGACGGGTGAGGCATGCCCGACGCGGATCACCTGATTCGGTTCGCCCTTGCCACAATTGGGCGTGCCCATGACGTCAAAGGTATCGAGGTTGCCGACCATCTTCAGGCTGCGCCAAAACGTCGCGGAAATGCCACGGTAATTCGGGTTTTTCACTACCGTGGTCAGTTTCCCATTCTCGATGAGCTGGCCCCACTCACAGCCGAATTGAAATTTGTTTCGAGAATCATCGATGGACCAGGAGCAGTTGGTCTGCATATAGACCCCGCGTTCTACCGCGGCGATCATGTCCGCCAAAGTGGACGTGCCGGGCTCCAGGTTGAGATTGGCCATGCGGTCGATCGGCGGCCGGTTCCAACTGCACGCCCGGGCGTTCGCTACACCCGGCAAATCCGCCCGGATCTGCGACGTCATACCGCCGAGGGCGCGCTGCAAAATCCCGTTGCGAATCAGGTATTCCCGCTGGCTGGGCATGCCTTCGTCATCAAAGCCATAACTGGCCAATTCCTCCGTCCGGGTCGGATCAAACGTGATGTTGAGCAAGTCGGAACCGTACGGGTAGGTCCCGAACATCTCGGGCGTGACAAAGCTGGTACCGGCGTAGTTGCGCTCGTCCCCGAGAATGCGGTCCAACTCCAGCGGATGGCCGATGGACTCATGGATTTGCAGAATCATCTGATCCGGCGCCAACAGCACGTCCATGGCGCCGGACGGGCAATTCGGTGCCGTCAGCAGTTGTAAGGCTTCGGAAGCAAGACGCGGCGCGGCGGTGCGGAAGCCGACCTGGTCGAGGACTTCCAAGCCACCCTGACGGCAATAGCCGCGGCCGCCGAAGGTGCGCCCGCGCGTCTCGGCGCCCTCGTTGGCCGTGGCGCTCATCATCGGTGTGATATAGTGGAAGTATTGCCGGACCTGGCCGCCGTCAGCCGTCAGGTAGAGGGTCTCCATCTCCGTGTGCGAGAGCGAGGCGCTCCAGTCCACGATGCGCGCCTCGCTCTTGAGCCGGGCGCACTCGGTCTGTAGCAGGTCGATCTTTTCCGAGAGAGGCGCGGCGTTCCAGGGAATCGTCACCACACTCGTGTATTCCCCATGCGGTGGCGGCGGCAGAATTTTTGCGAAATCGACCACGCTGCGGCCCGCACTCTGCCGCGCCCAAGTGTGCGCCTGCTCGGCGGCGTGGCGCAGCCCGCTAGCGGTCAGATCGCTCGTGGCGGCGTAGCCCATACCGCCGCCATCGAAGACCGTGATCATGACCCCACAGTCTTCGGAGGCGCGAACCGGTTGTAGCACGTTCTGCCTCACGGAGAGGACTTCAGAGCGTTGTTGGACAAAGCGTAACGAACAATAATCGGCTGGCGGCGCGATCTGGCGAAAGCGCTCCGCGATGCGGTCTTGCATGGTCACTCTCCCTCACGCCTCGCCGAGCGTCGACCGTGCTCGGCAGGGAAGATTTATATGAGGCTGCTATACAGATGTTACTCCCTTTTGACGGCTCTATTGTACCATGCGCACCGAGCCCCGCATAGCCGCCGAACAGGCGCTTCTTGGTCCTTCGTGACCTTCGCGTCCTTGGCGGAGGTTGCACAGGAAGCATGGACCGTACTTGACAGAAACAGGTACCGTACGTAAGCTCTCGGTATGAAAGCCGATACTTGCAAATAGGAGCGTCAAGATACTCCCACTCTCGGTTATAGCACTTCTGACGCCGGTTACTCCCGTCTCCAAACTGGCCAATCTGAAGCGCCGCGATGTCATTATAGGTGATCCGGAAGAGCGGGTCGATTTACGGGTGAGCGAATGGCACTCTGAACCCCCTCTGATCACGTGACTTGTGGTCGCACTTCGGAGGCGAATCGCTCCATCAGTGGCAGTACGCCCTCAATTGACGGAGCGGGGAAATCGAAGCGGAAGTCTTGCACACCGGCCTCTTGATACTGACCGATACCCTCGATAATCTGTTGCGAACTGCCGCTAAACACGCCGCTTCCCCCGCCATCGGCAAACTGCACAGTGGCGCCAAGTGCAATCGTAATGGTGCTGGGATCACGCCCTGCCGCCTCGGCTTGTTCTTTGAGTATGCCGACCTTCTCTCGCAGCTCTGAAGGTGGCAAATCGGCTGGCGGCCGCTGCACAATCGGCTGCCAGCCATTCCCTAGGCGCGCCGCCCGGCGAATCGCCGGCGGCGTGTGACCCCCCACCCAGATGGGAATACCACCCGGTTGTGCCGGTTTCGGTTCACACTTCAGGGCGTCAAACTGATGAAATTGCCCCTGGAACGATGGCGTCTGCGCCGTCCACAACTCCCGGAAGATATGGATACACTCATCGCTGTAGCGGCCTCGCCTCGCATAGGTGTCCAGCCCGAGTGCGTTAAATTCTTCCTCCATCCAACCCACGCCAATGCCCAGTGTAATCCGGCCATGCGACAGCACGTCTAGTGTCGCCAGCGCCTTGGCGGTAAACACGGGATTGCGATAGGGCAGAATCAGGACGCTGGTGCCAATACGGATGCGCTGCGTCGATGCGGCAAGATAGGTCATGACAATCAACGGCTCGAAGTAGGCTTCTTCCGGAATAAACGGCATGGCGCCGGTCGGGTTGTAGGGATAGAACGATTTCACCTCCATGGGCACCACGATATGATCGCTGGTCCAAACCGTATCGAATCCAAGCGCTTCCGCCGTCTGGCCAAATCGGACCAGATGGGCCTCCGTCGCCATTGCGCCACGATTGGTATAGACACATCCGAAACCCATGTCCTCTCCTCCTTAAAACATTCTAAGCCATAGGGTCATGCGATCAGCCACGCATTTGTTGCATGGCATTATTTTCACACTATGGCGATATCATATTAACATGTTCCCGAAGGGTTGAAAAACGTGGTGGTCTTAAGTTCGGAACGCGGTCGCTACAGAGACATCTTCAGCATGCCATCAGAGCGACGTGGGATTGATGATATTGTTTTTTTGGCCTCATTGATAGAAATTCTAGAATGCGATCGTTTTTCTAGAATAGGAGATCCAGGTACATTTGAACATCAAAAACGATGATACCTACCAGCTCGCAGCCGAGTTAGCCGACCTCACCGGCGAGACGCTGACCGCCACAGTCACCATCGCCCTGCGCGAGCGCTTGGCTCGTGTCAAGCGCCACCGGGCCAGGCGTTCGCTGGTCAATGAACTCGATGAGATTGCCCTCCACTGCGCATCTCTACCCGTGTTAGACGCACGCCGTGATGAGGAGATTTTGGGCTATGATGAACATGGGTTGCCCAGCTCATGGTGATTGATGCCTCGGCCGTCTTGGCGATCCTGAGAGATGAGCCCGAGCGCCAGCCCTTTAACCAGGCGATTGACGCCGATGACACCCGGCTCATGTCTGTCGCCTCGTTTGTGGAAGCGTCGATGGTCATGGAAGCCCGACATGGCTATGAAGGGATTCGGGATCTCGATTTGTTTGTGGCGCGGGCCGAGATTGAGTTGGTGCCGGTCGATGTCAATCAGGCCCACATGGCCCGCCAGGCGTTTCGTCAGTACGGAAAGGGGCGGCATGCGGCGGCGTTGAACTTTGGCGATTGTTTTACTTATGCCCTGGCCATCGCGACGCAGGAACCGTTGCTGTTTAAGGGAAACGATTTTGGTCAAACCGATATCGTGGCTGTGCAGGGCTAAAAGGGAAAGAACCGCGCGGTAGGAGGACGCTGCTGCGCCGCACGGATTGATCTCCGTGCAGACATCTCATACCAGCTGCGGCCAAACCTCTTCTGTATAACGCTGTCAGGGAAAAGGGTCACATCTTTAATTTTTCATCTGAGCCAGATGTCAGTGGCCAGGGAGAGGGAGCAAAACGGGCCAAAAGCAGCGAATAGAAGAGTCAGGTGGATACTTTTGCCATACGTCCAGCCATGGTATAGTCGATACGACTGTACAGCGTCTCGATGAGGCCAGCAGACGAAGCCAACGCATGGACAGCGTGAAGCCAGAGGTACGACAGCGAGATGCGAATTTTTGTTGGATATGGCTATAATGACCTCGACCGATGGGTGGAAGAACTGGTTTTTCCCATTATTGAGGCTTTCGATGTTGAAGTCGTATCGGGCCAAGAAGGACATGGGCAGATTATTTCAGAGGTCGTCAGGAACCAAATCTACAATTGCGATGCCCTGATTGCGTTTACCACGAGACGAGAACAACTCGAAGATGGCAGGTGGACGACTCACCGTTGGGTCACGGACGAATGGGCGACGGCGCTGAATCAGGGACTTCCTCTCGTCGAAGTACGCGCAATTGGCGTCGCCGATCAAGGGGGTCTCGTGAGGGATCGGCAGCGAATTGACTATACAGAGTCGTCCCGAGATAAATGCCTGGTTGAATTGGTCAAGGTGATCGGAACCTGGAAACGTCGTGAGCATTCCGTGATGTTACAGTTATCCCCCCAAGAGTTTGTCAGTGAGGTGCGTCCTTTCATCAGGCGCCCGAGTTTCCGCTGCACCTACATCTTACTCGAGGGGAGTCGAGAATCTGAGGAACATGATATGCGTGTCATACCCATCAAGGGCGGTTTGTTTACCCAAGTGAAAGGCATCCCCCGCGAAGCGCTCATACAGATCCGTATACATACGCAACAGGGATCCTGGACGTCAGACTTTGAGTCGATTGACAATGTCCGGATCCGGTTATACAAGGAATCCTAGCCATGACCTTAAGTATAGAGCAGGACTTTGCCTACCAAGGCGATGATTGGTGGGCATGGCAGATTTGGATAGAAGGTAGCGACGCTGAGCTCGATCAGATCGACTACGTTGTTTATACACTCCATTCGACTTTTCCGCGCCCCGTGCGGGTGATTAAGGATCGGAGCACAAAATTCCGTCTTGAGACCGCCAGTTGGGGCGTCTTTCGCATATACGCAAAGGTGATGCGGAAAGACCAACAAGTCATCAATCTTGAACATGATCTCGTTCTCGAATATCCCGATGGCACCCCGACCACCGCATAGATACGCAGATAAAAATGACGAGCGCATTTTTTCCCCCAACGGATAGCAGTAGGGATGAAGATCCGTTCTTGACTTTGCACGCTCCTGCTTCTTGCCCATGAGATCAGCACCTCGTCCCGTAGTCCGACCCGTGGGGCTCCGACACTCTCTCATATGCCGTCGGTATAAACTAAAGAACTGACCCCGGCCTTGTGGGCAACCTGACCCCATGGCTCCAGCTTTGTGCTAAATATGCTTGTGACCCTAAATATGGAAACGGTTATAATCAATCAAGGAGACTTTGACCGCTTGCTACACAGAACATCATCCGGCACCAGATTCTCACCGTTGTGCAAGTCGAATGTAAAAATCTACTGGGTATAAAGGCTACGGCTTCAACACCCATCTAACACGGAGGAAACCCCATGGCAGCAGTCACGTTCTTAGGAACCTGCTTTGCCGCTCTCATAGGAGCAGGAATTACTGTATGGGTAACATAGATTAATAACAAGCACGAGTTACAAAAAATTTCTCTTGAAAGCCAACTATCTGCCTATGGAGATTTCTTTAAAACAATAAGTGCATTTAACTTACTAGAAGTAAATAATAATATTTTAGAATAGGAAATTTGAAGCAAGGGAAATCGAAATGCCAGAGTGCATGATCCTAAATCAAGCACTTTGGTCCTTTGATCTTACTCCTTGATCTCCTTGTTTGGCATGCTGAAGATGTCCGCCTCTATCGTATCATGTTTATAAAGCGCAGCAGACATGTCTACTCATCTTTATAGACGTGCAGCGAGCGTGTGGACTCCAAAAGCGAGAAGCCCCAGGAGGAGAAAGAGCTGAAAAAGCGGCTGTTCGCCGCGCGTCAGGACGTCGCCGGTCACGGTGTCGGGAGTCAGCAGATTCCGCCCCCCACCCCGATGCTGCACGTGCCGATACGTCCCACCGGTCGTGGCCGCAATACGCTGCAAGGGCGCGGCGTGTAACCGGGTGGTGATCACGTCGCCATCGACCTGCATATAACCCGTAAATCGATGCTGTTCGTCGTATTGCGGAATCCGTGACGGCTGCGTGCCCCCCAGGCCGAGCGTGATCATTTTGATCTTCTGGCGCACGGCTTGGTCGAGAATGGGTTCAAGCGCTTCCCCAGTATGCCCACCATCCGAAAAGAGCACGAGCAATTTGCGACGCGTATCATTCTCCGGAAACAGCGCCATGCCAGTTGCAATAGCCTGCGCCAGATTCGATCCCGCCACGCCGGCAGCGCCCTCTTTGATCCAATGCTGCACGATAAAGTCCAGAACGCTCAGATCCTCGGTGAGTTCCGCCTGGCGAGAACTCGTGCCGGCAAAGGTGACGATCCCCACCCGGTTACCTCTCAACTCGGCCAAGAGGTGACGCGCGGTGTCCCGAGCCACGGCGAGACGTGAACGTTGGCTAACGTCTTCGGCACTCATACTCGTCGAGACATCCACTACCATCACGGTGTCCAGAGATCCGGCGCGCACATGGATCTCCCCGGACGATACACGTGGCTCCGCCAAAGCCACCACAATACTGAGCACCGGCAACAGTAGCAGCAGGACGCGAACCCATGGCCGATGCAGCCGGGGAAAGCGAGGGAGCGTGTGCTGCAACAGCGCCGGGTCCCCAAGACGCCGCCACAACGCCGCATGCCGACGCAGGCTCAGGAGGACGATGAGGCCCAACAACGGACAAAGTAGTAGGAGCCAGAGGGCTTCAGGGTGTACAAAGCGCATGCCATCCTCCCTAGGTCCTTAAATACCCGTTTTGGATTGTCCCCGGCCGTGCCCGTCTTTGCCCTGCCCGGGCTTTTGGTCTTCACCGGCTCCGGGCGCCTGTTTGAGGGCGGCTTCTCCATACTCGCCTTGAGGCCGGAGGGCAAAATGATAGAGGCGTTCGAGCTGAAATTTCGTGGTGGGGTCTTGGGGCTCAAGGCGCAACGCCGCTTTGAACAACTCGGCGGCGCCTTGGGCCTGCTGCATCGACAGCATGACCATACCCAGATTATGCAAGGCTTGCATCCGCAACCCCTGGCTGCCGGTGTCTTCTGACACCTGCCGGAAATACTGCGCCGCCCGAGGTAAATTCGCGGCCTGATAGGCCATCACGCCGCGATTGAAAATCAGGGTATCCTGGCGGGCCAACCACAAACGGCTGGCCTGTTCGTACGCTTGGCTATCAAAGCGGTGTTCCGCCACGGCGCGGTGGCCGGCGGCGACCAGACGGCTATAGTGCTGTTGGTAACTGGCAAACGCTAGACTGGCCATGCCGCCCAGACAGAGTAAACCGTAGAGAAGATGTTTGGTGCGCTGTGCGAACATCGTTGTTCTCCTTATATGTCAAGCACCCAGAGGGCCTTGCCGGCCATCGATGCGATCAGTAATATCAAGCCGGGAAAAGCAAACAGCCGATAGAGCCGCTCGGGCTCGCCCTCTCGGGTGACCGTCACCCGAGAGGCTTCGAGTCGATTGATCTCCTCAAAGGCGTTGGCAAGGTCACCGGCTTTGTCGATGTCAAAGTACCGCCCTTGCGCCTGGTGGGCGAGGCGCACGATGCTGGCGTCACGACCGAGTTTGAGACCCAACACATAGAGCCAGATCTGCTGCTCGCGCAGGCGCTGCAGGATATGTTCCGCCACCTCCGGGTTGATGCGATCCAATCCGTCAGTGAGTAAGAGCACCATCTTGGTCGTGGCTTGGCCGCGCTCCTGCATATGATCGAGCGACTTCAGCAGCGCTTTCGCGACTTGGGTGCCTCGGAGCTTGGCGGGCAGAAGGGTGTCGAGGTGGTGCAGACGCGCCTGCAGCGTCGCACTATCGATACTGAGGGGCCACACCCCAAACGCCTCGTCGCCAAACACCAGCAACCCGAGCCGGTCATCATGGTGTTGCCGGACAAAGGTCAGGGCGGCTTGCCGGATGAGATCGAGCTTGCGCTGCGACTCCCCCTGCTCCGTCACGTCAGGGAGAAACCCTTCCATACTCAGGGAGAGATCGAGCGTCAGCAGGATGTCGCGGGCCTGCACGGTCTCTTCGGTGTGGACAACCGTGTTTTGGGGATTGGCAAGCGCGATGAGAAGCAGGGTCAGGGCGAGCGCCGTCAGCCCTGTTGTCATCCAGGTTGCCGGTCCAACGCGGGCCTTGGATGGCAGCAATGACAGCCAGGAATACTGCCACGCCTGCCGCGGCCGCAGCACATACGGCAGCAGGAGAAGCGCACCCACAAGGAGGAAAGCAGGATGGATCAGGGCCATCATGGCGACGCTCCTTGTGGCAACTTTTCAAACAGAGTCATGGCTTCCCACCACAGTTGCTGCTCTTCCGCTGACGATGACGTCGGGGCTTGATAGGTCAGGTCATCGCAGCGCTTGAGTATGTCAAGTAGCTCGGGGCCATCGGGCATGTCATGGAGCGGCTCTGTCAATTCCGCTGTCGTCAGGGTCAACGCTGGTAGGGCGTATTGCGCCTGCAGGTAGTGACGGATGATGTGGCTCAGCTGAGACCCGCTTGGCGAAGCGGGCGCTTCAGTAGAGCGAAACGTCTCACTTTCTTGGCGGAGCTGGTGCAGGGTGACCTCGGCAAGGGTCGGCGCGGCGTCTGCAGTCTGACGGCGGCGCCCCTGACGGCGCTGCCATTCCCGGTACCATCCACTGAGGGCCGTCACGAGCAGGAGCGCGCCGAACGCGAAGCCGGCTCGGATCAGCCAAGTCCGTTCATCGCTCACAGGGCCTTTGGGGGCGAAAGTCGGCGCCGAACGATAGGGACCGATACGCGCCAGGTTAATGGCGACGGGTTGAGTGAACAGACTCTTATAGGTATACACACTGGTAGTCGCGGCGCGCTGTTCGGGCAAGGCATACAAGATTTCCAATGGCTCAAATTGCACCGTGAGCGGTGTGACGCCAAAGTATTGCAAGATGTAATCGGCTTGATAGATGGTGCGCTGCTTCGAGGCCGAGGTCGAGGTCAGCCTGACGTCACGGATCTCAAACCGGCCATGTTGCTCGCCTTTTTGCGGGAGATTGACCAGGTCGAGCACCACATCGCCCGTGGCTTCGATTTCCAGGGTCAGCGGAATCGGATCCCCGATAAAGTAGCCGTAGTTACGCATGAGGTGTACCCGCGGCACAATCGGAAATGGATCAGCGGAGACTGGCGGGGATGGCGTCGATGGCGCCGCATGCGGGCGGACAAAGGGATACACCGCCAGACCGATCACGCCGGTGAGCACAAGGACGATACATAACATACGGAGCCGTTTCATGCGTTTGCTCTCCTATGGCCTCTCAGGAAGAGTTGGCTGAGATCGGCCACGTAATTGCTGTGGGGTGTCACGGTGATAGATGGCAGTCTGCACTGCTGCAACATCCGGTGCAAATGCGCCTGTCTGGCCGCCGCTTGCGCCGCCATGCGGCGCTGATTCGCCCGCGTCAGGCTCAACGAACGCACCGCGCCGGTCTCGAGGTCGCGCGTCACCATGCGACCCTGTCCTGCGGGGAGGTTCGCCTCCAGCGGATCCCTGACGACGAGCGCGATGACATCATGTCGGCGGCGCAAGCGCATCAGGGCCTGCCGGAGCGATTCGGTGTCATCCGTCAAAAAGTCCGAGATGAGAAACACGAGCGCCGCGTGTTTCACCCAGCGCTCCAACCGCGCGACGGCGGCGCCAAAGTGCGCCGGGCCTTGTCCGGCCTCACGTTGCAGGATGGTTTCCGGAATCAGACGTTGGTACGTCCGTTGCTGCCGCGGCGGCAGATAGCAGACGACATCTGCCGCAAACCCGAGCAACCCGATACGATCGTGCGCGGCCAGGGCGGAGTAGACCAGGGAGGCGCTGATTTCCGCGGCCAACGCCCGCTTCGTCCGCCGCGTGCTGCCGAAATGCATCGACGCGCTGAAGTCGATCAGCAACAGGACAGTGAGGTCTTTTTCCTCATCGTAGCTGTTCACCAACGGCACCGTCCCGCCCCGACGCGCCGTGGCGGCCCAGTTGATGTGCCGCACGGCCTCACCCAGCTGATACACTCTGATCTGATCGAAGTCGAGTCCGGCGCCACGTTGGCGGCTGCGATGCTGCCCCAGGCGGACCTGGCGCGTGCGCCAGGACACAGCCAACGGAATACGGGTGACCTGCTGCAGGATGGTTTCGATCATGGGATTTCCACCTTCTCCAGAATGCGGCTGACAACCTCTGCCGTTGTCAGCCCGTCCCCTTCGGCCCGCATATCGAGGATGATCCGATGCCGCAACACGTCCAGGGCGAGGGCTTTCACATCTTCGGGCAGCACATGCGTCCGTCCATGGAGAAACGCCATCACCCGACAGACTTTGCGCAGATTCATCGTGCCCCCGCGCGGGGAGGCACCGACGCGAATGGCCGCGCCTAAGTCCTGCAAGCCCGGGTAGCACGCCGGCTGCCGCGTCGCCCGCACCAGGCGGACGATGTACTGCTTGAGCTGCTCGCTCACGTACACCGTCTCGATGATATGTTCCCGCATGGCGACGAGTTGGGACGGCGAGGTGATGGTGCGGACATTCTGTAAGGGCTGACGCCGGTCGAGCGCCGGGAGATCGAGCATGCGGCGTTCATCCGCCTCATCTGGATAGTCGACGATGAGCTTAAAGAGAAAGCGATCGAGCTGAGCTTCGGGCAAGGGGTAGGTGCCCTCTTCTTCGAGCGGATTTTGCGTCGCCAGGACAATGAACGGATCGTTGAGGACCAAGGTGTCGGCGCCGATGGTCACTTCCCGCTCTTGCATCGCTTGCAGAAACGCGGCCTGGACCTTGGGAGGTGTGCGATTGATTTCATCCGCCAGCAGAAAATGGGTCTCGAGGATCGGGCCCTTTTGCAGCTGAAAACGGTGTTCATCCGGGTGATAAATCAGCGTACCCGTGATGTCGCTGGGCAACATATCCGGCAGGAGTTGGACGCGGCGAAAGCGGCCGCCAGTGGCCATGCCGAGGGCGCCGATCACCTGCGTTTTGGCCAGGCCAGGGGCCCCTTCGAGTAAGACGTGTCCGTCAGCCAAGAGCGCAATCAGTAGCTGGTCAATCAGCGCTGACTGGCCGAGCACCACCTTGGCGATTTCCGACCGGATGGCATCGAGGGTCGCGAGCATCTTCTCGTGGTCGTTCATGCTTTTTTCTCCTGTATCTCAAACCCATGTGCAGGGTCATATGTGTCTCGCCGTTGGGAACGCTTGTCAGTATGTGACGTGTGTGATGACCTATTGACATCGTAGCTGCCTGTTTTCCTCGATGTATGTGATGATAGACCTGAGGCTCCTAAGCCCTTCACTCCTTTTCAAGACAAGAGACGCTTATCAAGACGCGTGCGTGAATTTTTCTAGTTCTGGCCTTGCCTCGCGTGTGCATGGGAAGCATGGTCGACCTCAGACGTTGCGAGCGTTTCTACCCGTCTCCGTCCTAAAAGATAGGTCATTTTGCTGCGGTGGCGATGATCGTCATCACAGCCTGGTTGTGACGGAACGCACATAAGAAAAGCCTAGGGTGACCTAAGATGGAGGCAAAAGGATCGTGCGACGCCAAACCGGAATTCGGCATAGGCGCGAATGCCTGTCGATCTCCGAAAACGCCTGCAGAGATTTCCTTCCAACATATCAAGAAAATTTCACAAAATCTCTACGTTAGAAGGCTAGAAGATGCAGACGTAGAACACAGTCGTGCGCAGTCGTGCGTTCTGCTTGGCGATGGCCGTTGATCCTGGCCGGATCTTTTCTGCAAGCGTAGCGTATTTTGTTAAGCATAGGACTTGCAATTTCATCCAAAATGCAACAAGCTCTACCAGGTATCTGACATAGGATCTGCCTTGATAGAGTATGACTTTACCATCCTTTACTCTTCAGTCACATACTAGAAGGAGATCTAAGATGCAGAGGAACGTTTCCTTAAACTATATACTCAGATGGATTGTTTTATCAGTA
>CBCXVS010000006.1:0-11044 GCA_965178525.1 uncultured bacterium | reverse complement strand
TGATCTTTCTTCCTCTCACAAGGGCGCAGGAACTACCGGAGTTGTTGATTGACTGCGACTTTGCTGCTGAGGGTGATCCGATTTTTAGAGGCTTTTATATCCCTGCATACCCGGGAGTGAGCTTACAACGTGTAGATCTGTTTTTGTCCTCTCGAGTCCCAGGCCGCTATATCTTCTCTCTCACGGCCCATGCGGATCGCTTTGAGGGTTTGGTGCTTGGTACAAGTCGAGCAGATGTCACCTTATCTGGTGATCCCACGCAAAATATCCTCACGTCCTTTGACTTTCTGTCGGAGCCACCCATTTCAACCGGCAGTATCGTGGCTTTTGAGATCGAGGCGCTGGAGGCTCCCTCGCCAAGGGCTTCCGTGTTGTTTGGTACGAGCACTTGCCCCCTGGGAGACCGTGATTGCATTCCGCGTTGTGCCATGGCTCGACAATCTATCCCGGTCGTGGAGACGGTAGGGACCAATGCGCCTTTGGACAGATTTCGCAGAAATGGCATAGGGCTCAGAGTCTTTGGTGCTACCGAAAGGGACAACACAAGAGCGCTTACCGGAACGCTTCGCGACTTTCATGATACCCATCCGGATTTTGAAAATGGCCGGGGCACGGACCGGGGTATTGTTGCGACGGCCCTCGGGGAGGATAGCAAACCTGTCTACGCCGGAGGGGACGGTACCTTGACGACCCACGGGAAGGACGCTTTCGATCAGTGGTACCGAGACACACCGGGTGTGAATCTGAGTACCCGCTACAGCCTCATTCCCGCGAACACCGACCCGGACGGGTTCACGTTTGAGAACGACGCCTTTTTTCCTATCGATGACCAGCTCTTGGGCAATCAAGATCGCGCTCACAATCATCACTTTACTTACGAGCTTCACTCTCAGTTCATCTATCGGGGAGGGGAAACGCTCAGCGTTACGGCCGATGATGATATGTGGGTCTACATCAATGGCGGTCTGGTCATCGATCTGGGCGGTCTCCATGCCGCCCAAACCGTCAGTGTGTCTCTGGACGAGCTGGCACGAAGTCTTGAGCTCATCCGCGGGAACCTGTACGCTTTTGATCTGTTTTATGCCGACCGCAGAACGGATGGCGCTGTATTCCGTATCAGCACGACGATCGAGTTTATGCCCGGTGGTTGTACGGTGAATGATGAATTTGTCGTCCCCTGTGCTGGGACCGAACGTGATGACGTCATCATAGGAACACCCGGAGCTGATTTCATCGCCGGCAGAGGGGGGAGCGACACCATCAGGGGCGGTCCTGGCAACGACGTTATCAATGGCGGCCCCGGCGACGACAGGCTCGATGGCGGCCCCGGCGACGACACCATCATCGGCGGTAACGGTAGAGACGAGATTCGCGGCGGCCCTGGCCATGATACACTCCTGGGCCAAGACGACGATGATCGGCTCGAAGGTGGCACGGGTAACGATTGCCTGATCGGCGGCCCTGGCGACGACACGCTCTATAGCGGCCAGGCCAGCGGTGACATAAGCCCCCGCAGCCGCATCACGCAACTCACACCCCGTGATGACTGCCGCGTTACCCCGACCCAGGGCGTTGATACACACAGCGGCGGTCCCGGCAATGACTCACTGTGTGGCGATGACGGCATTGATAGGATAGATGGCGGTCCCGGCATGGACACACTCCGAGGCTTTGCTGGGGATGACACCCTGATCGGCGGTGATAACATAGACGACATCGACGGCGGTGGCGTCAATGAATTCAATGAATGTAGCGATTCCGACGACCGGCTGGAAAATTGTCAGCTCGAACTATAGTAATAGATCATCTGAGGATGTCTGATGCCACACCATCTCACACGCTGGCTTTCTCGTTCCATGCCTGTTGCACGCCTCAGCGGCTGCATCCTGCTTAGCCTTCTGTCGGCTGTTACCCAGGCGCAAGTGATGACGGACATTGCGCCTGATTCCACGCTAGGCACCACGGTGACGCCAGACGGCAATATTCATCACATTGAGGAAGGGACAATTCGCGGGCCTAATCAGTTCCATAGTTTCGACCGCTTTAGTGTCGGGACGAACGAAATCGCGAGTTTTCACGGCCCGAGCGGAATAGAGAACATCGTAAGCCGGGTCACAGGGCAGATGGGATCGGAGATCGATGGGACGGTGCGCTCCACCATCAACGGAGCCAATCTGTTTCTGCTCAATCCGCATGGGGTGATGTTTGGCCCTCACGCCAGCCTTGAGGTGAAAGGCTCTTTCTATGTGAGTACGGCAGATACGCTTCGCTTCGCGGATGGGTACGCGTTTCACGCGGTCGCCCAGCCCGAGCCGCTGCTGACCGTCGCCTCTCCGCAGGCGTTTGGGTTTTTGCGTGACCATGGCGACAATCCGCCAAGGATTACCATCGAGGGTAGTGTTCTCACAGTTCTAGACCATAACACACTGTCCATCGTGGGCGGAGACGTGCAGATGATGGGAGGCAGACTCGTGGCCCGGAGTGGCCAGGTTCACCTTGCCAGTGTCGTATCGACAGGAGAGGTCCCCGTCAATCTGGCACAGTTCAATGCGGACACTGTTGACCGCCTGGGTGAGATAGTCATCACACAGCGTACCCTCATCAATGCAAGTGGTGCGAGTGGTGGAGCGGTGATTATCCGAGGCGGCCGCTTAGTCGTCCACAACTCGTTTATTAGGGCGACGAGGATGTTTGGGAACGAAGAGAGCGCTGAGGCGCATATTGATATTCATATCAGGGAGGATATCGTCCTCACTGATAGAGCAAGGATCCAGGCGAACACTTTGGGAGCAGGAGACGCGACGGTCCGGATAACGGCTCGCAGCTTGCGCCTGGAGGGATCTCTCATCTCGGCCAGTGCATCCTCGCAAGGACGTGCAACAAACATCACGGTGGAGGTGCAGCAGTTGAGCCTCAAGGATGGAGGACAGCTCTCTACCTCCACTACCGTTAGTGGTGGACGGGCGGGGATGGTGATGATCACCGCAACGGACGCTGTTACCATCACGGGCGAGGACAGCACGGGTTTGAATCAGAGTGGTATTTTCAGTGCTGTATCTGGTGGTATGAGTCTCGGCGGCAACATTGTGATGCATGTTGGAACATTGACCATCCGGGATGGTGGAATGATCGCCACTACCTCCGAGGGCACTGGGCAGGGCGGAACTGTAGTAATCACCGCGACGGGAGATGTCGCCATTGCCGGGAGCGGAGATGTATCGGGTCTGGCGAGTGGACTGGTCAGTACAGCTCTTGGCGATGGCGCAGGTGGCAATATCGAACTCCACGCCCGCAACATCCTCCTCAGCGATGGCGCTCTCATCTCTGCGCAGAGCGAAGGAACGGGCAATGCCGGAACCCTGACCATCCGAGCTGAGGATACATTCCGGAGCCAGAACAGTACGGTGACGACGCAAGCCAGCCAGGCCGATGGCGGCACGGTCGAGATCACGGCCGGGTCGTTAGTCCGGCTGCAGGATAGCGCCATCACCGCCAGGGTTGAAGGGACGGATGCGGTTGGGGGCAACATCACTATCAAATCCGACCTCGTCCTTTTACAAGGTAGCGAGATCAGCGCCGATGCCCCTGAAGGGAGAGGAGGCAATATTCGGATCGAGGCTGGCGGATTTGTGCAAGATGGGATGAGCCGTTTAGATGCCTCAGGACGGATTAATCGCATCGTCGAGATCGAAGCCCTGACCAACCCGTATGTCGTGACGCCCCCCGAACCGCCCTCAATGTTGGGCGCAACCTTGCAGTATCAAAGTTGCGCGCAGCGCTTTCGGCAGGGACAACCGAGCCGTTTTATATTGGCCGGGCGTGAGGATAGGCCCATCGAACCCGGGAATATCGTGTCCAACGCGCCTTATTGGGCAGAGAAGCTCGGCGTCGAGTCAGCCGCCTATCAGGACCTGCGCCACTATGAGAGCACCCTACGGGCCGGGCAATATCATGAAGCAAAGGCATGGCTGCAGCAGGCCCGGCAGCACGCACGCGGCTTACCTCCCGCACCGGATAAGGCCTATTTCCTGATTGATATCGCTTGGGCCTACCACGAATTACGGCCACGCCTGTCTGACAACACCCAGGCGCAGCTTGCCCGGCAGGTGGCAACTCTCCTGCAAGAGGCCGGTGACCTCGCGCAGGCGAGTGATTCGCCACGGGCGGCCTCGTACGCCTGGGGATACCTCGGCACGCTCTACGAAGCCGAGCAGCAGTATCGGGCCGCTCTGCAGGTGACGCGCCGGGCCGTGTTTGACGCGCAAAACGGACACGCGCCAGAATCTTTATACCGGTGGCAGTGGCAAACCGGACGTCTGCTGCGCGCCTTAGGCAACCTCAACGCGGCCATCGCGGCCTATGAGCGGGCGATTGAGACGGTGCAACCGATACGCCTCGGATTGCTGCGCCAGGATGGCGGCACGCCTGTCTCATTCCGCTCCGGGGTCGGGTTGCTGTACGAAGAGTTCATCGACCTCTTGCTCCGACGCGCAGCTTCCCAAAAGGAACGGAACCGGGACCAGTACGAAGTATATCTGCAGCAAGCACGCGCCGTTCTCGAACAATTCAAGGATGCCGAGCTGCGAGATTATTTTGCCGATAGCTGCGTGGATGCCGCTCGTCCTGACGTATCGCCGCTCGACTATCTCCACACCGTCTCCGAGAAGATCGCCGTGGTGTACCCGATACTGCTGCCGGGTCGTACGGAGCTGCTCGTGAGTCTGCCAGTTGGGCCAGGGCGGTCGAAGTTGGAGCAATTTGTGACGCCAGTTGGCGCGCAGCGCCTCGAAGACGAGATCCGCGCCCTGCGCCATCACCTCGAGAACAGCGAGCTGCGCCAGGACGTAGCGCGTTCTATTTTCCCGGCACTTCCGGCGACTTATCTTCCACACGCCCAACAGCTCTACGACTGGTTGGTTCGCCCCGTCATGCCAGCCTTACGACGCGCCGCCATTGACACGTTGGTCTTCGTTCCGGATGGGCTCTTGTTCACGATTCCGATGGCCGTTTTGCACGATGGCGCACAGTTTCTGATCAAACATTACGCGGTCGCGATCACCCCGAGCCTGATTCTGATCGATCCCGTGCCGGAGCAGCCGAGAGGCAAACTCCGGTCGCTCGCCGTGGGTTTATCGGCACCGACACCACAATGGCCAAGCTTGCCGCTTGTGCCGCAGGAGCTACGCACGCTGCAGACGATCCACCGAGGTAAAATGCTGTTGAATCGGGACTTCTGCCTTGCCAAATTCGAACGGGAACTTGGGCGTGGACGATTTGGTATTGTCCATATCGCATCGCATGGACGATTTGCCGAAGACCGTGGGGCATCGTTTATCTCGACTGCGGATGAGAACTTAACCATCGATCGTGTGGAACAGATGCTGCGGCCGTTGCGCTTTCGCGGTCAGCCACTCGAGTTGTTGACCTTAAGCGCATGTGAGACGGCCGTTGGGGATCATCGTGCGGTTTTGGGGCTGGCGGGGATGGCTATTCGAACAGGGGCGAAAAGCGCTCTGGCCACCCTATGGAGCATCCAGGATGAAGCGACGCCATTCCTCATGGCCGAGTTTTATCGGCAATTGCAAGATGCTTCTGTCTCTAGGGCTCACGCCCTGCGGCAGGCCCAGTTGAAGCTGATACGCGAGACCAGTTATGAGCACCCGTATTTTTGGGCGCCTTTTCTGGTGATTAATAACTGGTTCAGTCTAAACGCAGGCTAACGTCACATGAGCCAAAGTGGTGCTTGGCGAGTAAAGTTTATGATGCTAACCCGTTTTGCCTGCTGTTGCCTGCTTCTTGCGGTATGGATCATAGGATTTGGTGTGGCTCAAGCAGATCGTTTGAGGGCAATTCCACAACACCCGTCTCGTGTGCTCATGGAGCGGGGATTCCAATTGGCATTGCAGGAACAAAGCCGTGTTACCTCCGCTATGGCTGCAACCGCATACGCCACCATGCGCCGTACGATCCAGCGGCTCAACATGCTGGCGCTGCAGAAGCAAGAGGTGCAAAAAGGCGAATGTGCATTTCGCAGAACGCAAGATTATAGCTGTATAAGCGAATTGCATAAATTCCATTATCTTCCCCCCTTCCCGCTCGCGCTCCCGCACCAAGTATCGCCGCGCGCAATGATGGGGCCGTATTTTGCTTGGATCCCGATGCGGGAAACGCGTGGTGGTGCTGAAATCGTAACCCACTGGACGCGTTTGGCTGCAGCCGGCACCCCCTTTGACTGCCTTGATACAGCGTGCAAAGTCATCATTCGTTTTCGCAACGAAACGCGAGATGACCGACTAGCGGTCTGCGATGTGTTGAAAGCGCCAGACATCATAGGCCACCCTGAAAATTGTCAACCTGTAGCCATTTTTGCACAGGAGAAGGAAAAGGAGACGTGGGTATACGCGGTTATTGGCTATAAGTATACATCTCGACGTCGAGCAAATAGCCCAAAAGACACATTCACGATCATTAATAAAGATCTGACAGAAGGGGAAATCTTGGATGGACTCACAAAAGATTTACAGTCATCTCCTTTAAAGCTTACAGTCGAAATTATTGGAATGGCTTATCTACGTGCATATGCTGAATGTCGTTACTCTATTATCTTATATAAGAAGTTTAATAAAAACTGGTATTATTGTATTGAAATTGACATTATTGTAGCAAGAGCAGAAAATTCTCCTGAGTTTCGAGTCAGAGTTCAAACGGAGCTGCACGCGATTGAACAGAATATCAAGTGTCAAAAATATCCTAGCGCCAACGCGCCACAACACAATATTTATCGGGACTTAATACGCAAGAAATTGAAAACATATCTGCAATCGCTATGTATATCTCCAACATTGGAGGGCGACTTTAAGGTCAGATGTACTGAGCACAGTGTGTGATGGCTTCTCTGCCAACTGGCAACTGCTTAATGAATTTCGTTCTGACACGTCATGCGAATGATACGACAATGGCTATCCGCTTACTTAGGACCGTGTTTTACCATCCAACTTCTAACCCCTTCATTCCGAAGAAAAGAGGTACGCTACCATAGTATTTGTTGAGACGGCGAACAAGCCAAGTATATATTTGAGATTGTTCGCGAGCCACGCAACATCCTTGCCAGCACCCAATGGTGCAGACGGCCGGTGGGATGCCGCAAAAACGATAATGGTAACCACACTTAAGCAGCAAAAGACCATGATAGGACCCCAGACAAGAAGGCGAAGGAGCCGATTTGGCCTTTTCTCGTCCGGTACCACAGCGTGGCAGCCTGCGCTAAAGAGGAAGTATGCGGCACTACCAAGATACCCAGCAAACACCGGTATCACAATTTCACGCAGTCGTACGGCCTGCTCCTCAGTCAGCGGATAGCCAAACTCAGGAGCAATCATAAAGAATATGAAGTAGGCTGCTGGGAGCACCAGACTTGAGGCAATGATCCAAATCCTACCCGATTCAGTATCCATGTCATTCCCTTTCGTTTTTTCAGCGAGAGTGGTTTGATAACGTAGTCGTTCCCAACTTGTTGCATGTTACCTCACATATATCAAGGCTGCGTATTTTTGACATCAAATTGGCGAAACGTCGAGTTTTGACTAACAATATCCCACTGCTCACGCTGCTCCTCCTGGGCTTTGTCTACCACCTCCCCAACCTCTTCGCCGCACGGTTGAGGTGCTGCACACGGAGAACAGCCGTGTCTTTGTGCGGGGCCTCCTGCAAGCGGGTGAACGCATTGTGAAGAGCGGCACGCACCGCATCGTCGCCGGACAGCAGGTGCAACCCATGAGAAGCTGTTGTAAAATCCCCCTGACTGCCGATTTTGAGCGGTTTGAGCGAACAACTCGGGGTTCCGAACCTCAGGGAAAGTCAGGGTGTGAGCGCGATTCGATGATGGCCGTTTTTAGGGGACATTCTGCCTCGTCCGAACTTTACAACAGCTTCTGAGGCAGCCATAGCAATGGTAGGGGAATAGCCCACATGCGACAATGTGTTCTTTAATAAAAGTACCCATAACGCTTGACAGAAAGGCAGTCTCATGGCGGCTTCCATCTTGCGCAAACCGACACAGGCGATGGTGCTCTTCTGGATGTTGATGGCCGTCTGCGTTGTCCTGACGATTGTCAGCACCAAAATGGCGGTGCACGAAGTGGGCAAGCCCTCGGCCGGCTTTGCCTTCAATCAATTCGGCGGCGTCATGAAGGCCAACGACACCGGCCTCGTCTTCTTCGACCACATTATCGGCGTCAATGACCACACGTTTGCCTCAGCGAAAGACAAGGGAGCGAAACTCCGCCAGATCATCCGCAACACACTGCCGGGCACGCCCCTCACCTACCATATTCTGCGGGGAACCACACCGCTCTCCGTCAGTCTACCCGTGCAGCGGACGACCTGGCATCGCCTGGCCAAGGAATACGGCATTTTATGGCTCGTGGCCATCGGACAGCTTGGCCTCGGCGCCCTCGTCTTTCTGCTGCGGCCCAACACCCGCCGCAGTTGGATCTTTCTGGGATTTTGTCTCGCCTGGTTCGGCCTCTTCATGACGTTCTTTGACTTTCAATCGACGCACGTCTTTACCCAGTTTTTCCTGCTCTGCTGGTACCTGACGTCAGCCTTCCTCCTACACCTAGCCCTGGTCTTCCCGGGCGAATACCCCATCGTACGCCGACACCCGTGGGTGCAGGTTGTGCTCTATCTGCCATCGCTGTTCTTCTGGGTCTTCAATTGGTTCAGCGCGACTTGTTGCTGGGATTTTTACGCCCGCTACCGTCTTGGCGAGCAGTTGACCTACGTTCACACCATATACTGGATCACGGCGCTGCTCTGTTTGTTAGTCAGTCTGATCCACACGGCATGTCGCGCCTCAAGTCCGGTGGCGCGCTGGCGGGCCATTACGGTATTTTGCGGCTTCGCCGTCGGCTTCATTGTCCCGGTCCTCGGCGAAAGCGCGGCGCTGTTGTTCCATCTCAATCTGCCGCTCGAATGCGGCTGGCTCATGACGCTCTTTTTGCCGCTGTCCATCACCTATGCGATTTTGCGCTACAATCTGTTCGACGTCGGTATGATCGTTCGCCGCACCCTGACCTACTGCGTCCTGACCGGCGTCGTGATCGCGTCATACCTCGTGGTTATCTGGCTCTCCAACAAAGTGCTGCTCGATCTCCCGCTGGCCCAGTGGCGCGGCTTTCCGGTGCTCTTCGGCCTGGCTGTCCTCTTCGTCATCAATCCCTTGCGGGAGCGGGTGCAGCATGGCTTAGACCGCATCTTTTTCCGCACGCGGTACGATTTTCGCCAGACCATCGAGGAGCTGAGCCGCGATCTCACCTCTCTGCTCGACCTCGATGAAATTGCCAACCGCATCGTCCACACGGTCACGCATGCGCTGAACGTGTCCAACGTTGCGCTCTTTCTAGAAGACGGCCATGCCACCTATCCGCCCCAGGCCATTGCCGGTTGGTCCACCGACCGGCTCGCCAAAGTACGACCACAGCGCGACCATCCGGTGATCGAACTGATTGCGCAGCGGCCCCACGGTCTGTCGCGCTACGATCTGGAAGCGGATCCAACGCTGGCCCAGCGGGTCCCGGAAGCCTCGGAGGCGTTCGAACGCTTCGGCATCAGTCTGGCCCTGCCGATCCGTTTCAAAGACGACCTCATCGGCCTGCTCACCCTGGGGGCAAAACGTTCCGGCGCCATTTTCACGGAAGAGGATCTCGATTTGCTCCGCACCCTGACGCATCAGAGCGCCATTGCCATTGCCAATGCCCGCTCCTACCGCTCCCTGGAAGCGGCCAATGCCGAGCTGCGCAGCGCCCTGCGGAAGGTGGAATTGCTCGAAAATATCAAGACCCACCTCGACAAATTCGTCCCGGCCTCGGTGCGGCGCATTATCGAGCGCGATCCCACCGCCCCGGAGCTGGACAAGATCGAGCAGGATGTCACCGTCCTCTTCCTCGATATCGCCGGCTACACGAGCATGAGCCAGGCGCTGGACCAGGAGAAGGTCAACTACCTGGTGGAGCGCTACTTCTCTAGCTTTCTGGATGACATTTATGCCAATCAAGGCGACATCAACGAAACGGCTGGCGATGGCCTCATGATCATCTTCCAAGCCGACGACCCGCAGGCTCATGCCTGCGCCGCCGTGCACACAGCCCTGGCCATCCGGGACAAGACGGAGCGCATCAATACGGAGCTACAGAAGACTTATACGCCCGTCACTGTCAACATGGGTATCAACTCGGGCACGGCAGCGGTTGGCTCCACCAAATTCGAAGGCGCGTCCGGCACCCGCTGGACCTTCACGGCCTCCGGCTCGGTCACCAATCTGGCCTCCCGCATCGGCACCTTTGCCAACAATGGCGCGATTTACGTGGGGGAATCCACGGCGTCACGTCTCTCAGAGGAATTTGACTGCCGTGAGCTGGGACTGCAACGGTTTAAGAACGTGAGTGAGCGCGTCCAGGTTTTTGAGGTTCTGGGCGAACATGCGCTGGCGGCAGCTGTGTAAGGACTGAGGACTGAGGACTGAGGACTGAGGACTGAGTGAAGAAAAAAGAGTTAGGAAGTTCAGGTTGAGAGGAGGAAAGGTTGGGGCGAGTTGAGCGATTTGAAGATCTCATTGCATGGCAGAAGGCGAGAGAACTTACGCGTGAGATTTATCGTGTGACACAGATGGGGGCATTTGCGAAGGATTTTGGCCTTTCAGGACAAATCCAACGGGCAGCGGTGTCCGTGATGTCCAACATTGCTGAGGGCTTTGAGCGAGGTGGTAGAGCTGAGTTCCATCAATTTTTGTCTACAGCCAAGGCATCTTGTGCTGAAGTCCGATCGCAATTGTATGTTGCTCTTGATGTTGGCTATTTGGATCATGCCACCTTCACCTGCCTCATGGCTCATGCTGAAGAAGTCGCTCGCATTATTGGCGGCTTACGTTCTTCAGTTGCTCGCCAACGAAAATCCAAACCATACCCATCTTAACTCGCCCCTACTCTCCTACTCTCCTACTCTTCCCTTCTTTCCCCTCCTCAGTCCTCAGTCCTCAGTCCTCAGT
>CBCXVS010000005.1:0-69022 GCA_965178525.1 uncultured bacterium | reverse complement strand
ATGGACTTTTGAATTGGGCCAACCTGTTGATCTACTTAACCCTCCGCCTATTCTGCCAGGGGAACTTCGGCCTAGACTCTGTCCATGCTGCCTCTACTATGAGCGCGCCACACTACGGGCGCGGAAGAAAACTTTGTCAGGCGCTGGTCGGGGTGTCGGCATGGCTGCTCCTGGCGCTGGCGCCTCAGGCTGGATATGCGGGGCATCCCAAGGTTGAGCGCTATTCGCAAGCGCCAGAAGCCGAAAAAATCAGTCTGCATCTGTTGCGCCTCGAAGAGCAGACGCAGCGGCAACAGATCACGTTGCGCCAAGCGGCTACAGATGCGGCCTTGAGCGCTGAAGAAGATGGGGTAGAACTTGACATCTTGATGAATCATCTCGATCCGGATATCGAAGCGCGCATCCGGCAAGCTGGCGCGACCATACGCCATGTGTCGCCGCGACACGGCCGCATCTCAGCCGTCGACGACGATTCCGCCGTCCTCTACGACCTGGCGCGGATTCCCGAAGTCCGGATGATCACCCCCGAATACGGCGCGATGGCGCATACCGGCTCTGTCGACGGCCGCGCCAGTGAAGCCTTGCAGGCCGATATCGCCCGTTTGGCCTCCTCTCTCGATGGTACGGGCCAGACGATTGGCATCTTGTCAGACAGTTTTGCTAGGTCGGGGAATGTGCGGGATGCCGCTACCACCCCACCGGCCGGCGCGCCGGGGCACTTGCAGAATAGCCGGCCGCAACGGTCTGGTGATTTGCCGCCGACAGTCGAGATCCGCCGCGACGACGTCGTCGGACGCGATGAAGGGGCGGCCATGGGCGAGCTCGTACACGACATCGCCCCCGGTGCGGCCATCGCCTTTTATACGGCATTTGCCGGTCAGGCGGCGTTTGCCGATGGCATTACCGACCTCTGCACCACCGCTGGATCTACCGTGGTGGTGGATGATGTGATCTACTTTGCGGAACCGATGTATCAGGACGGCATCATCGCGCAAGCCGCGGCAGCGTGTGTGGCCGCTGGCGTCCCTTATTTTTCATCTGCGGGCAATCAGGCCAACCGCGGTTTTCGGCAACTCTTTGCCGATATTGCGGCGTCCGATGATCGCGCCGTGATTCCGACCGGCAACGATCTGCACCATTGGGGCAATGGCGATGGCTTTCTCGACATCACCTTGCCGGCCGGCGCCAATATCCGCGTGATTCTACAATGGAATCAACCCTTTGACAGCGTCAGCCGGAGACATGGCGCCCAGATTGACCTAGACCTCTATGTGACGCCGACCCCTGATGCCGCCGGATTGGCGAGCCCGCTTGCCAGGAGCACCGAGCAGCAAGGCGTGAGCGGCGCTCCCAGAGGCGATGCCGTTGAAATCCTCACGTATTGGAATTTCAGCTCCCAGCCCGTGACGGTGTATCTGGCCGTCGAGCACTTTGACGGCAGTCAAGACATGATTCCACAGGACGCCACCACACCGCTCGAATTTCGGCTGGTGTTCTTCGAAAGCAGTTTCCGCGGTACCGTCATCCAGGGCATTACGAACGGCACGTCGAACGTCGGCGGCCCGACCATGTATGGGCATGCGGTCGCCGCTGGAGTGACGTCGGTTGCGGCGGTGCCGTGGTTTGACACCGCACTGTTCAACCCCAGTTTTACGCCGACGACAGCCACGGATCCGGAAGATTTTAGCTCACGCGGCGGTACCCTGTCGGTGCTCTTTACGCCCTCCGGCGCTTTTGCCCCGCGTCGCAGTTTTGAACCGGATATTGCCGCAGTGGACGGGAACAATACGACGTTTTTCGGGAGCACGCTCAATTTAAGCGGGTATGAGGGCGAACCGGACCAATTCAAGAATTTCTTCGGGACATCCGCCGTGGCGCCCAATGCCGCCGCAGTGGCGGCGCTCATCCGCGAGTTGAACGGTCTGCTGACGCCGGCTGAAATCCTCGCTACACTGGTGAATACAGCCATCGATGTGACGGGCTTCCGGGCGGCTGCCGGCAGAGATGACGTCACGGGAGCTGGCCTCATCAATGCCAATGCGGCGATCGGGGCCGTCACGGGGACGCCCAACGGTGTGATGACGATGCCAACCGGTAATGTAACGATTGCCCAAGGCGCGTCCGTTGTGTTCAACGGCAGCGGCGGCAGCCCGGCTGGTCATCTGCCCTTGAGTTATATGTGGAGTTTTGGGGGCGGCGCACCGAACTCGACCCTGAAAGACCCCGGCGCGGTTGTCTTCAACGTGGTGGGTGTCTTTACGGTGACGCTTACCGTCGTTGATAGCCAAGGGATGAGTGACCCGACGCCGGCCACGCGTACCGTCACGGTGACAGCGCCCGGCAATGCCCGAGGCAATAGTGGCGGCGGTGGGGGCGGGGGCGGATGCACGATCAATCCCGGAGCGCCAGGCGATTTTACCCTCATTATAGTCCTCGGATTGATCGTCGCCTATCTCGGCTGGAAACGGACGCGTCGCCAGCCCTTGTGCTAAACTTCTCTCGGGTCGCATCGGCGGAGGGGTTGCACGAAAGGCGAGGCGCTGTGGGAGACATTGCGCGGGCGTTAGGGCTGGTACCCGCCGGCCCGTTTCACCGAGATGGGCGTTTTCTTACCGCACTGCTGGCAGGCGTGGGGTTTTGGGTCGGTCTGTGGCTGTGGGAAGCCGTCCACCCCCTCACTCTGCGGCAGATTATCTCGTGGGAGTACATCGCGCTCACTCTCTTCTATCCGTGTGCGGAGGAGATGATCTTTCGCGGCTTTATGCAAGGCCAGCTCCTGCTTTACATCTGGGGACAACGGACTTGGGCTAGGCTCTCTCTGGCGAATATCGTGACCTCCCTGGTCTTTGCCCTACTGCACCTGCGGTATCATCCCCCCCTGTGGGCCCTTGCGGTGGCCATCCCGTCGCTCGTCTTTGGCAGTTTCCGTGAGCGCTTTCACAGTACCTATCCGGCCATAGTCCTGCACATCTTCTACAACGCCGGATATTTCGGCCTCACCGGCCTGCCCTAAGTGCTGCGCACCGCCATGATGGAATGCTCTTGATATTTTTTATGCCGCAGTCCGCAATCCGCAAGCGAATATGGTACGATGGTTCTGTCGTACAAGTACTGGCATGACACGAAGCCGGGAGGGACAGGCACGATGAGCACACGCCTCGGAAGTGTAATCACCGATGAGATGATCGCCGCGTTACGCCAGCGTATTGGCGTGGAACGGCCTATCCCGTATCCCTACAATACCGAGGCGACACGTGATGCCATCCGGCATTTTGCGCATGGCATTGGCGACCTCAATCCCTTGTGGCTCGATCCCGAGTATGCGGCAAGCACACGTTGGGGGGGGATCATGGCGCCGCCATGTTTCCTATTTAGCTGCGGTTTCGGGCGGACGGGCGGCTTGCCGGGGGTGCATGGCCTATTTGCCGGGAGTGAGTGGACATTTTATCGCCCCGTCCGGCTGGGCACGCCGATTCGGGCCACCATGCAGCTTGCCGACGTGATTGAAAAGACCGGCGCCTTTGCCGGCCGGCAGATCCTCCAGGTGGATGAGAGCATCTATCGTGACCGCGATGGCAACGTGCTGGCCACGGTTCGTAGCCCCGTCATGCGCACGGAGCGCCAGACGGCGTAGCGTAAAGGCAAATATGCTGATATCACCCCCAAAACCTGGAGTGAAGACGAACTCGCGGCGATTGATGAGGAGTTGGCCCAGCAAGCGCCACGGGGCGACACACCTAGGTATTGGGAAGACGTCACGGTGAGGGACGAGATCACCCCGATCCTCAAGGGCCCTCTCACGGTGACCGATTGCATTGGCTGGCTCATGGGCTGGGGCTCCCCCTTTGTGCGGCCACATCTCGTCGGCTTCGACTATCGCCGCCGCCATCCCGCCGCCTACATTCTCGATGAACGCGGGGTTTATGACGTTCCTGAGCGGGTGCACTGGGACGATGGCTTTGCGCGCGCCATCGGGGCGCCGGGCGCGTATGATTACGGGCCGCAACGGGTTTCCTGGTTGGGACATCTGATGAGCAATTGGATCGGCGACGACGGCTGGTTGCAGACGCTGAAGGTGCAGGTGCGGCGCTTTAATATTGTCGGCGACCTGACGCGTTGCAAAGGCGTCGTGCGCGCCAAGCGAGTTGAGGGCCGCCAACACCTAGTCGATTGCGATGTCTGGGCCGAAAATCAGCGTGACGAGCGGACGGCGATGGGAACCGCGACCGCAGAGCTTCCCAGCCGCTTGCGTTAGGTCTGGCTGGGTGATGACGGCTCAACGCTTACGAGGCTTGAGAAGAGGTATTGAGGCATGATGCGGAGGTGCTGGAAGCGGGGAGGGAGGTCACAATGCTTGTGTGATAAAATTCGTCATGTGCCCTAACTCCTTGAAATTCAAAGTGTTGGGAGAAATCGACAGAATTTCATAAGTCCAATAAAATCAACTGCTTAAGATTTTTTTCCTGTACAGTGAATATTGGCAAAATCCCCAGGAGTTGCCTCAGGATATGGTACCCGGCTGATCCAAACCGTGGAACAGGAGACCCGGGCACAAGGATGCCGGCTGGTATGTCATTCCCCCCTTTGGCAAAGGGGGGCGAGGGGGGATTTTCAGGAGATGGCACAGGACACACGGTAGCGGGATGACCCGTTCGGACACTCTACTTCCGTGCGCCTTTGTCGCGCGGCATCACACGCCGCCGCCCAGGGCGGGCAGAAAGTGCACTTCACTGTCCTCTCGGACCCGCTCCAGCAAGCCCAATTGGCTCGTCTCGCCATCAATGATGACCGCGACGCCAGGCATGAGGACATCCTCCTCCTCAAAATAGAGTTCGTCCTTCATGCCCGGAAACGCTTGCTCCAGATTGTCCACGATCTGGCGGACCGTCTGGCCCGCGATCCGAACGGTCTGTTGCCCGGCCGTCAGACGCTGCAGTCTTGGCGGCAGCCACACTTCCGGCATTACGACTTCCCATTATGTTTCGCGCCCGCTTCGTCCCACAGGGCCTGTAAGACGCGGCCCGGCGACATCGGGAGCTGGTTAATGCGCGTACCAATGGCATCGTAAACGGCATTGGCAACCGCCGCCATGGGCGGAATCACAGGTGCTTCGCCGACGCCCCGCACGCCAAAGGGATGCGTCGGATTAGCGACCTCAACGATGACCGTATCGATCATTGGCAGGTCCAGGCTCGTGGGCATGCGGTAGTCGAGGAAGCTCGAGTTGACCATGTGGCCTTCGTCGTTGAAGAAATACTCTTCATTGAGGGCCCAGCCGATCCCCTGTACCACGCCACCCTGGATCTGGCCTTCCACGTAGCTGGGGTGAATCGCCTTGCCAGCGTCCTGCACCGCCGTGTACCGCAGGATGCTCACCTTGCCCGTCTCCGGGTCCACTTCCACATCCACGATATGGGTCGCCAGGCAGGGGCCCGCCCCACCGGGATTGACGCCGGCGCTGCCGACAATGGGGCCACCGGTGGCATTTTGACGCGCCACGATCTGCTGGAAAGTCAGTTGCTTCTCTTCGTCCTTCGTGTGGTAGACACTGCCGTCCCGGTATTCCACCTCCTCTACGGCGCACTCCCAGGTTTTTGCCGCCCGCTCGCACATCCGCTCTTTGATCTGCTGTGCCGCGGTGTAGGCCGCAAACCCCGTCTTGAACGTCACGCCACTGCCGCCGGTGACCGAAGTAAAGCCAATCGAATCCGTGTCACCTACCGATGGGTTGATCGCCTCGACCGGGATCCCCAGCACTTCGGCAAACTGCTGAGATACCGAGGCGCGCGTGCCGCCAATGTCGGGCGATCCTTCGACTAGGCGCACTCTGCCGTCATTTTGCACGATGGCAAACGCACTGGATGGGCCGGTATTGTCGCGCCAGAAACCGCTGGCCACGCCACGTCCCCGGTTGGGGCCTTCGAGCGGAGCAGAATAATGCGGGTGATCCTTTGCCGCTTGCAGGGTCTCCACAAAGCCGACGCGCGGCCAAACCGGACCCGTGGCGGCGCGCGTGCCCTCTTTGGCGCTGTTGCGCAGGCGGAAATCTAGCGGATCCACGCCTAACTTGTCCGCCAATTGGTCCAGCGCCGTTTCCATCGCGAAGGCGGCGGGAACGCCTGGCGCCCGGTAGGCGGCCGACTTGGGCCGGTTGACCACGACATCGTAGCCCTCAATCCAGGCATTCGGGATGTCATACGGCGCCATCATGCACTGACAGGCCGGAGAGACCGGGGAGCCGGGGAAGGCGCCGGCCTCGTAGGTGAGATGCGCTTCAGCCGCGACCAGTTTGCCATCTTTCGTGGCCCCGAGTTTCACCTTGATATGAGTGCCGGAGGTCGGGCCTGTGGCCTCAAAAACCTCGGTCCGGGACATGGTCACTTTCACCGGATGACCGGATTTGCGGGCCAGCGCCGCGGCTACGGGCTCGACGTAGACCAGCGTTTTGGCGCCGAATCCACCACCGATCTCCATCGGGATCGCCTTGACTTTCGACACCGGCAGATCCATGAGGCGGGCGGTTTGATCCCGCACGTTAAAATGCCCCTGACTGCTCGACCAAATCGTCAGCGTGCCGTCGGCATTCCACATCGCCGTGCCGGTATGGGGCTCGATGTAGCCCTGGTGGATGGGGGAGGTGTCGGTTTCGATTTCCACAATGGCATCGGCTTCCGAAAAGCCCTGATCGACGTCACCCGCGCGGAACTCGAAGTGATTGGCCAGGTTCGAGCTGGCGGTGGTGTCATCATCATCCTTCGTACCACCGGGACGCATGTTCGGATTGGCGAGCGTGACCAGCCGTTCGTGCAGTAAGGGCGCGCCCTGTTGCAAGGCTTCGGCGGCGTTGCGCACGGGCGGCAAAACGTCGTATTCCACCTCGATGAGCTTCAGCGCTTCCTCGGCGATGTACGGGCTGGTCGCCGCCACCGCCGCCACCGCGTGTCCTTTGTAGAGGACTTTGTCGCCCGCTATAATATTGTTGCTGAGAAACCGCATGTTATGCAGCACGCCTTCGGCCAGGTCGACGAGCTTGCTCGAGGGCTGCGACAGCGCGCCGGAGGTGATGACGGCATGGACGCCCGGAAGTTCCTCGGCGTGGCGGGTATCGATGGATCGAATCCGGGCGGGCGTGTGGGGGCTGCGCAAAATCTTGCCGTAGAGCATCCCCGGCAACTGAATGTCGGCGCCATAGCGCGCTTGGCCGGTGACTTTCTCCGCCCCGTCGGGACGGATGGGCCGCTTGCCTACAACATGGTATTCCTGGTTGGACAGAACGATATTCGGCTCATAATCGAGCATGTGTTGTCTCCGCGCAAGTAGTGAGTTTTCCCTGTCAGCGATGCATGCCGTGATCGGCCGTCCGTGTGCAGTTCCCTCGTATTGATGACGTTTCACGACCTCCGACCTGCTTGTGGTGGCATCAGTGCCGAATCAAATTTTCTTACATAGTAACATCACGCTTCAACTTTGCAAGCCTCCACCTAGGTGACGGGGCAACTGCTCCGCGCCGATGTGATACACTGGAAAGCGTGGACGTAAAGGCGTCCTTGGACACACGGTAGCTAAGAGGAGGCCGATTATGGACGTGGTAGGGATTCGATTCAAGCCGACCGGTAAAGTCCTGCAATACGCGGCCGATGCCATGCCGCTGCAGCGCGGCGATAAATGCGTGGCGGAGTCGGAAAACGGATTGGAAATCGCCACGGTCGTCCTGCCCCCACAGGCGATCGAGGTCGATGAGCAGAACACCTCGGTGAAACCTGTTCTGCGTAAAGCGACGGGAGATGACCTGGAGCAAGCCGAAGCCTACAAGGACTTGGCGGCGGACGCCTTTGCCCTGTGTCGACGCCGCATCCAGGAGATGCGGATGACGATGAAGCCGGTCAGTGTCGATTATACCCTCGATGGCCGCAAAGCGATTTTTTACTTTACGGCCAAGGGGCGGGTGGATTTTCGCCAATTGGTGCGATCGCTGGCTAGCGTCCTGCAAACGCGCATCGAAATGCGGCAGATCGGGATGCGCGATGAAGCGAAAAAGCTCGGGGGTTATGGCACGTGTGGCCGCCCCCTGTGTTGTTCCACCTTCTTGACGGAATTTGCACCCATTTCGGTGCGGATGGCGAAGGAGCAGGGGCTTGCGCTCAATCCATCGCGCATCTCTGGCGTCTGCGGCCGGCTGAAGTGTTGTTTGGCCTATGAAGTGCCGGTGTACAAAGCGATCCGAGATGAGCTGCCCAGCGTTGGCGAGACGTATATGACCGAGGAAGGCCCCGGTCGGGTGACGGATGTGACCGTGATCGGCGAGGCGTTTGAGGTGGAGCTGGACGAAACGGGTGAACGCATCTTTGTGCGTTTACCCAGCGCCGACGAACGCAACTACTATTGTGATGGCAGTAAATGTGGCGGCTGTGGCACAGGTGGATGTGGTCACTAACACACGGGGGCGCCTGGCCGCCTGTCTGATGAGGCCCGGGCGCCGCTTCAGATCTGAGACACGTCTGAGGCGGCATTACGCCCCGGTGTCAGATTGGTATGCAGCCACACCATACGCTCTGTGCTTTGCAGGGCATCCGCGATTAAATCTGCCAGCGTCCCTCCGTCCAGGACGGCGTACATTTGCCGCTCCGCTTCGGCAAAGGCCCGTAGCAACAAGCAACTCCCCGTCGCTTCGCAACAGCGTTCTTGTGCTAAACACCGGTACATCGGCTGCTCCGCTTCCATGGCGCGGACCACATCGCCCACCGTGATCGTGTTGGGGGGGCGTGCCAGAGCATAACCCCCGTGTTTGCCGCGCACGGCTTTGACCAAGCGGGCGTGTGTGAGTTTTTGGAAGACCTTCGAGAGGTAGCTTTCCGAGACGTTTTGGGGGCGTGCGATGTCACTCAACAGCAGAAAGCGTTGTGGTGCTGGCAAGCGGGCCAGTGCCCATAGTCCGTGAATCGCCATGTCGGTAATTTGGGAAAATTGCAAGCCCGGCATCGCTGTCCTCCTGCCCCATGCGGTGACGCACATTGTGTGCATCGTCGTCTCGTACGTCCTCTTAATAGTAGAGGGCTTCGGTCCATAACGCAATGTTTGAGCGCCTCAGACCGCGGCTTACGCTGGCTGTGCGCACCGAAAGATCCTTGACAGCGCGTGCCCAACATTCTATATTCCAGACAAGTGGAGTCCAGTTATCATCTATGGTGTATAGTCGGCCTCGATGCGCAGGCTGATGAAGGGGGCATTCTGTGACGGCGACGACCGACGTCCTGACGCAGCCGGAGGAGGTGCCTATGGCCTCAGCCGGCACAGCGGCTGAGGCGCCGTCCGTGATGGCGCACTATTTACATGATATCCGGCATTATCCCTTGCTCACACATGAGCGCGAGCTGGCGCTGGCCCAGCAGATTCAGGAAGGAGCCAAGACGTGGCGCGAAACCTTCGCGCATCACCTCTTGCACGTGCCCTATGCGCTGGCCTGCCGTTCCCATGTGCGCCGTGGCGCGTTGGCCGTTGACGTGCTCTTCGAGGTGCAGCCGGCGCCGTCCCACGCCGACTGCATGGCCATGCTCGATCAGCTGCAACGGCTTCGGTGTCAGATGCGTCGTCTCGTGGCCACAGACCCAACCGGTTTGACCGCATGTCCGAAGCCGGTGCAGACGTTGCGGGATGACATCCGGGCGCTGGTGCGGGCTGTCACATGGTCTCCGGCGTTCCTGCAACAAGCCTGGTTCCGGTTCGATACGGCCATGGCGGCGCCCCCTGAACGACAGCGCCGGCAGGCGAAGCGTTTTGTCTCGACGCTTGGCTACAGCGTCGATGAATTCCGTACGCTTTGGCATCGACTGCACCACCAACATATGCGTGTCGAGTCGGCAAAGCAGGAATTGATTACGCGAAACTTGCGCTTGGTGATCAGTGTGGCCCGCGAGTTTCAGCACGTTGGTCTGCCGATGACAGACCTGATTCAAGAGGGCAATATCGGCCTCATGCGGGCCGTGGACAAGTTTGATTATCGGCGTAACCTCAAGTTTAGCACGTACGCGGTTTGGTGGATCAAGCAGGCCATGCGCCGCGCCGTGTATGACCAGGCCACGCTGATTCGCGTGCCGGAATATATGTACGAAAGCGCCAGGCAGATTCACAAGGCCCTGCCAGTGCTCACCACGGAATTGGGACGTACGCCGACGGCCGGCGAAATGGCGCGGCGTCTCGACCTGCCGTTGGAGCGAGTCGAGCGCAGCCTGGCGCTGGGGCGCGAGCCGCTGTCGCTGGATCAGCCGCGTGACGATGAGAGCGATCGCACGTTCAGCGAGGTGGTGGCCGACACGCAGGCCGACACCAGTCTGGAGACGTGCATGCAACGGGATCTGCAGCAGTGCATGCAGCAGGCCCTGGATAGCTTGCTACCGCGGGAAGCGGAGGTGATCCGCCGGCGCTTCGGGCTCGATGGCAAACCCGGCGAAACCTTACGCCAAATCGGTCTCGACTTGCAGTTGAGCCATGAGCGTGTACGTCAAATCGAGACGCAAGCTCTGGCAAAACTGAAGCAGGATAGCCCCCTCTTGCGTGATTTTCTCGAACCATAGCCGGTGTCCCATCATCTTCCATTCTGGCCGCAGACATCCTTGACAGCGCCACAGGTGCTGACCATAATGGATGACGTGTATAAGCTACAAAGGAAACGGCTAGATGCCACCGTTGTCGATTGAGCCGATTGTGTTAGACGCGCATGATACCCTAACGGATACCTGGGGCCGCCCCCTGCGAAATGTGCGGCTGTCCGTCACGGATCGCTGTAATTTACGCTGTCAATATTGCATGCCCGAGGAGGAGTACGTCTGGCTGCCGCGTGCCAATGTGCTCACGTTTGAAGAAATCTCGACGCTCATGGATGTCTTCCTTGCACTGGGGGCAGATAAAGTCCGGCTCACCGGCGGGGAACCCCTTTTGCGCAGAGATCTACCAGCTCTGGTGCGGATGCTGGCGCAGAAGTCGCAGCTGCGTGACCTGGCGTTGACCACGAATGCGGTATTGCTTACGGAGCAAGCGCAAGCCCTTTATGAGGCGGGGCTGCACCGCGTCACGGTAAGTCTCGATACCTTGGATCCCGTCCGCTTCCGGACGTTGACCCGCCGTGATACGCATGCCCGCGTGCTGGCAGGCATTGATGCGGTCGGGCAGGCGGGGTTCGCCGGCTTAAAGATCGATACCGTGGTGATGCGCGGCTATAATGACGATGAACTGGCGCCGCTGATCGAGTACGGCAAGCAGGTCAAGGCTGAGGTGCGGTTTATCGAATACATGGACGTCGGCGGTGCCACGCATTGGACGATGGACAAAGTCATGTCCCGCACGGATATCCTCGACTGTCTGAGCCAACGATATGGGGCGATTGAGCCGATCGTGGAAACGAGTTCCGCTCCCGCCCAACGCTATCGGCTGTCGGATGGGACGATGTTCGGCATCATTGCCTCCACCACGACGCCGTTTTGCAGCCGTTGCGACCGCAGCCGCCTCACCGCGGATGGGATGTGGTATCTCTGTCTCTACGCCACGCAAGGTATCGATTTGCGCCAACCGCTGCGCGACGGCGCGTCCGTTGAAGAACTGGCTGCGATCATTACCGCTGGTTGGCAGGCGCGCCGCGACCGCGGCGCCGAAGCGCGCAAAGCTCTGGAACATGACGGCCCTCGCGAGACCTTTGTCCAACTCGAGCACCTGCGTCAGGATCCCCACCTGGAAATGCACACCCGCGGCGGATGAGTCGAATGCGAAATGCGGAATGCGGAATGCGGAATGCCGATTGGCCGCATGGAGGGTGGTGGTTTGCGTGGTGTTGTCTGCCTCGTTTATCCTTGGCGGCGTCCGTTCTGACAGAACGGGAGGGCATGGGCCATGAGCCTATGGTTGGAACAAGACCGGGTTGTTATGCACGGCGTTTCCTGGCAGACGTTTCAGCAGCTCCTTGCCGACCGTGGCGAGCGGTGTGGTGTCCTGTTGGCGTATGACGGTGGGACGGTGGAGCTACGTATGCCCTCGCAGGAGCACGAATGGGTCAAAACGACCCTCACACAGGTGATTGAAGCCATTGCCTTTGCGCGTGACCGACATTACCGCAGTCTGGGTTCGACGACATTTGGCCGCGAGGATCTGGCGCGAAGCTTCGAGCCAGATGCCTGCTTTTATCTCGACCATGCCGACGCCATGACACTGGAGCGTCCTCTTGATTTGACGGTCGAACCGCCGCCGGACTTAGTGATCGAGGTGGATATCTCGCCGTCATCGCTGAATAAGTTGCCGCTCTATGCTGCCTTAGGGGTGCCCGAAGTTTGGCGTTATACGGATGGCGAGGTCGAGATCTGGTGTTTGGAAGAAGGCGTCTATACGGCGGTCGACACCAGTCGTGTGCTTCCGGGGATCGATGCCAGTATGGTGACGCGCTTTCTTGACGAGGCGCGTACGGCTGCCAATCAGACAGGGTGGTTCAAAAGCGTGATTGCAGCTGTGGAAACGCTTGAATAAATCCGTTGTGCTAAAACCGAAATGAGAAGCCCGCCAGCACATGATGCGCCCTGATGGTACCATCGGATGTAGCCGAGCCGTTCGGTATGTTCTCCGTGAGTTCGAATTCATGAATCGTATAGCGGTACTCAAAAAACCATGTGCTGCGATAACGCGCTCCCGTCGCTACAGGTAATTCAAAGGCCAACCCCAAGCGCCCATCAAAGCCAAGATTCAATGAACTATCCTCATCATTGAGCAGGGTGACAAACAAGGCCGGCCCAACAGCGATATAGGGTTTCAATCGTCCTTGTGGATAATCCGGAGTCGGTAGTATCGGCAAACGGGCATTGATCTGGACGGTAAGCGGAATAACAAAGAGATCACCATCCGGCACGAAGAAAGAAGGACCGCCACTCAGACCGAGCCATGGAACCTGTTGAAACCAATAGCCGATCCGCAGACCACCAGAGAATGAATCTTTGAAAGACTCATTCATCTCTAGGACCTCAACCTCAGCAACCCCCAAACGCATCGTCTGCCTCTCAATGGTGAGCGTGTCGTTTTCAGGTATAGCAGCACCACCAAAGACACCCAACTCCCATTCTGCTGTGGCTGGACCGGCATGCGTAAACAACGGTATCAAGAGAATGGCGAAGATCATGAAAGAGGCACGGCTTTGCATGGGTCACCCCCGCTTTGGCGTTTCAGGGCGTTGCTTAAACTTCGTCTGCAGGCAATTTTGAGATCATACAATACTATTCGTCGCTGTACACGCCAAAAATTCCCATCAGGTGTCCCGGTATTAACGAAGAAAGTAAGGAATCGGGAAGTGGTTGCAGGCGGTTTGTTAAAGCGTCACGCCGGCGTTTAAAAATCTCGACGTCAAATTCAGCGCTCATAACGGTTCCTTGTCGCGTTCTATGCCTTGCGGTTGAGAATCCGGGAAGCGGTGGATCACTGCGCGGCGGCTGGCACTGACACACGGCGAGAGCATCTGCAAGATCGGTGAGTATCTCAAGGGCTACCATAGCCTGTCGAGCCGGGTATGTCTAGCTCACAAAGCGGTAACGCAGCCTATTCGCAGGTGTTCTGGCTCAAGATCCAACTCGCGATCGTGTCGACGGCTACGGTATCGACGAGGCGTGTTGCCAGCGGCGGCATTTGAAAGAGGTCGCGGCGTTGCATACGATGCCAGACCATAGAACGTTCGGGAACTCCGGTCTTGAGGAGGGCCGCGTCTGCAATGCCGAGGTCGCTGTGTTGGGGGGCAACGTCACATACCCTCATGCGAGCGAACGCGGTGGAAAAGCGGAAGTCGATCGCGGCTGGCGTCGGTCCTGCCGGGCGATGGCACCCGGAGCAGTTGGTGTGCAGATAACTGCGGGCGCGATGCGCGACGGCCTGAGAGGTGTCGGCGACCGCAGCAAGTGCAGGAAGCTGAGCCGGTTCGGCCGGCAGGGGTTCGTCAAAGACGCCGATGTGCTCGAGCGTGCGGAGCTGATTGGCGCGTCTTCCAGTCGCGGTGTAGAGATGCACGCCATTCAATTGGGGCAGCTCCGGACCGAGTGAGAATCCCGCCGCGGCGGTGTGGCACTGCAGACACTGGGCGCGGTGGGGGTACGTCCAGGTCTGACCATTAGGCAACACCTTCGTTTTGCCCGCAGGCAACAAAAGGGCATCGGACTGGTCGTCCAGCCATTCATAGCTGTATCCGGCCCAGCCATCATCGTCGTGACGCACGAACAGACGGGTTTCGATCGGCGTCTGGTCAATGAAGAAGCTTTTCATGAGCACGGTTCCGGCCGGAAAGACAAAATCACCGTCAGCATTGACCTGAATGTGGATTCCTTCAGGCAGAGCCATCCATCGTTGTTTGACGGCGCCATCGGACCACAGGATGCTGTTGACGCGGTAGGAGATCAAGCCCGTGGCCGGCTGCAAGGGATTGTCAGAAGCCACACATCCCGTCTCCGATAGCCTCGTTGGGAACGCCGAGACAACTGGCGGAGCCGATAACTTGGGAACCAGTTTTTTCAGGGTTTGCCGCCCAGGTCCTTCCCGTAAGATATATAGCTCCCCATCGTTGCCTTCGGCAAAGCTATGGGGACCGTTGCGTGGCGACGTGGCAACGATCCGGCGCTGTGGATGGCCGTTTTGGTCGTAGGCGATCCCCCAGATATCCGGTGAGATAATATCGCCAAACACATAGCTGCCGACGAGTTCCGGAATCGCACGGCCTCGGTAAACATAGCCGCCGATGACAGCGATCCCTTCGGTGTGATCGTATGCGATGACCGGCGTCAGCAAGCCACGCCGATCGCATTCCCGCCGGCGGCAATGGTTGCCCGCCATGATCCGCCAACCGTAATTCCCGCCTTTTTTGACGAGGTTCACTTCTTCCCATATCGACGCGCCAACGTCTGCCGCCCAGAGTTCACCCGTCACGCGATCGAAGCTGAAACGCCATGGATTACGAAAACCCCAGGCAAACAGCTCCGGTTTGCCGTTTCCTGTGGCAGCCAGCGGGTTGTCGAACGGAATCGCATACGGAAACGAACGATCGACATCAATCCGCAGAATGGAGCCGCGCTAGTCGCTGACGTCCTGGGGGTCCGTACCACCGTCCCCAAATCCGATGTACAGATACCCGTCGGGGCCGAATGCGATTTTACCCAGGTGATGAAAGCGCAACGTCCCCTGCTGCTGGGATAACAGGACGCGTTCCGATCGGGCCGTAAAGGTGCGGGCCCCATCGGCCGTCTTGAACCTGGACACGCTAGACGTCACGGATGCGTCTGGGGTCTCCTGGGCATTATAGGCGACGTACAAGTATGGCATAGCCGGAAACTGCGGGTGAAAGACCAGGCTTGTGACGCCCCACTGCTGCGAGTCGTTATTGCCTGTAAACCGGAAACGGTTCCGGATATCGAGGACAGTGGTTTTGCTATCCACGTTCTCGTCGTTGTCAAAGGTCCGGATGAGGCCGTGCCGTTCGGCCAAATACCAGGTCGTGTCGTCATGAGGCGCTTGTACCAGATCAATCGGTCCGTTGAATGCGAGATGCGGAAAGGCGATCGCGACATCAGCCAAACCCGAAATATCTTGTTCAGGACGCGTCGGTGCGACACACGATATATTGATGGGCCGCGCGTCGAGGCCATGGGGCGAATCGAGCGTGCTACTGACCGCGTTGAGGGGATAGAGGAGCAGGGCATACATGACGGCGCCTAGCCGAATCAATCTATATCCGCATAAAAGAGACGGGAACACACCTTGAGTTGCCTGAGATCTTGAGACGGTGACACGAAACGTCACGACCCTTCTCCTCGACTGATCAGCTACAAATACAGAGCGTGTTTCGCAATCAATAGCGTACCGGCTGTTACCGCAAACACATACCTAGGTTCGACATGCTACTCTATGACTCAACAAGACAGATGGGCATTCTTGGATCAATAAAATAGAGTATAATAGAATACGAAAATATCTTCATGGAAAAAAATTGTATTCCATTATGGGAAATAAGTATCAAATGAGTCTTTATGGGGATTTTGTTATATGTCTATGATGTTATATATAGTTGTTTGATATAGGATTGGTGGATCGAAAGATAGGTGGAAGGTATCAAATGCGATAACCTCATGAGGGCCCACAGGCGGATTTTTGGACGTTACGATGTCGTCATGCTGATTTGCACATTAGCCTTTAAAGTGCGGAATGGCCATGGGCTCGGAGGCGAGCATCCGCCCTCATGACTCATGATCAGTAGACGGCCTTTCCGGCGGTTGCGAGTGCGGAGGTACGTCATTCGTCCACGGTGCTGGTGATCGTTGCAGCCGGAGGGCTTAGGGTTGAACTCATGATTTCCCTGAAGACCTGCCCATACGATGAGGCGGCTACAATTTTAATCTTGGTATTGATGATGATCATGTAGCGGTGATCTCTTTGCAGTATGGACATGACAGCCAATTCTGTCTATAATGGAAAAAGTTACATGACTATCTCAAAAGTCTCTTGGGTTGAGGAGGGGACGCGTATGGGCTTGAGTACTTACAAGCTAGGAGATCCGGTCATTTTCCGGATGCACAAGCATAGCCGGCGTCCCGGGCGGCGGGCACAGCATATTGATCCCGCCCCGCAAGGGGAAACCTATCGGTATCAGGTGGAAAAGTTCTGGGTTGTGGCCGAAGTGTACGACAACGGGGACTTGTTGCTGCGCACCCGTCGCGGCAAGGCGCATCGCCTCAAGGCTGCCGATCCGAACTTGCGGCGCGCGACCTGGTGGGAGCGCCTATGGTACGGCGGCCGTTTTCCCCAGTTTGGTCGCCGCGAGGTGCTGACAGAATAGGCGCAGCAGGGCTTCCCACAGTGTCAAGCATGGGACCCATGTCGGCCGTCATGACGCCTGCATAACATGTCAAGCCAGCAAGGCGCGCAGCACCCAGGTAGGTCCGGAGGGGCCTGCGGAGCGTGCCGTGACTTTGCTGTCCGAAGCGTACCCCCGCCTTTCTCAGCATTGTGCCAAGATGCAATCGAACCCAGCAGAAGGGAGTGCAGAGATGGTAGCGAACGAAGACAGCGCGATCATCCCACCAACGGCTGTCGCGCTAGGGATCATGGTGGGGATGCCACCGCAGCCGGGTAGGCAAGTAACGCTGGACAACTGGCTCGACGAGCCGTTTAATCGGTGGTCGTTGTCCAACACGCGCAGGGTGTTCCCCACCGCGAAGATTGCGACCGGGGGAAGGCCGTTCGAGCTCATCTACGACCTCCCGCCGGAAATCCTTGACGACGCCAAATTCACCGGAGCCGACGGAACAGAACGACGACTCGATCAGTGGTTTTCCGAGTCATACACCGACGGCATCCTGGTGTTGGAGAACGGCAAGAACATCTATGAAGATATTTCAACGGCCTAAAGCCGAGTCAGCCGCATTACACGGGGTCGATCACCAAATCCGTGCTGGCTTCTTTGGCCGGCATCTACATAGAGGAGGTACGACTCGATGAAAACGCCCAAGTCACGCAGTATCTTCCGGAACTGATGAGCAGTTCGTATGTGGGCGCCACGGTTCATGATCTACTTGATATGATCACGGCGACCCAGTTTGATGAGGATCTCACGCGATCGGACAGCGAAGCGCGGCAGAAGGCATCCGCCACAGGTTGGCTGCCTGAGCTTGTAGCCGCCGAGCCCGATATTTATTCGTTTCTGGGTGCGCTACAACCCGTAGAGGGATTTTCCCACGGCGAACAGTTCAAGTTCCGCTCCTGCGAAGCGGATGTGCTGGGCTGGATTCTGGAGCGGGTCGCCGAGCAGCCGATCGCTGCGTCTTTAAGCCAGCGCATCTGGCATCCGATGGGCGCCGAGTTCGAGGCTCACATGATGTTGGGAAAGTCGGTCCAGGCATTCTGGGACGCGGGCCTGGCCGCGACGCTTCGCGACCTCGGTCGGTTTGGGATGTTGAACCTGAAGAATGGATTCGGGAACGGAACCCAGGTCATCCCGTTTGACTGGGTCCGTCAGACCCTCAGCGAAGTGGATTCGCCAGAGTTCCCCGACCAGTATCGCCAGCTTGGCTTCGACGGCTATCGTAACAACTACTGGATTCGGGATCCTCTTCTAGGCATCTTCCTGGCATGGGGGGAGTTTGGCCAGTACATCTATGTGCACCGCGAAACGAACGTGGTCATCGTCCGCTTGGCCAGCGAACCGGAGGCTTATAATGAGGATCGCGTGCAAGACGCGATCAACGCGTTTGAGGCCATTGTCAATTACTTGGAGTCTGACTTTGACTTTGACCAGTTTGCTCGTCAATACCTTCGCCAAAATCGGGGGAGGCAGGACGGCTGAATTCCGTGTAGAATAGGGTCGAAACTCTCTTCCGTCCATAGTGGCTGGGGCATTCTGAATGCACCGGCCAGCGGCTTGGCCATGGCGGAGTTGATCGTCGACGGCAGTGCTCGTAGCATCGATCTCACGCCCTTTGATCCACAGCGTGCCCTCGTCACGCGTTAAGCCGGAGATTGTGTTTGATGGATACCTTGGTGCTCAACGGGACCTCATATCCTTTGACGCAACTGGCCGATGTCTGTGCTCAGCCCCAGATCAGCGATTATGAACGGCAGGTGTTGCAATTTAGCCGGCAATGGCTCGCGGGGCAGGAGACATTTACGGTCCACACGTCCGGCTCCACGGGGCAGCCCAAAGCCATCTTGCTCACGCGAGAACAGATGATCACCAGCGCTAGGCTGACCTGTCAGGCGCTTGGCCTAGCGCCCGGAGACCGGGCGCTCGTCTGCGTCTCGGTCGCGTTCATTGCTGGGATGATGATGATGGTGCGTGGCTTTGAATGGGATCTCCACCTGACCATTGTGGATCCGGTGAGCCGGCCCCTGGCCCCATGTGCGGCTGCCGCCCGTTTTGATTTTACCGCCATGGTGCCGTTGCAGCTGCACGAAACGCTACACGGCGCCCCGCACGAGATGGCGATCTTAAATGGGATGAAGGGCATTCTCATCGGGGGCGCGCCCGTCAGTCTGGCTTTGGAGCAGCGCTTACAGCAGGTGACGGCGCCCATTTACCACACGTATGGCATGACGGAGACCGTGAGTCATATCGCCTTAAAACGCTTGAACGGTCCGCAGCGCTGTGACGATTTCGTTCCGTTTGACGGAGTGCGCCTGGGTCTGAATACGCGCGGCTGTCTCACGATCACCTCCGCCCTCATCCGCGGCGAGACGTTACAGACGAACGATCTCGTTGAGTTACATCCGGATAACACGTTTCGGTGGCTCGGACGGATTGACAATGTCATCAACTCGGGCGGCGTCAAAGTCCAGATCGAGAAAGTGGAAGCGGCTTTGGAAGCGTGGCTGTTGCACCATCAGGATGGCGTTAATGCGGAGCGCCGATTTTTTGTCGGTCCGCTTGAACATCCGCGCTTGGGGCAGGCCGTGGTGGCTGTCATCGAGGGAGAGCCCATATCGCCGGAGCTGGAAGCGGCGATTCGCACCGACTTGCGGCAAGCGTTGAGCCCATATGAAATCCCGCGGAAGTTGTACGTTGTCGGCAAGCTGGCCGAGACGCCAACCGGTAAAATCGATCGGTTGGCGAATCTGGCGCACATCGCCGCGCAGTTTCCCTTGCTGGCGTGAGGGGAAGCACGCAACTCGGATCGCACCGATGTCATGCATGTCGCTGTCAGTTATGCTAAAATGGCCCCACATCAGAAAGGACGGTGTGATGCTGATCGATACCTTGAAATTCAAAATGCGCTTGCTCGAAGGCGGATCCGAAGAAACCGAGGCGCAAGTCCTGGTGGAAGCGATGACGGAAGCCTCAACGGAGCATTTTGCCACCAAAGCCGACATCGAAGGCCTACGCGGTGATACCAAGACTGCGATCGAAGCCCTGCGGGGTCAGATGACCCATATCAAATGGATGGTCACCACCTTGCTGATCGTCAACCTCGGCATCCTCGGCAAGCTCCTCTTTACCTAGCTCCTTTCGCAGGGCAGGCGGCACCGGTGGGCGCATCCCGCTGTCGGACTCTCTTGTCCCTCTCTTCTCTGTCATCAGCACCTCGTTGAAACGGCTTTGGCGTCAAATTTCGTTGCGAGTCAATCGGTCATCCATTGCCGCATCGTGATGCAAACCCGTAGTTTGTCGGATTAGGAGAGACATGATGTACACCCAATTTACCCTGGCAGAATTTCAGACCAACGGCATTTCCATTCGGGCTGCGGTGGAGGGGAGTGGCCCGCTGGTCATCATGGTGCACGGATGGCCGGAGCTCTGGTACTCCTGGCGCCATCAAATCAGGCCAATCGCCGAGGCCGGTTACCGGGTCTTGGTCCCCGATGTGCGGGGATACGGCGGCAGTGAGAAGCCCTACCCCGTAGAAGCCTATGACATGGCCACCATGATGGCGGACGTGCTCGGTCTCATGGATGCCATGGGGGAGGACCAGGCGATCTTGATCGGCCACGATTGGGGCGCTCCCATTTGCTGGACCACCGCCGCCCTGCATCCCGACCGCGTCGCAGCGGTGGTCGGTCTCAGCGTTCCCTACCGCAAACGTGCGCCTGTCCCGCCCATCGAACTCTGGCGTCAGCTCTACAAAGACAAGTTTTTCTACCAGGTGTACTTCCAGGAAGAAGGCGTGGCCGAACAAGAGCTCGAAGCGGACGTCCGGGTGGCGTTGCGAAAAATTTACTACACGATTTCAGGCGATGCGCCGTCCCTGGAGAGCTGGCTGCAGCGTCCTGAAACCTCGACGCTGCTCGGCGCCTTCATCGACCCGGACCCCTTTCCGTCGTGGTTGACTGCGGACGATCTCGACTATTACGTAGCCAATTTCGAGGCCAGTGGCTTCCGTGGCCCACTCAACCGCTACCGTAACCAGGAACGCGATTTTGCCAACCTCCCGGATATGGGTGTGACGCCCGTGCAGCAGCCGAGCGGCTTTATTGCGGGGAGCAAAGACGTGGTGCGCCATTTCGTTCCCGGCATGGATCTCTACGCTGACCTGCGGGGCAATTGCACGGACCTGCGTGTGGCAACCCTCATTGAGGGCGCCGGCCACTGGGTGCAACAGGAGGCTCCGGAGGAGGTCAATGCGGCGCTTCTTGGCTTTCTGAAGGGGTTAGCATAAATGCGTTTTTCCCCTCTGATTAGACACCTTGTATCATCCTGATGGCAGCGGTCGTTGACGCAACCGGGCACGCTCCACAACCGTAAACTTGCCCTCCAGCGTGATCTCTGCCGCCAGGAGTAAGGCGAGGAGATGTTCCCCTGGCTCTTGGGGCGTGATCGGATCGAAACGGAGATAAATGATGCCGCTGGGGCTCGGCAATCTGCGTCGATAAATCAGCTCCCCATAGTCCCGGTCGAACGTCAGAACGACCCGGGCCTCACGGACAGCCTGTGCCAAGATCTCCGTATCTGTGGCCCCGGGTGTATCCTCGATGATGGCAGTGATGTCGTGGCCAGCCGCTCGGAGCAGCTGCACACTCCCCAGGGGAAAATTCTCGTTCGCCAACAAACGCATTAGCCTTTGGCTTCGCTGGAGAGGACGTACAAGGCTTCCTCACGCATGCACTCCGCTGCAAAAGCAAAGACAGCCCGGAGTGCTTCAGCCGTCAGCGTAGGATAATTGTCCAAAACTTGTTGCTCGGTCCAACCTGCCGCAAACAACCGCGGGAGGAAGTCGACGGCTAAGCGGGTGCCTTTGACGACAGGTTTTCCGAGCAGAATGTCCGGAGCTGAGTGAATGTAGGGTCGCCAATTCATGTGTAGCTGTCCTATTCCCTATACAAGGCGCGGATACAGGAGAAACTCCTGGCCGGCACCTACGAGGTCGGGGTGGTGGACCGGGTCATGCTCTTTCAAGACGGCCACCCCGAAGCAGTTGATCTTTGGCTCGATCGAGATGCCGTCGTCATGAAAGCGCTGGCGTTGCGCGCCATGGGGCGGGCGGTTTTGAGCGTACCGACAGGGCATCGCCTTGGGTAGTCCGTTGAGCCCGATGATCGGCGCGTTCTTCCTCAAGGAACTCGATGATGTGCTTGCGGCGCACGGTTGTTTCTTTGTCCGTTTTATGGACGATATCGTCGTGTTGACCCCGAGCCGCTGGAAACGGCACCAAGCGGTTATCGTCGTCAATCAACTATTGCGTGCGCTCCGTCTACATAAACATCCTGATAAAACATTTATTGGGCGCATGGCCAAAGGCTTTGATTTTTTGGGGTATCATTTTTGCTTTGGCCGTCTCCGTATGGCGGCCCACACACTGGCCCGATTTGTGGCCCGTGCGCGTCGGCTTTATGAGCAAGAGCCAGTCAGATCTTCGTCGCGGCTCGATGTGTATGTGCGCCGCTGGTGGCAGTGGGCTCGTGCAGGCTTACCCATATCGGTCGGTATACAGGATTCACTTCGGTGTGCAACGCCGCCTCCAGAGGCGCACTTTCCAACATGCTCAGCCGACTTCGTGGCCTCCTTTTCGCGATCTCTAGGGGGCGACGTTGGGTTGTGACTATTTCCCTGATTAGGCCACACCCGGACTTAGGGGCTCGGCTCGCCTGACTTCTGTTCGTAAATTGATAATGGTTTGTATAGGTGCTATGTGGGAACCTTCACCATCTTGGAGTTGCGGACTTAAACTTTCAAAGCCCCCGTCGACGTCAAGCCACTGTACCACTACTTCGTATGGTCCTTGAAATTCTACTTCAACGTCCATTACTCCATTGCTGGGTATTATGAATTCCTCCGTTTTCTTATCACCGCTGGCTATATAGGCTCGCAATGTATGCGTGGTTCCCGTTGCTATACTAACCATCGTGATCAACGGCATCGCAGTTCTCCTCGGCTTATGCAACTTGATTTTACTTACGCCCGTGGCTAAGCGTTCCTTCGCTCGCCCTCGCTATAATATGCCATCTACCTCTCAAGCGTCAACCTAGAGTCGCGGAATCACTTTAATAGCCATGATGGTAGCCTACGGAAATATTCGTAGCGTGATCATGCCTGGCTGATCAGAGCGGATAGTTTATAGCGATGCCTCGATGGCACTTCAACAGGCTTTCGACAGCCTCTTAAAAAAATGTGACCTTTGACTTGGGCTCTGCTGTGCAGCCGGACCATCTTTCGCGCAATCCTGCTGAAGAATCTCGCCTTGGCTTCGTGCCCGGTATTGGCAGTGGTCGTTCGCGCGGCTGCCGTTTGATCGAGACAGCGCCTTTACTCGTCTTTGCGGCTATCCCGCTGATGTGGTTACTGGAAGCGGTCGCCGATTCGCTGGCGTGGCACAGCAGGCCTGCCCGGCGGTTGTCGAGCACGCCCTGCAGCATCGGCGTGGTCGTCTGCCGCTGAGCATCTCATCGGTGACGGAACTTATCGCGACCGTGACGGAGGCCGTGCAGACGGCTATCCTCCAGGAGCGTGGAAACGATGAAAAGCCCCCCTGGCGCTCTGGCGGGGCCTCGTGACCCAGCCTAACTCAAGCTATTTCCTTGGCCCGTCCGGAAAGAAAGGTGGGATCGCTAACTCCCGAGGAATGTCAACGGGTGAAGACGACACGCGGTCGGCTGCTCCCATTCACGCCTCTCTTGTGAAAACACGGAAACGGTATCGGGGGCAGAGTCAAATTTCGACAGTAACTCCCCTAATATTGCGCTCCAGGCGACGGGTGACCATACATGCTTTTGGTTGTTCGTGAATCTATCTCCTGTCACCCTGGCCTGAGAAGGGACGTTCGGTTACACGACTGCATATTTGCAGGCTCTTCGCTAAGTTTGTAGAGAAACTTGAGGGATAATGGGAGATGCCGTGGCCTGCCTTCAACGAGTTGGGTGATTTGCCCATCGGCATATATCGGGCCACGCTTGCCGAGGTCATTGCGCACTTTGGCCACGGCACAGCGCAACGCGTCATCATCACCGCACGTCTGGAACGCATCTATGAGATGGAAGATTTAATCATTGGCTGGCAGACACACCGTGACTTGCAACGGCGTGGCATTGTGGAGGTCGTGGAGCATGATTCAGAATGATGTGGAACTACAGGCAGCGCAAGAGTATGTGTTACGCTTCGAGCGTATCTTAGCCGCCGCGCGGAAGACGTATACCCCAGAAGCATACGAAGCGATGGCCAGCAGCTACCTGGCGGAAATCGAGCGAGTCAACGCAGATATTCTTGCATATTTGAAGCACCCTGCATCGAAAGAGGCAGCATAACATGATCAGAAAGAGTAGTCGGTTGGTCAAGGGAGCTGGTCGGCAGTTTTTACAGAGACATCAGGACACGCATCATGATCTCACAACGCGTTACGCTTATTGATCAAAGTCGGAATGTGGTTGCAACAGCCCAGGTTGCCGAACAGGATAGCACGTTTACAGGGCGAATTGATCTGAGCCTCATGCCTGCGATGCTCCAGCGACAGTTTGAGGCATATGAGGAGATTGTGAATAACCAAATGTTTAGTCTGCTCGATGAGATCGAGGAAAAGATTGGGACCCTTTTCCTCAAGGTTGTGTTTGAGAACGGCGACGAAGCTGATCTTGTAGACGTGCAGATTTATCCGAGCACCAAGAACGTGTCATTCAAGATGGCAAAAGGAGTGGCCCATCGTAATGACAATGCCTAATACGGGGACTGGCCAACGTGCGACTGTTCTTGATCCCGGTACGTGACGAGTCTTTAACCATCCCCTGTATCGTCAAACAGCTCCGTCAATGGTAACTGAAAGTGTGGTAAAATGGCGCCGCCGTGCAGCGTGTCGGATCGGGTCAAGATATTGACTTGCGTCGGTGAGGCATAGACATACACGTGTTCATGAGATGGAAAAATCACCCAAACTTGCTCGACGCCTGCCTGAAAGTACTCAACGACTTTATCCAACATGTCATCAACACGATTGGTAGGGCTGACCACCTCGACAGCGAGGTTGGGAATGACCTCCCATGCTTCGGTGCGCGGGATGCGCCGCTGTTTTAGCCAGCGCTGAAACGACACGAAGGCCACGTCAGGACGCCGTTTCCGGTTCATGGCAGGGGCTAAATCGAAAAGCATCTCTTGTGCCGCCCGGCCCAATTGGTGCGCTCTGACAAAGGTCTCAAGATGCGCCAGCAATAATGAGGCCAGCCGTATTTCGTAAGCACCCATTGCATCCTGCTCCACCACCTGGCCGTCCACCACTTCGTAAAGGGACTCATCATCTTCTGAGATAAGCGGACTGGGACTGGCGATCTCTACCATGTTTTGGCACCTTCCTTTGCCGGATGTCCAACGTCTGTCATGCACATCACAGTATGAGAAAAGATCAAGATCGCGTCAATAGGCGGAGCCGCGCAGGGCTCTACTCTGCAAGCGATGAGGCCTCGGAAACGCGTTTGGCTTGAAGATGACGCCAACGATATGCTTTACTTGGTCTGCGGATACGGCAGATCTTTTATATTGGCGAATACGATGCGCAATCCGGCATCCTGCTGCCCGACCCGCCGTTTCTGGATGTGGTCACGGTGCGCTTTGGCATGGCGGCCGAGGACGCGCATGATCACGTGCCACTCCTGGTCTCGCCGTGGAGTTATACAACCTATCGAGGCAGTTGAGGTGATCATGGCTGCACCAGCACAGAACTCCCCGTCGCAGCGTGATACCATCCGGTTTCTCCTGGATGGCGAGGTGATCGAACTGCGGGATGTCGATCCGACCCTGACCATTCTAAATTATCTGCGCCAGCAGTTGCGGCGAACCGGCGCGAAGGAAGGCCGCGCCGAAGGGGACTGTGGCGCCTGCACGGTGGTTTTGGGGGAGCTGCGAGACAACCGTTTGCACTTTCGTGCGATCAATGCCTGCATGCAGTTTGTGCCCATACTGGACGGTAAAGCTTTGATCACGGTCGAAAGCTTGCGGGCGCCGGATGGGAGCTTGCATCCGGTGCAACGCGCCATGGTCGCGTGTCACGCCTCGCAGTGTGGGTTCTGCACCCCTGGCTTTGTCATGTCGCTGTTTGCGCTGTACAAATCCGAGGCGCAGCCGTCGCGCCAACTCATCGATGATGTCTTGGCCGGCAACCTCTGCCGCTGCACCGGCTATCGTCCCATTATTGACGCCGCGCAGCGCATGTATCGCGACGGCAGCGCACGCGCCCAGGACAAGCCGAACGAAGATGACGCCATGGTCGAGCAGTTGCGCGGCATGCAACGCCATGCCATGCTTGCGATCGGCGCCGAACGCCGCTATTTTGCGCCCACCACGCTGGCCGATGTCGCGACCTTGATGCAGCGTTATCCCAACGCCTGTCTTCTTGCGGGCGGGACGGACGTCGGGCTTTGGGTGAGCAAACAGCACCAAGAGCTGGAGGTGGTCATTTCCCTTGGCCAGGTGGATGGAGGAACTCACCCGCCTGCAGGTCACGGATGGCTACATCGACGTGGGGGCCGCCGTTACCCTCACGGATGTCCACGACTTGCTCACGTAGCACTATCCGGCGTTGGAAGAGATGTTGCGACGCTTTGCCTCGCCGCCGATTCGGAATGTGGCGACGCTGGCGGGCAACGTGGCCAACGGGTCGCCGATCGGCGATGCGATACCCGCGCTCATGGTCCTGGGTACCACCTTGATATTGCGGCAAGGGGCGCAACGCCGCGAGCTCGTGCTCGATGCCTTCTATCTCGCTCGCCTACCGGCGCACGGCGCTGGCGCCGGGCGAATGGATCGAGCGGTTGCGTATCCCCATCCATGCGCCGGATCGGCACGTCCGCGTCTACAAGGTTGCCAAACGGTATGACCAGGACATTTCCGCCGTCTGCGGCGCCTATTGCTTGACATTAGAAGATGATGTGGTGTGCGACATCCGTATCTGCTATGGTGGCATGGCGGCAATGCCACAGCGCGCTTTAGGGTGTGAGCAGGCGCTCATGGGGCAGCCATGGACGGAGGCGTCGGTGAGCGCCGCGATACCCAGGCTCGATCAGGATTACACGCCCATTACTGATATGCGCGCCAGTGCCGCGTACCGCCGCTTGGTGGCGAAAAATCTGTTGTGGCGCTTTTGGCTGGAGACGGCTGGGCAGGGCGGCACGATACGCCTCATGGACGAAGATACAGAACCGCGTGAAAGAGTGTGAATCGTATGTCGAAAGATGGTATCCGGGGCGCTGTCGGCAGCTCGTTCGTGCACGACAGTGCATACTTGCACGTGACGGGTGAAGCGCTTTACACGGATGATCTCCCCGAACCACAGGGACTGCTGCATGCTGCCATCGGCACGAGCCCCCAGGCCCATGCGCGTCTGACCGCGCTCGACCTGGCGCCCGTGCGCCACGCTCCGGGTGTGGCCGCTGTGGTCACCGCCAGCGATATCCCCGGAACCAATGACTACGGGGCCATTGTCGCTGATGATCCCATCTTTGCCGACGCCTTGGTGCAATATGTGAGGCAAGCGATTTTTGCCGTTGCCGCTCACACCATCGCGCAAGCGCGCCGTGCGGTCCGCCTGGCAGTCATCGACTACGAGGCACTGCCGCCGATCTTGACCCCTGAAGCGGCTCTGACCCACGCCTCATTCGTGCTGCCAACCGAGAGGCTGGCGCGTGGCGACGCTGCCGACGCCCTGGCCAAGGCGCCGCATCGCCTGCACGGCACGCTGCGTATTGGCGGGCAAGACCAGTTTTACCTCGAAGGGCAGATTGCCCTGGCCATGCCGCAAGAGGATGAGGCCATGCTGGTGTACAGCTCCACGCAATACCCCGGTGAGGTGCAACACAAGGTGGCCCAAGCGCTCGGGACGTCAGCCCATGACGTGACGGTCGTGTGCCGACGCATGGGGGGCGGCTTTGGCGGCAAGGAGTCGCAGCCGGCGTTGTTTGCGTGTATCGCGGCCGTGCTGGCAGCCAAAACCGGGCGTCCGGTCAAACTGCGCTTGGATCGGGACGAAGATATGATCATGACCGGGAAACGGCACGATTTTGTCGCCACGTACGATGTGGGTTTCGATGACAAGGGGCGTATGCAGGGGATTGCCCTGGAGCTGGCCTCGCGCTGCGGCATGTCGGCTGATCTGTCCGGTCCGGTGAACGACCGGGCGATGTTCCATTGCGACAATGGCTATTATTTGCCCCATGTGACGATCACCTCCCACCGTTGTAAAACCCATACGGTCTCCAATACCGCCTTTCGCGGCTTCGGCGGACCGCAGGGTATGCTGGTGTCGAGACCGTGGTGGACGAGATCGCCCGCTATTTGGGCCTGGACGCCCTCGATGTGCGCCAGGCCAATTTCTATGGCCTGGGCGAGCGCGATGTCACCCCGTACCATATGCGTGTTGAAGACAATATCATGGCGGACCTCGTGGCGGAACTGGAGCGGAGCGCGGACTACCGCGCCCGGCGTCAGGCCGTGCAGGCGTTTAACGCCACGAGTCCGGTATTGAAACGGGGCATGGCCTTGACGCCGGTCAAATTTGGCATTGCCTTCACGGCCACCCATCTCAATCAAGCGGGGGCGTTGTTGCAGGTCTACTCGGATGGTAGCGTGCAGTTGAACCACGGCGGCACTGAGATGGGGCAGGGGCTGTTCACCAAAGTGGCGCAAGTGGTGGCGGAGGAATTGCAGATCGATATTGACCGGATCAAGATGACCGCGACGGATACGAGCAAAGTCCCCAATGCCTCCGCGACAGCGGCTTCGTCCGGCACGGATCTCAACGGCCAGGCGGCGCAGGCGGCGGCCCGCACCGTCAAGGCGCGCCTGACGGCATTTGCCGCCGATCACTTTCAAGTGCCGAGCGATCAGGTCGTGTTTCGGAACAATCAGGTGCGTCTCGGCGAGCAGACGTTATCCTTCGCCGAACTGGCGCAACAGGCCTATTTGGCGCGTGTGTCGCTCTCGGCCACTGGGTTTTACCGCACCCCCAAGATTCACTATGATCGCCGCACGTTCCGTGGCCGGCCGTTTCTATACTTTGCCTACGGTGCAGCGGTTTCGGAGGTCATGGTCGATACCCTGACCGGCGAGTATCAAGTCCTGCGGGTCGATATTCTGCACGATGTCGGCAAATCGATTAATCCGGCGATTGACCGCGGACAAATCGAGGGCGGTTTTTTGCAAGGTGTGGGCTGGCTCACCAGCGAGGAACTGTGGTGGAACGCGGCCGGAGAGCTGCAAACCCATGCCCCTTCCACTTACAAAATTCCAACGTGTCGCGATTGGCCGGCCGACGTCCGGGTCACGTTGTTCGCGTCCGGGCACAATCAAGAGGACGGCATTTATCGCTCAAAAGCTGTCGGGGAACCGCCGCTGATGCTGGCGATATCGGTCTTGCAGGCGATCAAGGACGCCATCGCGCACGTGGGGGGCGTTGGGCTCAGTCCGTGTCTCAACGCGCCGGCGACGCCGGAGGCGGTTTTGATGGCGGTGGAAGACTTGAAGTCCCGACGTAGCGGTTGTCAACCGGGTGGTACCTGATGAATGTGAATCATATGCGGCGCGCCATCGCGCTGTCTGACGAAGCGATGCGGATCAACCGAGGCGGGCCTTTTGGCGCGGTTATCGTCAAGGACAATGCGATGATCGCAGAGGGCTGCAACCGCGTCACCGTCGCCAACGACCCGACGGCGCACGCCGAGATCGAGGCCATACGGGCGGCATGTACGGCGTTGCGCCGTTTCGATTTGCGCGGCTGCGACATCTATACGAGTTGCGAACCTTGTCCGATGTGTCTCGGCGCCATTTATTGGGCGCGGCTGGATCGCGTCTACTATGCCAACACGCGCCACGATGCCGCGTCTATCGGCTTCGATGACGAACGGCTCTACCGCGAAATCACCGCGCCTGTCGAGGCACGATCGATCCCGTCCATGCGGATGTTGGCTGAAGAAGCGCGAGTGGTCTTTGCCGCCTGGCAACGCAAAGCGGACAAGACACCGTACTGATAGCAGGTGCAGGTTATGTCAGATCATGTACATTCTATCTTATCGAATCGGGCCATAAATGGAGTCAGATGATGACCGGATGGGTACTACCCGCATTTGGCGTGATTCTCGCCTGGGGACTTTGGGGTTTTTTGCCGAAGCTCACGACCCAGTATTTGAGTCCACGCAGTGTGATGGTCTACGAGGTCTTTGGGGCCATCTTCGTGGCGCTCCTGGTGTTGTACTCGATGCAATTTCGCCTGGAAGCGAGTTGGCGAGGCGCCGGCCTCGCGGTGATGGCAGGCGCCATGGGCATTGTGGGGGCACTATGCTACGTCCTCGCCATGGCGCGGGGTCCCGTCGCCCTCATCGTGACGTTCACCGCGCTGTACCCGATCCTATCCATTGGCTTGGCGTGGCTGATTCTGGGCGAGACGATCTCGATACGACAGGGTATGGGTATCGTGCTCGGCCTCGTCGCCATGGTGTTGATTGCGACCTAAAACTGTTGGGACCGGGCATAACGCTCGGTGGGCAGATGCCGAAACGTTGCCTGGTAGGGTTTTTCAGGCGGCGTGTACGGCCTACCATAGTGGCAGCTGATGCGAGTGAAGAGAAGCGACACTTTTATGTCTAGACAAGATGAGCCGGTCTTGCCGCCTCCACAGATTGGGATAGGAGCCGCGGCATTGCGTGAAAATTTCAATGCGGATGTCTCAGTCCCGAGGCTCGTGTTTCTCGTCTCTCCCACATGTGACGTCTGCCTCTCCGGCGCTCGGTCAGCCGCTGAAGCCGTGTTATCGCTTTCTGCGACGTGTGATTTTCGCCTGTATATGTTGTGGCTGCCCGTGCTTGAGAACGACTCCTTGCAGGCCGCAGAAGGTGTGCGATCGTCGTTGCCTCGTGATGCTCGGCTGGTGCATTTTTGGGATTATGACTTAATCGGATCGAAAGCCTATCATCAGGTCTTACAGCTGGGACGCCGTCAGCGGCGGCATCGTGTGGCGTGGGACCTCTTCCTCCTCTATCGGGCCGGCACGCGATGGGGCGATGTTCCGCCTGTGCCGTCTTTTTGGATGCATCAGCTTTTTCTTGACGATGTCGCGAAACTTGAGGCTGACACCCTGAGACGTGAACTCGAACAGATGACTCACGACGCCGAAAAGCGGTAACGCGTTCGGGTGCACAGCGCCGGATCTCTGGTGGGGTCCCCATGCCCAATAGGCGTGGACGTATGCCACGGCCACCCCTTACAACGGTAAGTACACCACCTGTCCGGTCTTGGCGCTGCGGTAGACGGCTTCCGTCCACTCCATGTAATAAACGCCGGTTTCAAAAGGCACCATCGTAACTTGTTCGGTGCCGCGAATCGCGTTGGTAAACTGCTCTTCTACCCGGTAGTAGGCTTGCTGCTCCGGCGGGTTGGGGACTTCGGCGAGTTCCGTATCACCGCGGCGTGCGGCGAAGACGTTTTGCTGCTGGTCGACGTAGATGGTGCCCTCGCTGCCGTATATCCACATCTGATTGCCGGTCGACAGTCCGGTTGTCGCACTCATCCGCATGTGCACCTGGGCGCCGTTGACCAACTCGTAGAGAATATCCACGTGGTCGGGAATGGTGACCGAGACGAGGTCGCCGTTAGCATTGCGCCGGTAGGGCACGTGGACTTTGGACATGGCCATGACCCGGTTGCCGCGTCCAAGCCAACGCATCATCGATTCGTAGGACGCGCCGATGTTCAAGGTGTTGTACCCGCTGAGCATCCAGTCATGGCGCCAGTGCAAGTCACCGCCGAAATCGGCGAAACCGGTTTGTAGCCGCTGCATCTCGACTGACAGCACGTCACCCAGGAAGCCATCGCCGATCATCTGCTTGAGGACATTGTCGATCTTGTAGCTCGTGGATGTTGGGGTTAACTGACACACTAAATCCGGGTGGCGTAGCGACGCCGCCAACATGTCACGGGCCTCCTGGGAGGTGGAGGCCATGCGGGCCTCGGTCAGCACATGTTTGCCTTTTTCCAGCGCCGCCAGTGTGAGCGTGCGGTGCATATAGGGCCAGGTGCCGATACAAACCGCGTTGATGCGGTCGTCTTCGAGCAGTTCCTGCCAGTTGGCGTAAACCTGTGGGATATGGAATTGGTCGGCGACGCGTTGACCAGACGCGATGCTGCGATTGGCCACCGCCGCGATCTCACACCCCTCAACCTTTTGAAAGCCGGGAATGTGGCGGTTGCGCACGTTGCCGCCGGTGCCGATCAGCCCGACGCGAATCGTTGCTTCAGCCATGAAACGTCTCCTCCATAACTGATCTATCCGGTCCTGGTGATCGCGCACCAAGTGAGGGCCAAGGCCATTTGTCATCACCGCCGTGCATGCGACATCGTGTCGCCCGGCGCTCAAACATGTGAGATGGACGCGGTGCGTAACTGTGTGTTCTGCCACGGCGGTGCGTCAAGCCGCCTGCACCGGCACGCGGTTGCAAAATCCCCGTACGCAGGCCGCTCGACGCCATGAGCACATTTAGTAGCATACGACGTCTTGGGGAGCAATGACGATGTGTATCCTGAAGCGAGTTGGGCACGAAGGGGCAACATGTTATAGTGCGCTCCCATAAGCCCCAAGAAGTGAAGCAACTGATGGGAGAGAGAACATGAGTCATCGAAGCGCAGTATATCCTGGGTTGACCTTGTCTTGTTGTGTTGTTTTGGCTGTTCTCACCTCCTGTGTCACCCCGAAACCGATCTCACCGGAGCTCGCCCAGTGTATGGCGCGCCCTGACCGCTTTGTCCCTGCCGATTCGAGCACGGTGCTCGACACCTGTACGCAACTGATGTGGATGGTGCAGGACTACCGGAATATTGAAGGTATAGCTCCCAACCGATGGCGGGTGGCGATGGCCTGGGTCACTCAGATGAACCAGCAACGCTACGGGGGCCATCGTGATTGGCGTGTGCCTACCTTTGAGGAATATGCCGCTATTTATCAGGCAAAGAAACCCAACCGGTCTTACAGAGGAAAATCGGTTGGTTACTCTGAGGCATTTGCCAAGGACGGGGGCGAATGGTATTGGGAAAAGGAAGTCGCCACCCGGGGCACCGGCCACATCCATGATATCTACCTGTTCAATTTTAGAACGGGGAAGCGGGGTCAACGACGCATTCAGGTCGAGGCCCATCCGAGTGTCCAGGAACACACCACGGGCAGTATTCGTTTGGTACGTGGACCGATTGCAACCCCGATATCGCCAGCCGTAAAGTAGGGCTGTAGGTGACGGTCAAGGTGCTGTCATCGTTGCCCCTCTGAGACCTATCCTCGCAAGCTCGGTCGAAGCATCTGCAAGCTAACAGCCGGGGTCGTACGGCCGGCGCAGGCCTGCCTGCTCCATGACGGGTAGGACGTCGCGGATCCACTGGGCGAGTTCTTGCTCGTAATTCACCCAGCTCAGCACCACACCATCCAACCCCATACCGCTGAGGTGCAGGAGCCGGTCGACAATCTGCTCCGGCGTGCCAATCAGCAGGTAACCCCCCCAGCCCGGGCTGCGCAAAGGCTCGCCCGGCCCCGGCGGTCCAGCCGGGCGTCGCCCCCGAGCCAGATTGGCGACCGCGTCCCAGTCGCCGTGTTCAAAGATGTAGTACCAGGCGTAGTCCACCGCTTCCTTTTCCGTAGGACGGCATACCACCGAGCAGGTGGTCCACACCTGGAACTCCCGTCCGAACTCCTCGCGCCCGACCGCTCGCTGGGCCCGGATCCGGGCTGTCGTCTCGTCGTCTTCGTCCTCGGCGATGCTCGTGAACACCATATCCGCATACTTGGCCGCGAACCGGGTGCCGGTGGCCGAGCTGCCGGCGTTCATGATCGGCGGATAGGGCCGCTGGATGGGTTTGGGTTGATGGAAGCCCTTGATGATGTTGAAGAAGCGGCCCTCGTAGTCGAATTCGTCTTCTTCGATCCATAAGCGGCGGATGATCTCCAACCACTCGGCAGCATAGTCATAGAGCGTGTCATGTTCCATGACCGGCGCGCCAAACATCAGGAATTCCGGCTCGTACCAGCCACACACCACGTTGAGGACAAAACGCCCATTGGAGATGTGATCGATGGTGGTGGCTTGTTTAGCCGCCACGATGGGGTGGATCGTCGGCACGTGCGACGTCGAAAACACGGCCGCCTGCCGCGTCGAAGCCGCCAGGCCGGCGGCCCAGGTGTAGGACTCGAAGCAGGCGCCGTTGAAGTTGGTCTTGCCCCCAAAGCCTTTCCAGCGGGCCACTGGCACCAGGGCCTCGATTCCGGCGCGGTCGGCCATGCTAGCAATGTCCACGTTGTTTTGCCAGGTGGGCTGCAGGTGGCCTTCGGCGGTGGTGGCGGCACAGCCATTGCTCACGTTGAGCCCGAACACACCCAACTTGAGCCGGTTGTCATTAAAGAGTGCATTCGTCATGCGCTGACCCCAGTTCGCACAGAGAGCCCGACATTCGGCCCCCGAGTGCTCTGATTCGTGATGACAGACAGGCAACGCTACCCTGTCGTGAGCCGTTCGATGAGAGGGCGTGCTCTCAGCGTCCGGCATGTGCCGCCTGTTGCACGGCGATGTTGATCTGATACCGCCTTCCCCTCACCCGTTGAACATGCCGAGAGTAACGTGATCGGAGCAGCATTGCCAGCTCATTTTTTTCCTCCATCCTGACTTCGCGGCGCATATGCAGGACATTGCCCGTCAGCGGCAAGAAAACAGCGAGTAAGGTGTTGGTCAGCCCTCCGGATCCTGTCCGCGTGTCCCGGCAATGTTTGGGCGGTGCCGCCCCTTTATCACCGATTTGTGAGCGGTTACAGTGAGAGATATAAGTGCTGTTTTGCTTGACCCACACTTGCATGAGAGCTACTGTGCAGAGCTGTAGGAATGGCACAATCCGTACAGCTCCTTCACAGAGAGGGTCGCATCATGCCCTTAGGCGCTTCCATCATCAGGTTGTTGGGCAACATGCCTCGGGTGTTCTTGAAGAGTAGCGTGCTGCTTGTCGCCTATTTTGCTGTCAGCACGGCTCAAGTCACCACGAACATCACACCTGATGGTACGTTGGGTACTGCAGTGACCCAAGAAGGGAGCGTGTATGATATTACGGGCGGAACCAGACCAGGGGATGGTCCGAATCTGTTTCACAGTTTCGACCGGTTTCGTGTGGGTACGAATGACACCGCACGTTTTGCTGGCCAGCCGGGCGTCGACAATATCATCAGTCGGGTGACAGGTGGGGCGGAATCCATGATCGATGGCCACTTGGCTTCCGAGGCGACCCTCTTTTTGCTCAATCCGAGTGGGGTGATGTTCGGGCCCAACGCTACGCTGGATGTCAACGGCTCCTTTCATGTGAGTACGGCGGATGTGCTGCGTTTTGCAGATGGGGCAGCGTTTGCCGTCAGCCTGAGTGAGACAAGTACCCTGACGGTCGCGGCTCCTGCGGCGTTCGGATTTTTACAGGAGAATCCCGCGCCCATGACGATTGCGGGGAGCCATCTCCAGGTTCCGGAAGGGGAGAGGTTGTCGGTGATTGGCGGGGACCTGGTCATTCAAGGCGATCTGCAGTCATCTCGTGGCGTCCGCCCAACGCTCGGTGCAGCCGGATGTCGGGGTGCCTGCTGTGGGACAGCCCTTGGCGCCTCAGGTGGATACGGTGGAACGCCTGGGCGTGATGACCATCATGGACTCTGCGATCGTCTCCACGAGTCATCCGGGAGGGACGGTGGTCGTTCGTAGTAGGCGGCTGATGGTCAACAGCGCAAGTATTGATGTGTTCGGAGATGGAGACGGGGCTGCCGTGGGGGTTGATATCGACGTGACAGAGGATGTCGTCCTTACAAACGCATCGATTCGAACAAGTACGCAGAGAAGGGGTGACGCTGGAGACATTCGGATTACGGCTGGTAGCTTGCAGATGAAATCGGTTTTCATGAGCTCAGTAACACTCTCCTCGGACGGTCGTGCTGGCGATATCACTGTGGAAACGGCGACCGTGACGCTCACGGATGGAGTGTCCATTTTAAGTCTCACGATAGGCCCAGGCCAAGGCGGCACGGTCATGGTGCGGGCCACGGAGGCTGTGACCCTTGACGGTTTCAGTGGCATTTTTGCCAATGCCCTTGGTCAGAGTGCGGGGTCCGGTGCTGCGGGCGCTGTATGGGTCGAGGCACCCGTTGTGACGGTGAGCGGTGGAGCTCAGATTGGCAGCGGCACCTTTAGCCCAGGGCAAGGCGGCACGGTGACCGTGACCGCGACGAATATCGTCGTCATTGCCAGGCAAGATAGTGGGCTCTTTACGAACACGAACGGCCCAGGCCAGGGCGGTAGTATTATGGTGCAAACCCAGCAGCTCCAACTCACCGACGGAGCGATGATTTCATCGGCTAGCGCTGGAGTAGGAAATGCCGGGGATATCCGCATTGAGGCCAGGGACATGACGTTACGCGGCAACAGTGCGGTGACCACCTCGGTGGGTCGTGGTACAGGGAGGGGCGGCAATATCCTCATCGGCGGGACCATCAGCGACGAAGGCGCCATCACGGCAAGAGCCGAGACGCTTATCTTGGACAGGAGCCGCATTGCGGCTGATACGGATACGGGCGACGAGGCCAATATTACCATCGGAGCCCAACGCGTGGTGTTAGATGAGGCAAGCGCCATTACTGCTAATACCGGGGCTGGAGATGGGGGCAATATCATCATCGGTGGTACTGTGTTGGTCGGTGGATCGATCACCACTGGCGCCGAGGCGATCGTCTTGCGTAACAGTCAAATTACGGCCCAAGCTGGTCAAGGCACGGGAGGCCGTATCGACATTGTCGCCGAGGCATTTCTTGCCGGCCCCAACAGTGTGGTCGACGCTTCATCGCAAGCGGGAATTGACGGAGAGGTCAATATCGAGGGTATTGTGACCAATTTGAGCCAGATCGTGACGCCCCTGCCACAGCAATTTGCCCAGGTTTCCTCCCTACTCCGGGACCCGTGTGGGGCACGGCTGCAGCAGGGCGGTCTCAGCAGTTTTGTGGTGCGGGAGCATATCGTTCCCCCTATCACGCCCGACGGGATGTTGCCCAGTCCCCTCTACGCGAGACGTCTGAAACGGCCATCGCCTGAAGGGACAGCACCGCGCGGGGAGTCTATGATCACGGCGCAGCAAGGGATGGTCCACCGCCCATGCCGATGATCTGTATCGCTTACATGCGCAACGAGCGCACCTGAAGGATCTCGTTCTCCGTCAGGGGCGTCACCGCGGAGGCTGGTACCATAACCACCGCGATTGTATTCCCCACGGCGTTGCACACTTCGAGTGCGTATCCCGCTTCCCCATGCGTGGCAGAAGTCCCGGGTAAATGTTCCATAACGACGGCTACATCCCCTTTGCATAAGTGATGCTCCGAAATATCTTGGGCCAGAGCCACTCGCTGATAGAGCTTGATTTTTGCCTGAGTCATCGAACGGCCTCCCGATCAGGGAACAAGGTCACAAAGCGCGTCTCTCCCGTTGCCTCCAGTGTAATCCAGATTGTCACCACATGCAGGGTCCACCTATGAGATCCTGTGAGTATCCCACGGACCTCGTACTTGAGTCCGTATGGTGAAACGGTGATGGAGGAAGTTTTTCGTGATTTGGGTGCCAGCGGCTGGCAGACCATCCGTCACATGGTCGCTCCCATCGTCCCGCTGAGCCTGGTTGGCGTCGCCTTGTTCGTGAACAATATTGAACAGCTGAACCGAAGGCCAGTAGAGATGGCTCTATCTCTACCGCTCACTGGCGTGCAAAATGGTCAGACCAATAATCTCCTCTCCCTCGTAGCGTATGATCACATCATCATCTGTGAGCTCACTATCAGTCGCATGACTCGGTTTTTTGAAATTCACATATAATATATCTGCCTCAGCATCATACGACGTCCATAAATAGCCTTGGGTTGTCTGTTTGATGGCTGGGAGAAGCCGTAAGTAGTCTTCAATGACTAGCTGGGCCATAGTCGTTGTCTCCGACGAAACGCTTGCATTCTCCTGGTGAGAAATGCTGTGATGATAAAACCGTCGTTTTGGAACTCGCGATACACGACGACAAGATATTTGCCTGGTTCGATCTCGCGGACAGCGAACAGCTCGCCGCGTGTACCGGCAAAAATCTGCGTTGGGTTGACAACTGCTGCAAAGGGGGTCACATCTTCAATTCAGGTGAAGGCGAACCAAGCCGTGCCAGTGAAATCGTCTCGGCGTTTCCACTTACACGTGCTCTTCGACAAGCTCCAGACGTAGACCCAGTACGGCAGCTATCGCTTGCACATTGGACAACTTGGCATCGCGTCCCAATTCGATATCTCGCACGGTGTTCGGGTTCGGAATGCCAGCGCGTTTCGCAAGCGCATACCAAGTCAAGCCTTGAGCCTCCCGCGCAGCTCGGATTTGCGCCGGAATGCCGGGAGGCGCATCCGGCCTATGCGTGGGTTGGCTGGGTGGGAACTCCGCCATGACCTGTGATCGAATTTCAGCATGTCGTTTTCGCTCTTCGGCCGTCGCCGGTCGGACAATGTGTTTGAAGGACTTCTTCGCCATCGCATGATCCTCTACTTCTCTAACTGCAGCCTCGTGCTGAGATCAGGGTTCCGGGACGGCGTATGCCGTGACCGGATAGAGCGTGTCGTCATCCATCAAGTCGTAAACCACGATAATGTAAATCCCATCTGGCGTGTAACCGAACACGCAGGGTAGTCCCGACGACCGGCTGACATCTTCACTCTCAAAGGTCGCCAACACATGCTCGACATCGACAACGGTCAGCCCGTGCGCCTCAATGTGCTCGATGTTGCCGCCCGGCTCTTCGTTCCAAACGATGCGTTGCGACACGGTCTCTTCCTCATGATCCTGTCCTCATTATGACAACAAAATGCGATCATGCAATAGATTGCGATATCGGTCTGCGAATCTGCCTACCGTCTGGCCAGCCGTTGCCCTCTCGCCCCTGACCGCCCCTTCGCCTCCTGCTGCGCCGCCTTCGGCGTGGCGCTGAGCAACAAATCCACCGTGCGAGCAGAAGCGAGGCGGACAAACGCCGCCATGAACACATCAGCGCTCGGCACATAATAACCCTGGCGCGGCCATTGGTCGCCGATTTCCGGCGGCTTGGCAAAGGTCGCCGTTTTCTCCAAATAGGCGTTATACGCCTCCCGAAAGCCCTGGCGTACGGCGGTGATGATGTTCAGGAACTCGTCCATCGTGACGGTCTCTTTGGGATACGCCCAGGTCGTGGCGCCCATCACATCGTTGAGAACCCAATCGGTTTTGGGACTGTCCGCATGCGCATTGTGACAGGTCACACAGGGCTTGACCGAGGCGAAATCGGGAAACATGGCCGTGTGCCGTTTCGTGTCCTCGGCAAAAAAGAACTGCGCCTCCTGCGTCGTTTTCAGGGTCTTAAACATCTCCGCCTGCCGGCCCGCGAACAGATTGGACGGGTTGATGGGAAAATCCGATCCTAGAAATAAACTGAGCGGGATGGGATGCTTTTCCAGGCTCGTGGCCGCGGCCCGCAAAAACAACGCGGGGAGGGGACCGGCTTCCACGGTCTTGTCGCGCCACGCTTCATCAAAGGCCAGACCCGCTTTTTTGCCGGCGCCCACGATCTCGCGCGTCCACAAGGCGCGGACGATATCGTTTTCCTTGGCCACTACGGTGAACACCGTCTCAATCGGGATGAGCTCGCCAGTGGCAGCGCCTTCCTCCGGCAGTGACGCCGGAGCCTGCACAAATAGGTAGATGGCCCATACCGTTAACGCCAGTGCGGTGATCATCCATGCCGGTCTAGTCATGGCGCGGCTCCTTCGTTGCGTAGCGTTTCCGGTCCGAATAGGGGGAGGGAGCCCCGTGAAAATACGCGGTGATTTGCTCAAATGGCAGAGCGTCTTTGACGGCTGTCGCCACGGTCATCACATGGTTGCCATGAAAATCATGGCAGGTCATACAACTGCTCCATTTCTGCTCCGCGATCAGGGTCTCATGCGACACCTCGAGCGGATCGTTTTTTAAGGCGAGCTTCTGATGGCAATGCTGGCAGAACGTCGGTTCCATCGTGACGCGGCCGCCGCGGTGTTCGCGATGGCATGAGACGCAGCGTTGCGGTTGAATACGCGTCCGCGCTTCCGCGAAGCGCGGTTCGTTGAAGCGATGGGCCGGATGGTTATCTTTGGGCCGGCCGTGGCACGTCTGGCACGTGGCATTGGTGACCGGCTGGTGTTGAAAGTCGACGGCTGTGGCCCGCAAGCCCAAACTATAGCGGAGGTTGGCTTGCACTTGTTGGCGCATGGCGCCGGCGGCCGGCACATGGCATTCCTGACAGGCCAGGGTTTCATGGCCGGTGTTGGCCGGACCGCGTGCGTGCCAACGCGCCTGTCCCGGCAAGAGGAGGAACACCAGTGCCACAAGCGCCAAGGCCGGTCCGATCAGGTAGCCGAGTTTCGCTGCTGGTTTCATGGCGTCTCCCTTACTGATAGGCGAATACAACGTAGATGTGATACGCCACGAGCGCCACGATGAGGAGCGACAACCCGATATGCGCGATCAACCAATAAAACCGGTAGCGTTGAGTAGGCCGCGGTTGGGTCACCCTTTCGTGATTCAGTAACCCGAGTGCGACGTTGGCAAAATACACCAAGCTCAGCCCCAAGAGATACGCATACCCCAGCGACGTTGAATGCGCGTAGAAAAATAGCGGGGCAAAGGCGCCCTGCAGCTTGTGCAGGTGATAGTGGCGAGCCGCGGCCCGCAAGTAACCTCGCTGGCGCAGGAACGGTAGGATGAATTGCGATCCGATGTAGAGCGTCAAGAGCAGGCCGGACCAGCGCTTAAAACGTTCGCGTTCTTGTAGGGTTTCGAGCCAGGGCCATTTCAGCGGTAAGATCTCTTGCAGCGCAAAAGCGAGTAAGAGCGCCGCCCCGAGATAAAAGTAGTGCCGGGTGGGCGCCACCGGTTGATCACCGACTGGGGTAAAAGCTTCGGTGTGGATGCGATCCGGCCCCACGGCCGTGTCTTTCAAGTAGGTCTCGACCGCCTGTTGGTAAGCGGATGGGCCGCAAACATAATATTGCGCCTTGGGATACTGCTGCTCCAACTGCGCGATGTCGCTGGCCGTCAACCGCCCGTTGTCTGCTGTCGTGCGCAAATTGAGGTCGATATGATCATAGGTTGCCGCCGCCTGTTGCAGTTCGTCGGCGTAGGCCAATTGCTCCCGTGTGGATGCACTGTAGTCAATGTGGAGCGGCTGCAAGGTGCTATCGTGCGCCATCGATCGGCACATGGCGAGGGCCGGCGTCATGCTAATCCCCCCGACCAGACACACAATCGGCTCCTCGGCGTCAGCGGGCTCAAGACAAAAATCGCCCTGCGGGTCGGATATGCGGATCAGCGTTCCTTCCCAGCGTTCCTCAAAGAGCCAGCCGGAAAAGAGGCCGTGCGGTTCGCGTTTGACCGTGATATCGCGATAGCGCGTTTCGTGCGCCGCGGAGGAGATCGTATAGGGGCGCTGCACCCACGTTCCCTCAATATAGGCTTGGAGAAGAATATGCTGCCCCGGTTTCGCCGGCTTCAGCGCGCCCCGGTGCGGCGTCAGACGAAACGTCCGAATGCCCTCGGCCACGGCTAGCACCTTTGAGATGTGCACGGGCGTCCAATCCACCTGCCCCACCATCTCATGTAACAACACGCGGCAGGAGCCGCACACGGTGCCGGTGCCGGCGCTCTCCATCACCGCGTCCGCCGTGTGACCGCCGCCTTCAATGGCCAGCCGTATGTCACCCCGCGTGACCTGCATGCAGTGACACACGGTCTCGTGATCCTGGTAGAGTGGCAGCATGACCTCACGCGCCAAGATGCCTTCCTGGCGAAACAGGGCGATTTGCTCTGACGCCAGTGGGGTCCGTTCCAGGACCATGCGATACACGTGGCCAAGTTCCGGCCAATGGCCGTGCGACGTGACTTCTATGATGGTCGTTCGTGACAGCACGAGCTTGCGCTCGATGTCCTGGCTCGGGTCTTCGAAGTACAGGATCTCCAGCGCCTCAGCCTCATGCAATGTAACGCTCATGTGAAAGATCTCGTGACCAATGACAAGCGAGCTGACCGCCGTGGTGCCATCGATGAGCGAGGCCACGGTGGTCAAACACTCCATCCCCAGAAAGGTGCCCAGGTATTGCGTCATAAACCCGCGCCCGGCCAGAGGATAAATGTTCTTCAGCGTGTGCATATATTCGCGTACTTCGGGGCGTCTTTGATACAGCGTCAGGAAGCGGTTGCCATCGATGCTGAGAACCTTGAGCGGGCCATGGGCCAGCACGGTCGCCGAACGCGGCTGTTGCTCCAGCAAGGCCAGTTCGCCAAACACCGAGCCCGGACCTAATTGCCGCAAGAGACGTGGACTGCCGTCCGCCTCTTCCTCGTACACGTCGGCCGCGCCGGACAAGACCACATACGCCTTGTCGCCAGGGTCGCCCTGGCGGAAGACCACCTCGCGGTCCGCCATCCCTTCCTCACGATACCACACCGTGTCGGCCCCGAAATAGAGCGAACGGAATAAGGCGGACTGCCGCAAGAGATTGTGCTGGACCTGCTCTTTACCCCGCTGCAGGAGCCTGTCCTTGAGGGGATGATCATGGGCCAAGATGCGTTGGAAATCGGTCTTGGTAATGCGTAGTAAGGTGACATCAGAATGTGCTCGCAAACTGGCGTTACGGCGGCCTTTGGAGTCTGGCAAGAGGGCCTGTTCTCCAATAAAATCGCCTGCTTCGCACTTGGCCACAACCACTTCTTGGCCATCGGCGGCGGTGGTCAACACTTGCACGGCGCCATGGAAAATGACATAGCATTCCTGCCCCACCTCACCCTCATGAGCAATCATCGTGTTGGAGGGGAGCTGCAGGGTTGTGGCGGTGCTGGCCACGCTTTGGAACTCGTCCTCGTTCAGGGCCTCAAACAATCCGCTGGCTTTGAGTGTGTGTTCCACCGTGTCCATCATGTCTACCTTCGTATGAAATGAGATCAAGTCCTGCCAATGATCCGAAGACCGCCGTGGTCAATCTGCGCCAACGGCGGTCCGTCTCTCTGGTCGCGTTTCAGGTCTCTCCTCGCGTTGACGGGTGTCATTTTACGGATGGCATGTTTCAATTTGATGTCATGCGGGTGGAAAGTTGTGTTTCAATTGTTTCAAGTGGGTGGCGCCTGGAGCCCTCGGCGGCCGACGGGCCGTCACGTCCCGTTTTGCCAGCTCGGCGGAATCCGCATGGCAAAAATGCTTGGCTCCTCTATACTCTTACGCATACCGATAGCCTTTAGCAGTTCGGACGAGCCTCCAGGGCATCCCCGATCGATGAAGGAGAGCACAATGAGTTACCTCGGGAACCTGCGTCTGGTCTTTTCGGGCGATTTCCAGGCGGATGTCTCGACTGTCAACAACGACGTGCGCCATTACGACACGTATTCCTTCGAGTCCCGTTTCCAAGAACCGTAGGACCGTGATCTGGGCACCCTAAACGGTTGGTGGAATCCCAGCGGATCGGGCGCCTTCCGTCTCATCAATTGCACCGTCAAAGCCGTGGGCTACCAAGACGGCAGTGGCGCCAATGATGCCGCCCAGGATCCGGTTGTGGGTCTGAGGATTGGCGGTTCTGACGGCCATGTCAGCGGCAAATTGGTGGACCTCGACCCGCAGTGTCAGCTATCTTCGGAAATCTGGGGACTCACGATACGCTTGCACGACGGCAAGACATCGGCTTTTTTTGAAGGCGATTTCGCGCCGGTGCCGTTTCGTGACATCCTCTTCGGCCGGCAGAGCGGCCCTGCCGTGAACGGCCAGACGGCCTCGTCGGTGTTTCAATCGGTACTCACGAATGTGCAATGGCCCACGGCGCTCGACGCGTCACGTTGTCTGCGGGAATTGCGCGCCAACACGGCAGACGGGCTGCTTTCGGTGGCGCTGACGACCTTCGGCTATTTCACCGTTTCCACTCAGGACCGCTTTACCTTTGGCACCGTGATCGGCGCCATTGGACCGGCACATGCCAGCGAGCCGCTCAGCTTTGTGCGGGGCCGGCGCATGGCGCCCGCCAATAGTCGATCCACTGCCGCTGGCTTGAACTTCTTCTCGTGTACGGTGGACGAAACCGCGAGTACGGTCACGGCCGATCTTGGCAACAGCTTGCCACTGACGAACTCGCCGTCCGGCAGAGAGCTGCGAGATATCGGCCGGCTCGACTTGGCAGTATTGAACCATACGGCGGGTCGCAACGATAATCTCTTGACCGAAGGACGCCCCATTTCCGCATCACAGTATCTCCGCCTGGGCGCCATCGATTACCGGCAACCGGACTGGCTTCTCAATACCGCAGGATTAATCACGTTTCCGATCGATGACGCCGCACTCGATCTGCTGCGTGACCATCCGCTTGCGCTGATTCAAACCGACGCCGGCGGCCGCCAGACGATCGCGATCCGGGAAACGCCGGGCGGCTTGTTCGTGCGCGCCGAGCCGTTTGTGCATCGGCTCGATCCGGGGCGCCAGACTCCAGTTGTGGCCGAAACCACGTTTTATGCTGCAGCATACGGCCGGCCGCTGCCTGACGCGGCCATCAATGTCAATCTATCGCCCCCGTCACAACCGGCCGGCGCAGGCGGTGCGCAACCGCCGAGCGCACCGGTACCGTACATGGGTTTTCCGCAAGATGCCATCACCTACGCGCAAACCTTGGACACGCAAGATGACGGCACCGCCGTCCTCACTGTGCAGGCCAGCGACCCGGACAATCCCAGAGGCTATATCGACGGGCAAATTTACGTGTTGAATTACAGCCTTGAGACGGCTACGCCCATCCCACAACCCGGTTTGGATGTGATCGTGCTGCACGTGCGCGATGCCTTCGAAGTTCCCGAGCAACCCACCTGGGTGGCACACATTCAACCGATTCTGCAGCAATTTGGCAATCTCTACCCGATCATGAGCCAGCAGCTATTCGATTTAGGCAACTACGACGAAGTCGTCCGGCACCGCGCTATTCTGGAGCTTGCCTTTTCGCTTGACATGGCCAACCCCAACCATATGCCGGTTACCCGAGATCTCTCCGGCGCCAGGACGGAGACCATTCTGAAGTGGCTGCGGCAGAAGAACCCGGATGGGACGTATGCGCTCATCTATGGCAACCCGGACAACAAACTCATACCGGCAAGACCGCGTTCCCCGGATGCCGCGGCGCTGCGAGCCCTGGCCCCGGCGGTACGCGTGGCGCCCAGCCCCCGTGCACATGGAACTGCGGAAGAGCTGCAGGAGGAAATCGGCGGCAAAGCCGATTTCATGCGCAGCCTGATCCAAGCTCAAGATCAAACAGCGCAGTGAGCTGCACCCGCTACACGGAGAACAAAGCATGCTAATCATTGAGCGTCGATTCATCAACAACGTCTATGCTGCCGAGCGGGCAAGCGACCTCTACACGTACTTGCAGAATGCCATTGAGCTGGAACACGCGACCATTCCGCCCTATTTGACCGCGCTGTTTACCCTCAAACGCGGGCCGAACCGGGCCATTGAGGATATCATCCGCTCGGTCGTGATCGAGGAAATGCTGCACATGACGATCGCTGCCAACACGCTCAACGCCATTGGTGGCGTGCCGCAGATCGATACACCGGGTTTTGTCCCGACGTACCCTGGCCCACTCCCCATGCACATTGGCGGCGACCTGATCGTCGGGCTCGCGCCGTTTTCCAAGTCGGTCGTACAGGATGTATTTATGCGGATCGAAGAACCGGAAGACCCGCTCCATTTTCCGGTAGCTCTCAGGGCTGCAGGAACGGAACCACCGGAATTTGCCACCATCGGTGACTTCTATCAGGCCGTCATCGATAAAATCGGCGAGCTCGGCGATGGGATTTTCACGGGCGATCCGGACCGCCAGGTGGTGGACCCACAGTGGTTTCCGCCGACCCAACTGTTCCCGATTACCAACGTTGCGTCCGCCCAAAGCGGGCTGCAGCTCATCGTTTCTCAGGGCGAAGGCACGAAACTCAGCCCGCTGGATCCGAGCGGCGCGTTTGCCCATTATTATCGCTTTGCCGAGATTGATCATGGCCGGCGGCTGCGCCCCAACCCCGATATTCCGGAGGGATATTCCTACACAGGTGCCCCGATTCGCTTCGACCCCGACGGCGTCTGGGCAACGCCGGAGAACCCCAAAGCCACGGATTATCCGGAAGGGTCGCGCTCGCGGCGCATGGCCGATCAGTTCAATTTCAGCTACAGCAAACTGCTCAATGCACTGCACCACACCTTCAATGGAAAGCCGAAAGCACTGGACCAAGCGATGGGACTGATGTACGAGGTCAAACTCGTGGCGAATCAGACGCTTGGGACCCCGGATCCGAGCACAGGCCAGCCGACGGGCTTGCCGTTTGAGTACAGCCGGGTGAACGCGGAGATCGCGGCCTAACCATTAGCATTCTCGTGGTCGATCGGCAAATCCTAGTGGACGCAGATGCGCTTCCGGGTTCGGATTTATATCATGCGAATCGCCGAGTGGCGTATGCTATAATCTGCGGCAAGTGAGCTTGGGCAGAGTTGTCCGGTGCTGGGGGTGATCATCAATCTCTGTGAACGTGCGGGCTGGGATAAAAGGATGGCGACCATGAGCAAGCTTGAGACCATGCCTGTCGAGGACGTATGTATTGCGACCATTCGCACCCTTGCGATGGACGCCGTGCAACAAGCCAACTCGGGGCATCCCGGGACACCGATGGCCCTGGCGCCGTTGGCGTATGTGCTGTGGACGCAATTCCTGCGCTACAACCCGCGGAATCCGCGCTGGTTTGACCGCGATCGATTCGTGCTGTCGAACGGGCACGCGTCGATGTTGCAATATGCCATGCTCTATCTCACTGGCTATGACGTCTCGCTCGACGAGATCCGGCGCTTTCGCCAGTGGGAGAGTCAAACGCCGGGGCATCCGGAGTATGGCATGACGCCCGGCGTGGAGGTGACGACGGGGCCCCTCGGGCAGGGGATGATGAATGCCGTTGGCATGGCCATGGCCGAAGCCCACCTGGCCGCGGTGCTCAATCGCCCCGGACATACGATCGTCGATCACTACACCTGCGTCTTCTGCGGCGATGGCGACTTGATGGAAGGCGCCTCGCACGAGGCGGCCTCATTGGCTGGGCATTTAGGACTTGGCAAGCTCATCTATGTCTATGACGACAATCACATCAGCATCGAAGGCAATACGGCCCTAACGTATTCCGACGATGTTGCGCGCCGATTCGAGGGTTATCAGTGGCATGTGCAGAATATTGGGGATCGAGGCAACGATCTCGCCGCGCTCACAGATGCGCTCACCGCGGCCCGCGCCGAGACGGAGTGGCCCTCGTTGATCATTGTGCGGACGCATATCGGCTACGGCTCGCCCAACTTTCAGGATACGTCGGCGGCGCATGGCGCGCCCTTAGGCGAGGAGGAGGTGCAACGCACCAAGCAGGTCTACGACTGGCCGGTGGACGCGCGCTTTTTGGCGCCCAAGCGAGTTCTGGACCATATGCGCCAAGCCGTAGGCCGCGGGGCGGAGTTGGAACAGGCGTGGCAGGAGCGGTTCACGGCTTACCGGCGCGCCTATCCGGAATTGGCGGCCCAGTTTGAAGCGGCCATGAGCGACGTACTGCCGGACAATTGGGACGCGGACATCCCCCAGTTTTCGCCGGACAAGGGGGCGATGGCGACGCGGGCGGCGTCAGGGCAGGTCTTGAATGCGTTTGCCGCCAAGGTGCCGTGGCTGCTGGGTGGAAGTGCGGACTTGTCGCCGTCGACGAATAGTTTGATGACGTCATCCGAGTATTTTGCGAAAGGGCAATATGAGGCGCGCAACATCGCCTGGGGCGTGCGTGAGCATAGCATGTGTGCGTGTTGTTCCGGCATGGCGGTACACGGTGGGGTGCGGCCCTATGCCGCGACCTTTTTCGTGTTTACCGATTATGCGCGCCCTGCGATTCGCCTGGCCGCGCTCATGCAACTGCCGGTTATTTACCTGATGACGCACGATTCGATCGGCGTGGGCGAGGATGGGCCGACGCATCAGCCCATCGAGCATCTGGCGTCGTTACGGGCCATGCCGAATCTGTGCCTGCTGCGCCCTGCTGATGCCAATGAGGTGGCCTACGCTTGGCGTGTGGCGATGACGCGCCGCCAGGGCCCCACGATGTTGGTCTTGACGCGCCAGGGCTTGCCGATCCTCGACCGGAGCCGTTTTGCGAGTGCCGAGGGCGTGCGCTGGGGCGCCTATGTCCTGGCCCGAGAGAGTGGCGCGTTGCCCGACGTCGTGCTGATGGCAAGTGGCTCTGAGGTCTCCCTCATCCTGCAGGCGCAAGCGCGCCTGGCGGCGGATGGTATCGACGCGCGTGTCGTCAGTTTGCCGAGTTGGGAGCTTTTCCGGGAGCAGCCTCAGGACTATCGTGATGCGGTGTTACCACCCGCCGTGACGGCCCGTCTGGCCGTCGAAGCCGGCTCGCCCATGGGCTGGCGCGAGTGGGTCGGCGATGTGGGGGATGTGCTTGGTATCACGACGTTCGGCGCCAGTGCGCCAGCGGCAGAGGTATTCAAGCACTATGGCTTTACGGTCGAGAATATCGTTGCCAGGGCCACACAGCTTCTTCGCGTGTAGGCTTCTTAGCTATCAGCTGTCAGCTATCAGCTAAAACATTGGAAGAAAAAATCTTTTCTCTTCTTTTTTAGCTGATAGCTGATAGCTGATAGCTGATAGCTCTTTAAAACTAAGGAGTAACCAGCATGAATCCCTTGCAGCAGTTGGAAAAATACGGGCAGAGTTACTGGTTCGACAACCTGACGCGTGATATGATCCACAACGGCGCCTTTCAGCAACGCATCACCTCGGAGGGATTGCGCGGCGTGACGTCGAATCCGGCGATTTTCCACAAGGCGATTACGAGTAGCACCGCCTACGATGAGCAGATCGCCCAACTCGTCCGCGACGGCTGTACGACGAAAGAGGTTTACGAGCACCTCGTCGTCAGCGATGTACAGGATGCATGTGATGTGCTACGGCCGGTGTACGATGCCTCCGAGGGGGTGGATGGTTTCGTCAGCCTGGAGGTGGCGCCCACGCTGGGCTACGATACGGCCGGGACGATGGAAGAGACCCGCCGGCTGTGGAACGCGGTCAACCGTCCCAATGTGCTCATCAAAATTCCCGGCACCCCGCCGGGGGTTCCCGCTATCGAGCAGATGCTCTATGAAGGGATCAATGTCAATATTACCTTACTTTTTTCAATCGCGGATTATGAGACCGTGGCACAGGCGTATGTGACGGCATTGGAACGTCGAATGGCGGAGGGCAAGCCCGTCCGTCAGGTCGCGTCAGTGGCGAGCTTTTTTCTCAGCCGCATCGATGTGTTGGTGGATCAGCTCCTCGTCCACCGCATGTTGCCGGTCGACAGCCCGAACTATGATGCGCGCCCGGTGCAGTTGCTGGGCAAGGTGGCGGTGGCCAATGCCAAGCTGGCCTATCAGAGTTTCAAAACGATCTTCAGCGGCGCGCGCTGGGAGGCGTTGCAGGCGCAAGGCGCGCATGTGCAACGGCCGCTTTGGGCCAGCACGAGCACGAAGAATCCGCAATACAGCGATGTCAGCTATGTCGAACCGCTCATTGGTGCACACACGGTCAATACCATGCCGGATGAGACGGTCGCGGCCTTTGGCGATCACGGTGTCGTCATGGAAAACACGGTTGCAGCCGGTCTGGATGAAGCCCGCAAGGTGTTGCAAGATCTGCAGGCAGTTGACATTGACCTCGACCACGTCACGTGGCAACTGCAACATGAGGGTGTACAGAAGTTCATCGATCCTTTCAACGTCCTTATCAACGCCCTGGAGCAGAAGCGCTAAGCCACGTTTTGCCACCCACGCCACAGGCGCACGGATTGCCCGTTACTATGGTGCTCGTGGCAACGTGCGCCCCCGCTGCGTCCTGCCTAGCGGATTAAGTTTCCGGTTTTGCTGTCCGATACATATTCACGGAATGAACATACAAAACGTTTCACCCTTGATCGTCGTAGAAAAGGGGGGTGCATGACCGTATCAACGGAGATCGGAGATCGACCGGCCGATTTCGAAGCCGTCCGGCTCTGTCTGCAAGAGGCTCCCTTGTTCTTTGGTTTGGCCGACGCCTATCTCGTCGCACTGAGTCAGTTATGCCGTGTGGTGACATACAACCAGGGTGACATCATCTTCTATGAAAGTAGTGCGGGGACAGAACTGTTTATTACCGCCCATGGTCAAGCCAGTGTCGAGATCCGATTGCCGTGTGACCAACACACCACGTCGATCTATCAGGTTGGTAAACACGAAATCTTCGGCGAGTTTGCTCTCTTAGACGGGCATCGCCGCAGCGCCACGATGATTGCCAACAAACCCCTGACCACTTATGTCATCCCGCGCGAAGAACTCTTTGCACTCATGGACGAAGCTCCCCCACTCGGCTATGCCATTATGCGCAATTTGGGAAATATCCTTGCCGCCAAACTCCGCAGTGTGAATCTGGATTTACGCGGCCTGATCGCGAATCAGCAGCGGCTCTTCGATTTGGTGGTCTAGCCGGCGGTTCCGTCCGGCTTACGCTTCACACCTTGCTTCTTGTCGTCTGACTCATCTGGCTGCCAATGCCTCGACGCCCCCGGTCGCTTCGCGTCTCTTCGCGCCCTTTGCGGATCCCTTTTGCATCAGCGGGCGAATGGCCGGCCACATCGCATTCGTGAGGCTGACGACACCGCTCGTCACCCCGACGGCAAAGGTCGCGTAAATACGAAAATTCAGCCAGTAGACGCCGCCCAGAAGGACCGGTGCCGGCGCTATGAGCGTGATTAAATTACCTTTCATATTGCGTGCCAGGGCATCGGCCAGCTCAAACAGGCGTGGCAGTTGCTTCAGGCTCCCATCCATAAAGACGATCTGCGCCGTATCCGACGCCAGGGTGGAGGCCCCACGCAGCGACACGGAGACATGGGCCTTCTTCAGGGCGATCGCATCATTAATGCCGTCGCCGACAAAACAGACCGATTTCCCCTCGTCTTGTAACCGTCCAATTTCCATGGCCTTGTGCTCCGGTAAGGTTTCGGCCACGTACTGCTCAATGCCCAGATCATGCGCCAATTGCTGCGTGGGTTCCTCGTGATCCCCCGATAGGATGTACACCGCCAGGCCACGTTGCCGTAAGTCCTGTATGATGCCTTTCGCCTCGGGGCGGATGCTGGGATGCAATTTGATGGCGCCGCCAATGGCCTCGTCAATCGCCACGATCACCAGACTATAGCCCCCCTTGTGGCAGTCGGCCTGGCGCTGCACCAAGTCGGCGGGCAAAACCAACCCTTCCCTCTCCATAAACCGGGCGCTGCCCACCCGAATCTGTTGCGCCTCGATCTCCACTCGCAACCCATAGCCAACTTCATAGGTGGCCTCGTCGAGAGACGGTAAGTCCAGGTGGCGGGTCTCGGCCTCCTGCCGGATCGCACGGGCCAGGGGGTGCGTTTGCCTGGCTTCAGCGGCCGCGGCGTAGCCCAATATCTCGTTTTCGGTGTAACGATCACACGGGTAGATGGCGACGACATGTGGCTGTTCCTGCGTCAGCGTGCCGGTTTTGTCGAAGACCACGGTGTCCACATCTTGCAAGGACTCCAACGCCCGCCCATCTTTGACCAAAATGTCGTGCTTGGCCGCCAGATTCAGGAAGTTCAGGAGACTTAGGGGGCCAAGCAATTTCATGCCTTCACCAATATAGCAACAGAGCGTGCAGAGTGCTGCCGTCGGACCTAGCAGGGGCAACGTCACCGCACTCAGGGCGAGCGTCGGCAAGATGCTTTTGTCCGAGATGACTTTGCCCTTCAACTCCAGCGTGGAGGTATACTCGGCCGTGCTGTGTAAAATGTCCTCAATGTGCGCCACCATGGTGTCGGTCCCGGCCTTTTCCACCCGCACCCGAATCGTCCCGGCCAGGACGAGCGTGGCGGCGAAGACTGGATCGCCCACGCTTTTCTCGGCGGGCTGCGCTTCGCCCGTCAGCATGTGCTGATCGATACTGGCGATCCCCTCGGTGATGATGCCATCGACCGGTATGGCTTCTCCGGCGCGCACCACGATGATGTCACCGACTTGCACGTCCTCGAATTGCACTTCGATTTCGATCTCGCCCTGCTGCACCCAGACGACACGGGACTGCTCGCCAAAGGCACGGGCCAGACGCTGCCGTGAGGTGTTGTATATATTGAACCGCAATTTTTCCGTCGCCCAAAAGAAGACGCCACCTATCGCTGCCAGCCAAAAATACCCCAGGATCAGCACGCCACCCATGAACAGAGTCGAGATGACCTGCCCCCCGACTTTGCGCTGCTGCACCAGCTCGTCATAGCCGCCTCGCGCCACCGGGATGGCTTGGTAGACGAGAATGGGCACACTGATCCAGATGAGGAGCGGAAAGCCGATCGTGCCGACAATGGTCAGGCCCGCCAATCCGACTGCGAGCACGATGCGTCGGTTAATCTCGCGCGCTTCCGCACTCATAACCGGTTTGCCTGTCGTGGCGTCGAGTTCTTGCAACTGTTGCTGACGCGCCGAGTCAAAGAGCAAGGACACTTCACGCAGGTTGAACTTGTCGAGGGCGCGCTTGGCCCAGTCGTACCAGGATGGGGCAGGCAGGGAACTTGGCCGGGCAATTGGCTGGGATGGCGCCAGGAGCTGGACAAGGCGGCGAGGCTTCTTGTAGAGTCTCGCGCCGACGTACGCCGCCGCGCCGACAAGCAACAGTCCGGTTATCATCATCGTCCGCTTCCTCGCCTTACTCGGCTCGCCTCTGTGCCGCCCGGCAGGGCTCACAGCCGCAGCCCCCGGACGATTTGAGTTCCGCATAGCTGCGGCGGCGCCACGCCGGCGGGTCATCGACGTGCCCCCCGGACAACCGATACGGGCGCATGACAGCGCCATCGCCTATCCAATGGGGAGCAAAGGCGCCCGGCCGTTGCACCGGCGCGGCCTGTATGGGAAAGTGTCTCATGTCGCCTCCTGCGATGGCGATAACGTTGCATCGAGCCGTGTTTAGTTCGGCACCGACCACGACCGGACCTCACCGAAGCTGACCGGGATGCGGTCGCTGACGTCAATGATAAAGCGGAACACCCGTCGCGCCCGCCGGGTATTTTCCGGGTCAAAGAATTTCAGCTTCACATCCCAACAATCGCTATCGAGACGGGCAATGGCGCTGCGCTCCACCTCGATGCTGTCGAGTTCCATGCCGCGCCGCACCGCCGTGGCGAACGTCGAGGCCGCCTGAAAGGCGTTGGTGGCGGCAAAGTTGAGCGCCCGGTGGGACGACGTCGTGCCCAGGTTGCGATAATCATAGTAGATGCGGTTGAGAAAGTTGTACAAGGACTGCCGCACCGCCTCCACATCCGTCTCTTGCGGCTCCTCCTGAATGGCATTGAGGGCGGCGCTGACCAGGGTGTTGACGCGCCAGCCATACAGCCCCCGCGTATTGTCCACCTCCACGACCGGTGTCACCTGGCCGGAAAACAGTTGCACGGTGCGGCCGGCTAGCCGTCCCGGCAGACTGACACGCTCGATGTACGCGGCGCTATTGTTGGCCTGTATCTGGCCCGCCAGCAGCTCATGCAACACGGCATAGATATCGCGGCCAAAGGCGCCAATGGGCTCGATCGCATAGATGGGGGTCAACTCCAAGTTGAGCGTCCAGGTGAGCGAATAGGCTTCCGAGAGATTCCCTTCCAAGTAATCCACCATTTGCCGGGCATCGTAGGGGTTCGCCGGCACGGTGATATCCCCGACCTGGACGGCGGGCATGAGTTGTTGGAAGGAGTCGCGGCGGGCTTCGGAACCGAAGTCGTAGCCGAGCGTGCCGACGGCATAGACCAACCCGCCCTCGTGCTCCGCTTGGCTCGGCAGCACCGCGGCAGCCGGCAGCCGGATCACGGCAGCCCGGTCCTCCGGAGGCGGCGGCGCGTTGTCCTTGGCCGGCGCGGGCGGATCGGGCTGCGGGGTGCGGACAACGGGGTCGGAGGGGCTCGCTGACGCGGCGGTATCGACAGGCTCGGCCACGAGGGAGTCTCCCATGAGTAACGTATACGCACCCGGAATATTGAGCCTTCCGGCCAAACACCGGCGACCGTTCGCCGTCTCCCCAGGCTCACAGGGAAAGGCGCTATGCAGGATGGCGGCGCGCACAGCATAGGGGTCCGGATCGTCGCCGCGCTGGCACTGCAGACTCAACAGCAGCGCCGCCACACCGCTCACAATCGGTGCGGCAAAGCTGGTGCCACTCAACTGCATTGTCCCGCCGCCCGGTCGAGCCCCCGTGATGTCCTGCCCCAAAGCCAACACGCCCTGGGTTTGATAGACCTCCCCCCAGTTGCTATAGGCGAGGGGTGACCCTGGGCATCCATGGCGCCCACGGCCAGCACGGCGGGCAGCGCCGCTGGCACGTGCAGACACTCACAGCCGTCATTCCCGGCGGCAGCGATGAGTAAAACATTGCGTCTCCGGCATTCGCGCACGGCCTGCTGCAAAAAATCCTCGGCTTCGCCGGCATCCGTCAGTTGCCCCCCGCTCACGTTGATCACCTGCGCCCCGGCCTCGACCGCCTGCTCGATGGCCCGGGCCAGGTCGAGTTGTGATAGCCGGCGCCGTTCGTCGGCGAATACCGGCGCGATCAGTCCCCGGCACTGCGACGCCAGGCCCGACACCGGACTGCCAGGCTGGCCAAAGATGAGGCTGGCCACGTGTGTGCCGTGCAGCGACATCAAGCTGCGGGCACGAGCGTCCCCTTGCACCAGGGTGGGCAGCCGGGTGAGCGCCGCGCCGGCAAAACAGGGGTGAGTCTGATCCACCAGGCCATCCAGCACGGCCACGGTGACGTCAGGAGAGCCACGGGTCTTGGACCACAGGGCGTACAGGCCGGGTATCGTCATGAGATCGGGCATGCACATCGCCTCTCACCACTCAATGGGGCACCGACCACGAGCGCACCTCGTCCAAGGTGACCGGCAGCCGGTCGGCCACATCGATGGTAAACCGGTACACTTTGCGGGCGCGGTGGCCGTTGTCCGGATCGAAGAAAATCAGCTTCACATCCCAGCAATCGCTACCCGTGCGGCAAAAGGGGCTCTTATCGGCCTCAATACGGTCCAGCTCCAAGCCACTGGCGACCGCCTCGGCCAGGGTCGAGGCGGCTTGAAAGGCATTCGTGGCGGCGAAGTTGAGCGCCCGGTCACGGGATGTGCGGCCCTCGTTACGCAAGTCGTCATAGACGCGGTTCAGGAAACTGTGCAACGCCTGCCGCAGCGTCGGCTCGTCGGCCTGCGGGTGTTGCAGGCGCATGGCGCCCAGGACCGCGTTGACCAGGGTCTCGGTTTGCCACCCGTATATGCCACGGCGATTGACCAGCGTGAGCACCGGGACTTCTTGCCCGGAAAAGAGCCGCACGGTGCGATCCGTCAACCGTCCCGGTATGCTGACGCGCTCGATGGACGCCGCACTGCCGGCTGCCACCACCTGGCCAGCCAGGAGTTGCCGCAAGATGGCGTAGACCTCGTCGGCAAAGGGGCCAGTGGGTTGCAGCGCATACATGGGAATTGACTCCAGGTTGAGCGTCCAAATCAGCGCCGCCGCGTCCGAGCCATGCTCGGCCAGGTAGGCCATCATCTGCCGGGCATCGTAGGGATTGGCCGATACAGCGGCGGTGCCGACCTCGACCGCCGGCATGAGCTGGGTGAACGCGTCGCGCCGCGCCTCGGTCTCAAAGTCGTAGCCCAGCGTGCCCAGGGCATAGACGAGGGGGGACGCCGCACTGGCAGCCGCCTCGGCGCGGGATAGGTGGGCAGAGCAAGCTGTTGCCGCATGGGCGGCCTCTGTCGAGCCGCCCGCAGTAGAGACAACCCGTTCTAGAGGCGTGCCGGTCAGCAACGCTACCGCCCCTGGCACGTTGAGCCGGCCGCGCAAACAGCGCTCCGGTTCGTCGACCTCTGCCGGGTCACAGGGAATGGCGCTGTGCACCATCGCGGCCCGCACCGCTTCTGGGTCCGGGACCTGGCCAAGCTGACGTTGCCGGCTCAGCAGCAAGGCCGCCACACCCGTCACAATGGGCGCCGCACAGCTCGTGCCCCGGTGCCGGGCTGGGGTGTCCGTGCCCGGCTGGGCCCCTAACACCTCTTCCCCCGGCGCCATGACGCCCTGCGTTTGATAGCGGCCGCCCCAGTTGCTAAACCGGAACGGTTGGCCATTGTCGCGCATCGCGCCCACGGTGAGGACGCCCGGCAGCACCGCCGGGATGCACCAGCATTCACCCTGGTCGTTGCCCGCCGGCGCGACGATGAGAACGTTTTGTGCCTGGCACTGGCGCACTGCGCGTGCCAGCAGGTCATGGGCCATGCCGCTCTGCGTCGGGTGGCAGGCGGCGACGTGGATGATATGGGCGCCGGCTTCAAGAGCCGCCTCGATGGCGCGGGTCAGGTTCAGAGGATCGATAAAGCCGCCCTCATCGTAGGCAATCGGGATGTTGAGGCCCGTGCAACGGGGCGCGACACCTTCGACCGGCGAGGCCGGTTGGCCGAAGATCGTGCTGCTGATATGGGTGGCGTGAAACGCCAGCAACAGGCTGATGCGAGTGCGGGCATTGGGAACCGCCGCTTCCAGGTTGGCGACTTTTGTTTCGTCATCGTCCGGGCCGCTGAGAATTTCCAAAAAGACGGCGAGGGCGTCCGGATCGAGGCCGATGGGGTCTTGCCAGTAGGGTGCGCGAGTGGTGAAACGGGCGCCCCGGAAGCAGGCGCGGTCGAGATCCACCGCGCCATCTAGGACGGCGATGGTAATGTCGGGGTCGCCCCATGTGTGGGACCACAGGTCACGAAGTCCGGCAATGTCCGTCAAGTCCGCCATGCCGACTGCTTAGCCTCCATCGTTTCTTGTGCTTAAGGCGCTCAGTATGGATGATCATACGGGCGAATGCAAGATCACGAACTCACACCTCAGAGGAAACGAAGATGCCACGACGACCACGCACATTCCAACCGGGCTATGCCCATGACGTCACCCCCCGTTGTCACAACCGCGCGTTTTGACTCTCACACCATGCCTGCCGTGAGGTCTTCCTCTATGCCCTGAAGCCGGCTCTGGATCAATATGCCTTCAAGCTCTATGCCCTTTTTAGCAACTATGGAAGCTACAATCGCTTGACCGATGATGACCTGACACAGGGGCATCCAGCGTTTTTGCACCTGGGGAAGAGCTCAGCGGCATGTGCCGCCGCCTACCGGCGTTTCTGTCAACGCTACCAATCGAAGGCCAAAACCCCGCCGCGCGCGTGCTGGGGCAGCCGACTTCTGGCTGGGATGAGGGCGCTCCGCCAAAGACCTGTGTCAACTCTGACCGGAGCGCTAACGCCCGGCTAGCCACCCCCGAGGGGCGCCAGGTATCGGATACCTGGCCCGCGATGGAGGTGGTGGCGCGTTTTATTGTGGGCCATCGCTCGCCACAAACGACGGGAACGGGAATTTGATACAGATGAGGGGAACTGCTAAGATGGGCAGGCTACTCGGCATCATCACCTGCAAAAGGAATACAGGTAAGTTGCGCTAGGGTATAATGGGGCGAAACCCCTCCCTGTGCAAGGGCGCTGATGGCGGGAGCTGTCTCTTGGGAAAGTGCCTTACGCGTAACTGGCGCCACTTGCTCGGGAACAAGCATATCGAGTTGGAGTTGCGTCTTTTCCATCATGACCACCTCCTCAGAACAGGTGCCTGACATTCCTGTGTCCTGGACAGACTACGTGCCGCAATTTTCTAGGACCCTTAATGAGGCGCCATGATATCCGCCATGCCGCTCCGTGTCAACACCTTTTTTCGCTTCAGGAAAAGGGGTCAAGTCTTGCTATTGACATTAAAATGAACTGCCCTCAAGTTCTGGCACACCCACTTCGCATTAGCTTTCCCAGCCCCATAAATAGTAAATAGCAAGACTTGAACATCCCGCTGGAATTTTCAAGGAAAAAATGACCTCATCACGAATTTCGTAGTTGCGCTCCTCCTTGAGTAATTTGTAGATCACACGGCACAAGTGACGACCTAGTGCTCGGATGGCCTGATTGTGCGTTTTGCCTTCCGAACGCTTTTTGTCGTCATAGCGCTGGGATTCCGCTACACCTTTGCGATGGTGGTCCACCGCGATCCTCATCGCCGCCTTGGCACGCGTATGGACGTGCTTGGGTGCTTTCGAGCCCTGAAACTTGCCCGAGCTCTTGTCCAGGTTGGACATGCCCAGATACAAACCCAGACTCGCATCACTTCCGAAGCGCTCGATGGTGCCGATTTCCCCCGCCAGTTCGGCACTGCACACCCGACCAAAGCCCGGAATCGAGTCCAGGATACTCGCCACTGACGACTCTTGGGCCACTGCATCGATCTTCGCCTCCAAGGCCTTGATCGGATCGAGTAACTCCAGAATCCGAGCGGCATCGGCTTGGATCATCTCCCCCACCCAAACCACCTCATCACTAAACCCGGCCTGGTTCTGCCAGGCTTGAATCGCGCTGGCATACGTCGCCCCCACACCTCGGATTTTCCACAGGCTTGCGCGACGAAGACGCGCCAGTTGCCGCAGGTCGTCCCGACTGCTTAAGAAGCGAAGAAACCAGAGATTGCCCGCATCATTGGTGATCTCCAGCAACCCCGGACACACCGCTTGCAAGTCCGATTGCAGGGTGCTGAGCACCCGCCCCTTCTCGCGCACCAAGCGACGGCGACGGCGGGTCAGCCGCTTGAGGATGTCATTTGCCTGAGGCGTAGCCGCCACTTCCTGGAGCACATCCTTGGCTAACGGCAGGTGATCGCGAAGCTGAAAGAGCTCAAGACCCTGACGCGCATCGAGGGCATCGGTTTTGGCCGCCCCGGGGAATATCTCCTTGAACCGGGCGAGGTTCAGGTTGTTCATGTTGTAGAGGCGATAGTCGTGGGCGCGAATCATCGTATCCAACGGCCGCGCATACCCATTGAACCCTTCCATGGCCACCGCCACCGGGCACGCATACTGCTGTTCGTAGGTCGCAATGCAGGCAAAGAAGTGCTCAAAGCCCTCGGCTTGGTGCACGATATCAAACTCTTCGAGCACCTCACCAGGAGACAGGCCAATCGCCACGCGGTGCTGATGACTGCCAATATCGACACTGACTCGGACTTCAAGGGGGACCGTCTCGAACATGGGGCTCGCCTTCAGGTGACCCAGCTGGCATGCTCATCCTTGGGTCTCGTCTATTTACAGAGCCACCATCTCGACGATGGGCGCCATCCCGATCGACCTCTTGGATGATGCAGGCAACGGGGGCGGCATTTCAAGTCGTGGTGAACCTGTTGAGACAGGCCACTGACCCCAAGAGCCACACCCCCGTCTATGACCATACTACCCGAGGGGAGGGCGAGTCGTCACCTACAAATCCAATGATAGACCCCTGTCCCGTTCTTATCCGGATTGCCAAACAGGATAGCGCGAGGGATGAGCGAGGTCGCGTCGTGCGGGCTCATGTGGGCTTCCTTCTCTCTGCGTGCGCGGTGTGTATGTCGTGGTGAGTATACTCTGTCTGCTGCAGAACGTCAGGACATGGACGACCAAATCGCCGTTGACACGAACGGTGCGCCTTGCTAGGGGTGACGCAGAGCTACGGCGAGCATGTACGCCTTTGCCGTGCGTGAGCTTCCGTCCGCGCGGCCTCTCTGTGCGATATTTAGACCTGTGCCACGCCGATGGTGACGTGGCCTCAACGCCTGACACGTCTGACGCGGCGTGCTGCGAGGCAGGTCGCACTGTGCCGCCCGAGTCGTGGCGGGCCTGCACGACGGCCCGTGCGACTGTCAATATGTCGTGCAAGGAAAAGGCAGGTCATGGCAGCATACAAAATCATCTCGGCAGACTCCCATATCGTCGAACCGCCCGACATGTATACCAGCCGCATTGAGCCCAAATACCGTGACCGCGCGCCGCGCATGCAGCGGCGGCAAACACCGGCGGGCCGAGACTATGACGCCTGGTTCATCGATGATACGCAGGTCGCCACCCTGGGGGCGGTGATTCAGGCGGGACAGCGCTTTGAAGACCCCTCTGCCATCGATTTCCTCGGCGTGTGGGACGATGTTCGCCAGGCGGCGTACGAGCCCGAGCCGATGTTGCGGGAATTGGAAGACGATGGCGTCTGGGGCGCGTGTTTGCAACCGAGTCAAGGGCTCTTTTGGTACCGCATCCCGGACAGTGAACTGCTCTCCGCCATCTGCGCCGTGTATAACGACTGGATAGCGGAATTTTGCCGTGCCGATCCCCAGCGCCTCAAGGGTATCGGCATGGTGAACGTCGATGATATTGACAATGGGTGCCAGGAGATGGAGCGCTGCGCCCGGCTGGGGATGGTGGGCGTGTTCATCCCGGTCTATCCCTTGCCCGAGCGGCCCTATAGTTATGCCATTTATGACAAATTGTGGTGGACGGCACAGGATCTCAATATGCCGATCCTGCTTCATATTGCCACCAATCGCGGCGGCATTCCGGGTTGTGAATTTACCATGGATGTGAGTGAGCTGAGCCCGGTGGGCCGATCTACCACCGATCACTGGGTGCGGAGTTCGTTGACCGCGATGATTTTCTCCGGCGTGTTCGACCGCTATCCGGGTTTGCGCGTGGGATCGGTGGAGCACGAGCTGTCCTGGATTCCCCATTGGCTCAGCCAAATGGACTTTACCTATCGTGAGCGGCCCGTGGTCACTAAGGGCTGGCGGTCCCGTGAGGGCATGCTGCCCAGCGATTACTGGCGCCGCAACTTGTTCGTGGAGTTCATGGAGGACGAGGTCGGCATCCGCCTGCGCGATATCATCGGCGTCAAGAACATGCTGTGGGGCAATGACTTTCCCCATGCCGAATCGACCTGGCCGCAGTCCGAAGCGTTTCTGGGGCGGCTCTTTGCCAATACCTCAGAAGACGACCGGCGCAAAATGACCTCGGAGAATGCCGCCAAGATGTTTCAGTTCGATGTGAATTAGACCAAAAGGGAGCGCACCCCGCCATGGATGAATTTGTCCCGGTGAAGCAGGTTTCCGAGCTGGCCCCAGGCCAGATGACATGGGTCACGGTTGACGGCGAGCGGGTCCTATTAGCCAATGTGGCGGGAACCTTTTATGCCCTGGAGGATGTCTGTGGGCATCAATATATGGCGTTGTCCAGGGGCCTCTTGGAAGGCTATGAGGTGGAGTGCCCCCTGCATTTCGCCCGTTTCGACGTGCGGACGAGCAAGTTGATCACGGGTCCCATGTCAGAGGCTGTTCCCACATATGATGTCCGGGTGGAGGGGGACACAGTCTATGTGAAACGGGAGCCCAACGCGTAGTCCAGGGGAGGACGTAGGTTATGCCGAAGCATCACACCCAATATGGGTTCGTCATCATCGCTTTATCCATACTCCTTTTCGGAATCGTTGCCACGGCGGCGGCCGAGGCCAAATACAAGTTGAAGATGGTGGGCATCAGTCGTGCCGTGGATACCTGGCCGTACTGGGAGAGGTGGGCCAAGGTCGTGAACGAAAAGAGCAATGGCCAAGTCGAGATTGAGCTGGTGTCGCTGCCGGAGCTGGGCTTTGGCGGGGTGGAACTGATCAAGCTCATCAAGACCGGCGTGGTGGACGTGGCGGAGATCTACGGTGGTTATGTGGCCGGGGAGATGCCCCTGATGGAAATTCTGGAGATGCCAGGTATCTTCCCCGACGCGGCAACGGCTAAAAAAGCCATTCTGGCCTGGAAGCCCACCGAAACCAAGTTGCTGCGGCAGCGCGCCAATGCGGAGCTGCTGGCGATGGCGGCCTATCCGGACCAGGCCATCTTTAGCAAAAAACCCATTAAAACCCTGGATGATTTTCGCGGCTTGAAGACGCGGGTGCACAGCGTCGCCCTCTCGAAGCTGGTGGCTGGTCTGGGGGGCGAGCCGTTGAGTCTCGCGTTTGCCGAAGTCTATACGGCGATGGAGCGGGGCACGTTGGATGCGGCGTTTACCGGAACCAAGCCGGGGTATGACCAGCGCTGGTACGAAGTGACGAAGTATCTGGTGGGTCCTATTTCCATGCGTCCCCATGTGGCGGTGTCCGTCAATAGACGGGTGTGGAAGAAACTCCCGAAGGACATTCAGACCATGATGCGGGCGGAAGCGGTTGCAATCATTGAGAAGGGCGTCCTTGAGGAGGTCGAGGTCTGGAATAAGCAAGGCATTGACAAGAACGCCGAAAAGGGCATGGAGTTGATGCCGTTTACGCCGGAAGTGCGTGAAGCGGTGGAAAAGACTCTGCGCGAGAAAGTGATTCCCGACTGGATCAAACGGGCGAGTGGGCAGAAGGTTGATGGCAAGGGGCCGGCGCAGTTGTTTAATGAGATTATTGCACCGTTGGTGGGGTATGAGGTGAGTTCCTAGAAAAGGAGTTGATACCTAGGTAATCAACAAGTGTTTAAACGTGTTGATTGATGGGTCAGGAGGTCACTTTTCCGATGATTCTCGCTCACCGTATTGCCCTCGATCCAAACCGTCATCAGAGAGAGCAGTTTGCACGAGCGGCAGGCTGTGCGAGATTCACGTGGAATTGGTCCTTAGCGGTATGGCAACGGCAGTATGAGGCCGGTGAGAAGCCGACGGCGGGCAAGCTGAAACGCCAGTTCAACACGATCAAGGGGGAGCAATTTCCGTGGATCTATGACTCGCCCAAAGATGCCAATCAGCAGGTGTTTCGCCAGCTTGGCGATGCCTTTCAACGATTCTTCAGAGGGCAAGCCGGGTATCCCAGATTCAAGAAGAAAGGTACGGCACAGGACTCATTTTATGTGAGCAATGATAAGTTTGAGCTGCAAGGCAAACGCGTTCGTCTGCCCAAAATCGGGTGGGTGAAGATGCGTGAAGCCTTGCGGTTTAGCGGCAAGATCGTCTCCGCTACCGTCAGCCGTACGGTCGATCGGTGGTCGATAGCCATCCAAGTCGAGATCGAGACGCTGCCGGAGGCAAGCGAAACCCAAGCGGGCGTGGTTGGCGTCGATCTGGGCGTGAAAGACTTGGCGACGTTGAGCACGGGTGAGTATATCGAAGGCCCGAAGCCATTGCGCCACGCCTTAGCGAAATTGCGGCGTTTCAATCGTCAGTTGGCGCGGCGTGTGAAGGGATCGGCGAACTGGTACAAGACCAAGGCCAAGCTTGCCCGATTGCATGCTCGGATGGCGGACATCAGACGGGATGCCGTGCACAAGCTGACGACGCACTTGTGTCGCGACTTTGACCGGGTGGTGATTGAAGACCTTCATGTCAAAGGGATGGTGCGGAATCGCCGTCTGTCACGAGCGATATCGGATATGGGACTCGGCATGTTCCGGCGCCAGATGGGTACAAGGCAGATGTTTATGGCGCCCAGGTGATCGTTGCCGATCGCTGGTTTCCGTCGAGCCGGAGGTGTCGCATCTGTGGTGTCATCAACGAGACCTTGACGTTGTCAGAGCGTGTGTTTCGTTGTGCTGTGTGCCGTCATACCGAAGACCGGGATGAGCACGCCGCGCGCAACCTGGAACGATACCCTGGGCTCCAGGGAAATCCTGACGCCTGTGGACTGCCGAGCGCTGGCCCGCCCATGTTGGAAGCGGGTGAAACTCAGCAGAATGAAGCAGGAATTCAGCGTGTGCAGCTTGTCCTGTTTTGAGCACAAGTGAGCACATTAGAAAGAGCAGAGATGCATGCCGATCAAACGACGGCTCAGCCTGCTGCACATGATTGCACTCCTCGCATTCGTGTTTGGCGTGGCGACCCTGACGCCGGGTGCGGCGCCGGCGGCCAAGGACAAAACATTTCACCTGAAGGTGATGGGCATTAACCGCACCGTGTTCCAATTTGATTTGTGGAAAGCGTGGGCCAAAGCAGTGGAAGCGCAGGCCAAGGGGCGCGTGGAATTCGAGTTTACCTCCCTGCCGGAGCTGGGATTTGGCGGGGCAGAGACGGTGCGGCTGGTCAAAACGGGCATTGTGGACGTGGCCGAAATGTATCTGGGGTATGTTGCCGGTGAGCTGCCCATTGCGGAAATGCTCGAGATTCCGGGCATTTTACCCAATGATGAGGCCATGGTGAAGGCGTATGAAGCGTGGAAACCGCATCTGGCGGAAATCATCGAAAAGCAAGCTGGCGGTATTCTCCTCGGGACGGCGTTTGCCACCGACCAGTTTCTCTTTAGCCGTAAACCCATCACCAAGCCGGAAGATTTTAGAGGGTATAAAGCCCGGGTGCACAGTGTCTCCTTGGCCCAACTCGTCGGCGGGCTGGGCGGACAGCCGCTGACCATTGCCTTTGCCGAAGTCTACACGGCGATGGAGCGCGGGACGGTGGGCGGGGGATTTACGGCCTCGTTTGCCGGGGATGCCCAGAAGTGGTACGAGGTCACCCAATATCTGGTGGGGCCGATCACCCAGCTTGCCGAATTGCCTCTGGTGATCAGCAAGAGAACCTGGAAGCGGCTACCCGAGGACCTGCAGAACATTTTGAAAGAAGAAGCGGAACGTATCATCGATAAGCAGGCCCTTAAATTGCGCCAGTACTGGCATCAGAATGGCATCGACGGATGTGTTGAGGGTGGCATGAAGGTCGTGGCGCTGACGCCGGAGCTGCAGGAAAAGGTGAAAGACGTCTTGCGCACCGAAGTGGTGCCGGCTTGGGTGAAACGCGCCGGCGGGAAGCGGGCGGCGGAGTTGTTTAATACCATCATGGCGCCGCACGCGGGATTCACGGTCAAGCCATAAATGAGATATGAAGAGACGAGGGAGAAGGGGGGAAGAGGGGAGAGTCATATGGGTGAGCTTTCGGCGGCGAATACCGACGACAGTGGCGAAGAGTGGGCGGGCGGGGTGCCGCTACTGCGGCGCATACAAGTCTATTCGGATGGGTTGGATGCGATTCTGATTCGGACGGGATATCTCTCGGGCGCTCTCTTTGCGCTCACCGCATTTTTTATCACCTACGATGTCCTGGCGCGGAAGTGGGGGTATATCCTTGGGCTGCCCACGACCCGTGTCACCGACGAGATCAGTGGCGACATCCTGGCTTTGGCCGGCACCTGGGGTATGGCCTACACCCTGAGAACGGAAGCGCATGTGCGGATTGATGTTCTGTTGCCCTTGATGGGCCGCAAACTGCGGCTGTTCATGGATGTGGTGGCGTCGCTATTAATGGGATTTTTTGCCCTGGTCATTGCCTGGAAGTCATGGTTCTTGGTGGTGGATTCGATTGACACGGGTATCCGCTCGTCAACCTACTTGCTGACGCCGCTCTATATTCCGCAAACGATCTTGGCGCTTGGTTTTACGCTCTTAACCGCGACGTCGTTCGCCCTGGCGGCTTTTCAAATCATGGAATGGTGGGTGATGGTGACGAAAGGCGACGCCGCGGTGCCGGTGCGCCAAAGTCTCGGTGGCCCGGTGGGGCCGGAATGCGGAATGCGGAATGCGGAATGCGGAATGCGGAATGAAGGAAATGCGGAATGAAGGAAATGCGGAATGAAGGAAATGAAGAGCTGAGAGCTGAGAGCTTTTTGGGGAGGGTGTATGGTTCTTTTGGTGGCGGCGATATTGATGACGGTGTTTTTTTGGCCGGGCTATACGTGGCCACAGCCTTGGGGCTGATCGGCATGTCACTGATGCAGATTTTTTCCGATCGGCCCTTGTGGGATATGTTGGGGCAGATCGCATGGAATACGAATAGCAACTTTATTTTGGTGGCGGTGCCGCTCTTTATCATGATGGGGGAAATTTTGGTGCACAGCGGCATTGCAGATCGCATGTACCGCATTCTGTCGTATTGGCTGGCGCCGATTCCCGGGGGGCTGTTGCACTCCAATATTGCCTCGTGTGCCATGTTTGCGGCGGTTTCGGGTTCCAGCGCCGCCACGGCTGCAACGATCGGCTCGGTCTCGCTACCGTCCTTCCGGGAGCAGGGCTACAGCGAGCGTTTGGCCGTCGGCTCGCTGGCGGCTGGCGGGACGTTGGGCATTCTGATTCCACCCAGTATTAGCTTCATCCTGTATGGCGTGCTGGTGGAGGAATCCATTGGCCGGTTGTATTTGGCGGGATTCATCCCCGGTTTTCTCCTGACGGTGGTGTTCATGGCCATTATTGCCGCGATGGCGAAGATATGGCCGAGTACGGCCCCGCGTGAAGCGGCGCCGCCCTGGCGGGTACGCCTCATTGGCTTGCTGGCCCTGACGCCGATGTTTGCGCTCATGGTGATCGTACTTGGGACGATTTATGCCGGTATTGCCACCCCCACGGAGGCGGCGGCGTTTGGCGTCGTGGCCAGCTTCATCCTGGCGGCTTTTGAGCGCAGCATTAACAAGCAGATGTTGAAAGAAGTCATGCTTTCCATGGTGCGCTCGTCTTGTATGATTATGCTGATTGTCACTGCCGCGTTTATTCTGAATTTCGCCCTCTCTATTCTCGGCGTGCCGACGCAAGTGAGCCGGTTTGTGGCGGGTCTGAATCTGTCCCCCGTGACGTTCGTGCTGTTTCTCATCCTCTTTTACATTCTGCTGGGGACGTTCATGGAGGCCTTGTCCATGATTGTCACCACGATTCCCATTCTGGTGCCGGCCCTGCAAGCGGCGGGCGTCGACATGGTCTGGTTCGGCGTCATCGTTGTCATTCTCATGGAAGCCGCCCTCATTAGTCCCCCGGAAGGGATCAACCTCTACGTCATCCACGGCATTCGCAAATCCGTCATGGAGGAGGCTGGCGAGGAGAGCGGAACGATCATGGATTTATGGCTCGGCGTGCTGCCGTTCATGCTCGGCCAGGCGATCGTCATTTTTTTGCTTGTCCTTTTCCCCGGCCTGGCGCTGTGGCTGCCGAATCTCTTCAAAGGCGTGCAGTGACCCGGCGCTGTCGTATGGTTCCCTCTCCCGAACCTGGGAGCGGGGGATGTCTCTGCGGCAGGGCGCCATCAAATCACGTTGACCCGAGGTCTCATCTCCTCTATTCTATTCCCATTCTCTCGGTCCTCATGAACTTGACGGTGTCAATGGTAGTTTCAACAACCAAAGCCATGATGTGAACCCGCTGTGTATGAAGGAATCACGATTTATGGATGCAATGGGACTGCTTGGAAGCTTAATGGGTGGTGGCGGTATGGCCTCGGGTCTCGGCGGCCAACTGATCGGCGGGCTGTTAGGCGGTGGTGGCGCACCGGGAGGAGGTCAGACGGGGTCCTCCGGATTCGGTAGCAAAGCCGTGATGGGGGTGCTCGGCGGCTTGGCCGTGACCGCCTTGACCAAATATGCCAGCGGCAAGATGAGCGGCGGCGGTGATGGCGGCGGCGCCATGTCAGCTCTGGGCGGGCTGTTCGGTGGCGACGAGGCGCCACCCAGCCACGATTATGATGATGATGAGGCGAACAGTCGCGCTGAATTTCTCATCCGCGCCATGGTGAATGCGGCCAAGGCCGATGGTCGCGTCGATGAACAAGAAGAGCAAAATATTCTGCAACGCCTCGGCGATATTGGCCAGGAAGAAGCCGACTTTTTACGCGATGAACTCACCTCGCCCTTGGACACGCAAGGGTTTATTCGGAGCATCCCACGGGGTATGGAGCGAGAAGTCTACGCCATGTCGCTGTTGGGGATCGAGCTGGATGAACAGGCTGAGGCCGAGTATCTGTCCGAGCTGGCTCAAGGTCTGGGTCTCTCCGGGGACGACTGCAATGCCATGCATCGCGACGTCGGTGCGCCGGAGATTTTTCAGTAGAATCGGGTGGACCAATGTCGCTCGGGCCATTGGGCCCTATGGGTTTTGGATAGGGGATGCCTCATGAGATGGAAGCGAGATGTCGCAGGCTGCACCGTGCTGCTGCTCCTTTTGGTGCTCGTAAGTGCGGTTCCCTTGTATGGGGCCGATGGCCTGAAACTCAAGGATGGGTGGCAAAACCCGAACCCGGCATCGCCATCCAACAAGGAGGGCCTGCAGCTCAAGAAGGGCTGGAAAGCCCCGGTCGCCACACCCACGCCACGTCAGGGTGGCATCCAGCTCAAGGAAGACTGGAAAGCCCCGCGCTCGACATCGCCGCCGCACACCGGGGGTGTTCAACTCAAGGAAGGCTGGAAAGCCCCAGCCACCGCCCCGACGCCACGTGACGGCGGCGTGCAGCTGAAGAAGAACTGGCGCAACTAATGTCAGCTATTGGAGACGATGATGCAGCACGTCATCGAAACGGCGCGGCTCGTGCTGCGCCCTGTGCGCGCGGCCGAGGCCGCCGACCTGCACGCCCTCTTGGTGCATAAGGATGTCCGCCGCTATTTGACCGATGGCGTCGCCATGTCCCTGGCGTGGGTCGAGGGGATCATCCGTGACAGCGAGACCTCGTTTGCCACGCGTGGCCTTGGACTGTGGGCTGTGCGTGAGCACGGGGCGCTTCCGCTCATGGGCCTCACCGGCTTCCGCGACTTCTACGACCCGCCGGTCTTGGAACTCCTCTACGCCTTACAGCCGTCCCATTGGCATCGCGGCTTCGCCACCGAGATGGCCCGGGCGGCCATCGATTATGCCTTTACCCATGCCGGCCTCAGCGCCGTCCGCGCCAGTGCTGACGAGCCGAATCAGGCGTCTATCCGCGTCATGGAGCGCCTCGGTTTGCGTCCGCACGGGCGGACGCCACAGGCGGATTCGGAGCGGCTCTGCTGGGACCAACTCCACTTCATCGTGTCTCGTGAGGCGTGGCAATCCAGCCGCTATCAGGATAGATAGGACCAACATCCTCTTGTTCGACACACCCTGCCAGCTGCTGGGCTGAGTTGCCAGATGTGTTATAGTCATGCACCAGATGCGCGTGAATCTATCACCGTTCCTCATGGTTCGGAGGGTGCGTATGTTATGGCCACAATGATTAGTCCGAAGTTCCCCTGGCAGAATAGGCGGAGGGTTAAGTAGATCAACAGGTTAGCCCAATTCAAAAGTCCATTTACAGG
>CBCXVS010000004.1:52159-83607 GCA_965178525.1 uncultured bacterium | reverse complement strand
TAAATGGACTTTTGAATTGGGCCAACCTGTTGATCTACTTAACCCTCCGCCTATTCTGCCAGGGGAACTTCGGCCTAACGCTGAGACACCGTCTGAGCATGATGCTACGCCTCAGGACAAAAGAGATCGCAGACTGACCCGTCAAACGCGTTCGCCAGCTTGTGCCGCGTAGCCAACGATAGGATTCATCAGGGGGAATGGCGAGACATGGGCGGGGGCAGCGGAAGCATCCAGGCGTTTTTGCATGCGGAATTTACAACCCCGATCGTACAGGCGCCATGTTGCTGTAACAATTTGAGGATTTTGCCGGCTGGCGAGTCGTCGGGGTGGGGGCCGCCATTCAGGGTCATCGTCTGCGTCTCCTTCAGCCCATGCATGCGGTTGGCCGCGGTAAACCGATCGATCGGCAAAGACAAGCCAATGGGGCGGTTAACCGCCAAGCCAACGATGTCCAGTATCGGCTCCATGAATCATGAGACGTTTGCCTGGACACCGTCCATGCGGGTGGTTAATCCGCTACTCCAGGCCCACCTTTTCAATCAAGGCAATGGCTTGGGCACGGCTGCCAAAAGCCTGCGCCAGATTCACCGGGGCGAGTTTGATGCGATCGCGCGGCACCACGGCCTCATGCGCGGTCACTTTGGGATTGACCGGATATTCGTAGTTCACCTTGGCAAAAATTTCTTGGCCTGCCGGCGAAATCAAAAACGTCATGAACTTCTGGGCCACCTCACGGTTTTTCGAGGATTTGAGCATCGCGGCGCCGGCGACGGTGACCACCGCTCCCATGCCGGCGTCGCCCTGATCCGGAATCAGGATGCCCAATGGCGCATCCGGGTTTTTCGCTTTATGGCGGTAGTAGTAATAGTGATTGACGTAACCCAGCGGGAATTGCCCCGCGGCCACCGCCGACACCACGGGCGTGTGCTTAGGCATGACGCGCCCTTCGGAATTGGCCTTGAGGCCCTGCAAAAACGCCTCGGTTTTCTCGGCGCCATGGAGCGCGTAGAGGGCCGTCAAGCCACCGATAAAGGATTGATTGCCACTCGTGACCGTGCCGACTTTGCCGTGCCATTTGGCCTCGGCAAGATCCAACAGAGAGGATATGGCATCGGGTTTGACCATGTCCGTATTGTAGACAATGACCCGCAAACGGGCCGAGAACGCCAGCCAGGTATGGTCCTGAGCGCGGAATTCAGCGGGAATCTGCTCGACCATCGGGGACGTGACCGGAGCCAATAAATCATGCTTACGGGCTTCTTCCAAAACGCCCACGTAATTGGTGATAAAGATATCAGCCGGGCTTTTATCCCGTTCAACGCGAAGTTTGGCCAAAATGGCCGCCGACTTACCCGTCTGCATCTGCACCGGGATACCGGTTTGCTTGGTAAACGCTTCGGCAGTGGGTCTGGTGAATTTCTCTCCACGGCCGGAATACACGATGAGGCTTTCCGCCGCATCGACCGCCGGCACGATGATCACACCGCTCCACAACATCACCAGTGCCAGCCACCCACGCCATCTCCCCCATCTCTGCTTTGCCATATCGTCCGTCTCCTTCTTGCTCGCCATCGTGCGCATCTGTGTTGACATGCGACACCAATGGCCCGAGCCACAACCGTGCTCCTACGACTTTTGCGCTCGCGCTCTGCCGTGCAGCATCACAAGATCGTGCCCCTGCTTCAACTCATGAAGCGGTCACGCCATACGTTGACAGCTTATCTTATATATCTTGATAACGATTTTCAAGATCATTCTCATAGTTTGCCGGACTCGGCATGGCGGCGCCAGGGCATAGCCCGGCCATCGGGGCGTCAGACGCGAGGTGAGGCAGACGGCGCCACGATCACGTATCCGGCTGCTTTGGCAGCGACCCGAGCAGGTCGAGTTGATGCGCGATGAACACGAGACTGCCGTCCTCGACCTGGGCATGCCGCTGGCGAATCCAACGCGTAAATCGCTCCGGATCGAGCTGAGGATGAGAGGTCAAAGCCGTGTAGAAGGTGTGGATGATGAAATGGAGAAAGTAGGCTTCGTCGGCAGGATATCCCTGCGCGCCGGCGAATACGACCCAGTCGGAGCTGCCCGCATCCAGCACGTCTACTCCCAAGGCGCGCAAATGCGTAAACAGATGTCGCCCGGTACGGCTGTCACCCGAGGGTTTGCCGCGCACGAGGCGTTGATCCATGGTGTCGTGATAGAACCGTTCGATGCAGTCGTCGTATCCGGGATCAATGGCCGGTTCCAGGATCGAAGCGCCATCGAACGTGATCGGGAAGTAGAAAAGACCGCCAGGACGCAGGACCGAAAAGAGGAGCGGCAATGCCGTGGGTACGTCCAACAGGTCAATGAGCGCGTGGGCGATGAGCAGATCCCAGGTCTGCCGACAGCGCTCCCGTTCGATAAAATCGAACAAGTCGATGGCTTCAACGTGCAACCCAACGTGCTGCCGCCCGCGCTGCAGATGCAGCCCGCCGTCGTTTGCCGTCGCGTCAAAACCCCGCTCGGTTGCCCACTGCGGCAAATGACGGCGGGCCTGGGCGATGTTATCGGGATTGGCATCGATGGCGGTATACGTGGCGTCGGTCAACATATCGGCCGCGAGTATCCGTTCCGCCATCGCACCGGTACCGGCCCCGAGTTCCAGGATGCGTAGCGGCTGCCGCGGCGTGCTCGCCGGGAGGGCTTGCACCAGACTCTGTCACACATGCGGATTGAAGGCACGGTCGTCAATCGTACGTTTGGCCGTCAGATAACGGGTGAAAGAGTAGCTCTGAGGAAGCGGCATGGTCTGAGAACTCCTCTGGCGCTCGCCGTCGTCATCGATCCGAGCGGCCCTACGCCAGGGCGGCCTCGTAGGCCGCCCACGCGCTCGGGGTTTCTCGCAGGGTTACCTTCATCGCCTGCAGACCATCTGGCCCCATCTTCACCCTGCCGCTCGCCTGCAGACGCGCTAGCAAGTGAGAAAAGATGGCAGAGGGGAGCACTTCCGTGGTCGTGTTCACCCCCTGAAATTCCGGGCTCTCATCCAAATTGCGGTAATTCAGCGGCTGTAACACTTCGCGCAGCAAATCACCGGCAAGCCCGATGTCGATGACAATGCCGTCCGGATCCAGGTGCTGGCTGCGAAACTCCACTTCGACCACATAGGTGGCGCCGTGCATCTGCTGCGCCGGGCCAAACACCTCGCCCCGGAGCGAGTGGGCAATCATGATATGGTCGCTTACCGTTACGCTATACATGGCTGTCACGTTCTCCTGCTCGTACTGCATACCGCAATAACGTATCCCTAGCAATCCTGATTTGCTTAACCTTGCGGTACGCAAAGAGGTAACTTACTTGCGCCGGCCTATACGAGATAGTCCACCACGTAGGCCAGCCCTGCAGTCGGCGCCTGCTGCAAGCGGTCATAGACCTGGGGCAGCTCGGCAAACGGCACGACGTGGGTAATATGCTGATCAAACACTGGGTCGTGGAGTAGAGAAAAGACGAGCGCTTTGCGACGCCGGTAATCCCACCGTGGGCGTTGCGGCGTGGCAATGTGCGACACCTGCGACGCGATGATCGCTTTGCGTTGACTATGAAATGATCCGCCCAGGTGCACCGTGACATCGCGCCTGCCGTACCAACTCAACTCGATGACCCGTCCCTCGAAGCCGACGGCATCCAGCGCCAGTTGTAACCCGGCCGCACTGGCACTGGCATGAAAGGCCAGGTCAAAATCGTCGGCCACTTGCGTCGGATCACAGGCCGCAAACCCCATCTGCCGGGCGAGGTCAATCTTGGCGTCTTGCGCATCCACGACCTGCACCTGCACACCGGCGACGCGCGTCAGCAGCCGGGCGACGAGAGAGCCAATAATGCCAAAGCCGACCACGAGGGCACGCTCACCGATGCCGACACGTGCATCCCACAGGGCATTGACCGCCGTCTCCAGGTTACTCGCTAAGGTGGCGCGTGGCGGCGGCACCGCCGCAGGTACCGGAAACGTATCCTGCAGACGGACGCGGCAGCGGTCCTGATGCGGATGTAGCACATGCACGAGCTGACCGTGCATATCCCGCGGCCCCGCCACCATTTCCCCAACGAGGGCATAGCCATATTTGACCGGGAAGGGAAAATCGCCGCTCATGTATGGACAGCGCATCTCCTGGTAGAGCGCCGGCGGCACCTGCCCGGTATAAACCAGGCGTTCCGTGCCAGGACTGATGGCGGAAAAATGCGTCCGAATGTCGCACGTCTCTGCCGCCACCGCCGGCAAGGCTTCCGACACCAGCTCGGCCCGTGACGGACCCTGAAACCACAGCGCCCGAGCCTCCGTCATACGGTATCCTGCGCGTTGAAGCGTTGCGTGGTGCCGACAAACATCATATGGTCGTCCATCGGGACGAATTGATGCGACACAAAACGCACCGAATCGGTCACATGGGTAATCTGCGGCATCATAAAGGCGGACACCCCGGAGCCCAGGATCATCGGCGCAATGTGCAATTGCACCACATCGATCGCCTCCTCACTCAAAAAATGCGAGGTGGTGATCGATCCGCCTTCGATATAGACGGAGAAGATGCCCTGTTGATACAAGGCTTGCAGGAGCGGCACCCCTGAGATGAGGCCGTTGTCGCGCGGCACGGTCACGGTGCGAATGTGGCGATTCGGCGAGGGAACCTGCGGCCCCACGACCACAATGGGCTCCGGGCTCGCCTGTATCAAACAATCGAGCCCCTCGATTGACGAGCCGACCACAATGCGCTGCGGGTTTTCTCCCTGTACGTGGCGCACGGTTAATGCCGGCGTATCGCGCTTCAGCGTATTGGCGCCAATGAGAATCCCATCACACAAGGCGCGCATGCGATGCGCATGGATCAAATTTTCATCACTGCCAATCCATTTGGAATCGCCCGTAACGGTCGCAATCCGCCCATCCAGTGACTGCGCAAAGTGGCTGACGGCAAAGGCCCGCTGCCACCGCCTGGCGTGCATGGCAGCAAAACAATAGGGCGCATAGATGCAGATCAGCCGTTGTACGTCCGGCGACAGCGTCTCCGTAGAGACCACCATGACCCGAATGAAATCCTCCAAGATGAAATACGCCCCGCCTTGCGCCGTGACCTCCAGCTCCATATCGAACCGGACATTGAGGCCGAGCGTGACGGTCGAACACCCCTCCTGAGGCCCCAGGACAGCATTGATGCGCACCGCCTCCTCCGCGCCAAAACGCAATGAACAAAAGTCAATCGGCTTGTCCCACGCTCTGACGGCTTGCGCTAGGGAACATAACGCATTCCAACAGTTCTCAACCATGGCCGCCGCCATCATTTCCTCCCCGTTGCGCACCGCTCGCCGTATACCTGCTCCTCATGCAGCATGTCGCTCTCTCCTGGGCCGCCTCCCCCTGCAGCGATCACGATGGGCAGACGACCAAGTTATTATAGACCTAGTCAAGCCAAAAAGCCATGGCCGCCATCCGAACCCGCAAACATCCGACTGGCAACGCCTGATCTCTTTTTGCTTGCAAGGCCCTATCAGCCCCTGCACAATGAGGCTCCAGAGCCTAAGCACCATTTGGCTACCCTGGAGGACGCACGGAAGGAGACACCGTATGCGGGTTATTGATGCCATCGCAGAGATTTTGAAACGTGAAGGGGTCGAGTATCTGAACTGCTATCCCACCACGGCGCTCATCGAAGCGTGCGCGGCTGCCGGGATCCGCCCGCTCGTTTGCCGGCAAGAGCGGGTCGGCGCCGGCATGGCCGACGGCTACAGCCGCACGGCGAACGGCAGACCCGCCGGCGTCTTTGCCATGCAATACGGTCCCGGGGCGGAAAACGCCTTTCCCGGCGTGGCCACGGCCTTCTCGGATTCCGTGCCGATGCTCTTCCTACCCCTGGGCCATCCGCGCGAGCAGGCTCAGGTCTTTCCCCTCTTTAGCTCGGCTCGTACCTATGCCTCGGTCACCAAGCATGTCGAGACGCTCAACGTCCCGGCCCGGGTCGCCGACGTCATGCGCCGGGCTTTTAGCGTCATGAAGATGGGACGTCCGGGTCCAGTCATGGTGGAAATCCCGGCCGATGTGGCGACCGAAGACATCGGCGATACCGTGGACTATACGCCGGTGCGCACGACCCAGCCCATGGGCAACCCGCAGGACATTGCCGCCGCAGCCGAGGTGTTGCTGCAGGCGCAACAGCCCATCTTGCACGCCGGCCAGGGGGTGCTCTATGCCGAAGCGTCGGCCGAGCTGGCCGAACTCGCCGAAGTGACGCAAGCGCCGGTCATGACCACCCTCGAGGGCAAAAGCGCCTTTCCGGAAGATCACCCTTTGGCGCTGGGCACGGGCGGTGGGGTGATGCCCGGCACGGTGCATCATTTTCTGCGCCAAGCCGATGTGGTCTGCAGCATTGGCAGCAGCCTCACGCGGCACGGCATGAGCACCAATATCCCGCCGGGCAAAGTGATCATTCATGCCACCAACGACGAGCGCGATCTCAACAAAAACTATGCCACAGAGCACCCTATCCTCGGCGATGCCAAACACGTATTGCGCCAATTGATTGAGGCCGTCAAAGATCTCACCAAGGGCACAGGCAAACCCAATGACGGCGCCAAAGCCGCTGAAGTCCAGCACGTGCGGGAGGCCTGGCTGACCGAGTGGATGCCCACGCTGACCTCGAAGCAGACGCCTATCACCCCGTACCGGGTAATCTGGGAGTTCATGCAAACCGTGAATCCCAGTGAGGCCGTCGTCACGCATGATTCCGGCAGCCCGCGGGACCAGCTCATCCCGTTTTACCGCGCCACCGCACCACGTGGCTACATGGGATGGGGCAAATCCCATGCCTTGGGAACCGGCCTGGGGCTCATTATCGGCGCGAAGCTCGCGGTGCCGGACAAATTCTGTGTCAATTTTATGGGGGATGCCGCCTTCGGCATGACCGGCTTGGATTTCGAAACCGCCGCGCGTTGCGGCATTCCGATTACAACCGTGGTCTTGAACAACTCGTCCATGGCCATCGAAACGGAGCAGATGCGGCTGTCGCATGAACGCTACCAGACGCGTGACATCGGCGGTGACTACGCGGCCATGGGGCGGGCCATGGGCGGCTATGCCGAGCGCGTGGAAGACCCCAATGAGATCGCCGCCGCCTTCCAACGCGTCCGCAGGGCCAATGACGACGGCCAGGCGGCCCTGCTGGAATTCATCACCAGCGAGGAGAGGGCGTTTTCCCACCGCCGACCCTTCTAACAAATGCGGAATGCGGAATGCGGAATGTAAGACCGGCATGCAGCCGTTGATCTTGGGCTATGAGATGTCTTTTATTCCGCATTCCGCATTCCGCATTCCGCATTCGACTCATCCGACGATAATGCCTTGCTCGCGTAAGCGCTGCATGGCGTCTGCGCTATATCCCAGACTTTGGAGAATTTCCTGTGTATGCTGCCCCAAATCCGGCATCGGTGTGCGCACTTGCGCCGGGGTCTTGCTGAGGCGAATCGGGGAGTGCAAAATTTTCATGACCTCACCGTCCTGATCCCGCAGCTCGCCAACCATACCATTGTGGTGGAACTGCGGATCGGCCAACACCTCATCATACGTATACACCGGCCCACACAACACTTCGGCAGCCGTGAACCGGGCAATCCATTCATCCCATGTCTGCTGCCGTAACAGCGCCTGAAAGATCTCATCCAGCTCCTTGGCGTGTTCCATACGACCCGCCAGCGTCGCAAACTTTGGGTTCTCGCCAAGCGGCTCCATGCCCGGCACGGCCGTCATCCCCGGCCATTGCTCCCCACGCATGGCGGCCATCAGCACCAGCGGGTGGTCTTTGGTCTCAAAGACACCGTACATAGGGAGATGGCGCCAATGGCCGCCCCCCGCCCGTTGCGGCGGTTGGTCCGGGTTGTTTAGGTACCAGGTGTAGGGAAAGCTTTGCAGGGTGATTGCACTATCGAACAGGGACAGCTCAATATGCTGCCCAATGCCGCGCTGCTGTTGCACACCATACCCCAACAGCATGCCAATCACATTATGGAGTGCGCCCGTCACATCGCAGACCAGGAAGCCCGCCGACGTTGGCGGCGTATCGGCATGGCCAATCACACTCATCATGCCCGACATCCCCTGGATGATCAGATCTGCCGCCCGCCGTCGCCGATAGGGGCCATCTTGCCCAAAGCCCGACAGCGAACAGTAGACAATGCGCGGATTACGTTGGCTGACCGCAGCATAATCCAGACCCAAGCGCTCCATCACGCCCGGACGGAAGCTCTGCAAAAAGATATGCGCGGTTTCCGCTAGTTGCAGCACGATCTCTCGCCCTTCCAGGGTCCGCATATCCACCGCCAGACTCTGTTTATTCCGATTGGTGAAATACGCACTGTACGTCTGCCGCCCCAAGTCGCCGCCGTCGACGCGCTCGATTTTGATCACCTCCGCGCCCATATCCCCGAGGATCTGCGTCGACAGCGGACCGAAAACGGCCCAACTGAGATCGAGAATCCGCACGCCTGTCAAGGGTGGGGGCTGCTCCTGACCCGCTTGCTGGTACAGTTCAGCGAGTTCTTGCTGCAACGCCGCTTGTTGGGCTTCGATTTCCCGAATGCGCTGCTGTAAGGCTGCCTCCATCGTTCCTATTCCTCCACGTCTGGGTTGTCTTGTCATCTTTTGGCTCTTGACCGGCTCCCATCAGCGAGCCGCTGATCAAGATATTAACGCATCCGTATGGACCAGAAGCAAGGCGTCATGCCTCCGCACATGCGCCGTGGCGGCGGAACATATTGTTCTACTTGCCATTTGCGCAACTGACAGCATGTCTTATGGCCCAGATTTGTCCTCACTTTGCCATTCGTCATGACGTCGGCCTGCTGGCGTACACGGTGCAGGTTTATCGGTGAGGCAGCCATCATGTCTTGTTCACGAACGGTTGATTTCTTCTTTGAGTTCATGATCTCAAGACGGTATAATACAACGTTAGCGATGCATGATGACGTCTTAGAGAGTGCTTCCTCATTCTGTGTGAGGCCAGGTATATCCTACCCAGAATTAGGCGAGCTACTGCTATGCATCCGCACACGACTGAGCGTTTCTCTTTCCCTGGCATTTGGGTTTTTCTCGTTATCTGGTTCGGGCAACTCGTCTCGCTGATCGGCACCCGTCTCACCGGCTTTGCGCTGGGTGTCTGGGTCTATCAGCAAACCGGCTCGACGACCCAGTTCGCGCTCATTACCGTGTGTACGTCCCTGCCAGGCGTCTTGATGCTGCCGATTGCCGGCGCCCTCATCGACCGCTGGGACCGGCGCCTGGCGATGGTGTTGAGCGATACCGGGGCGGGTCTGTGTACGTTGACTCTTATCTTCTTGCTGTTGACTGAGCAGCTACAGATCTGGCACATCTACCTCATCATGGCCGTCAGTTCCTCCTTCGATGCATTCCAATGGCCGGCCTATGCCGCCGCCACCACGCTCCTCGTGCCCAAGGAACACTATGGCCGCGTCAGTGGTATGCTGCCGCTGGCGCGATCGATTGCGCAGACACTGGCGCCGTTTGCCGGCGGCCTCTTGCTTTTGACGATGGGTCTTCCCGGTGTTCTACTGATTGATGTCCTGACCTTCCTCTTTTCCATTATCTCGCTGTTGCTCATTCGCATCCCGATGCCGCCCAAAACGCAAGAGGGCGCGGCGGGCGACGGCTCCTTGCTGCGGGAAGCGGCGTATGGTTGGACCTACATCATGGCCCGGCCGGGTCTGCTGCGCTTGCTCCTCTACTTCACGGCCCATAATGTGATGGTTGGCATCGTCACGGTCCTGCCCACCCCGCTCATCCTCTCGTTTGCCTCGGTCGACGTCTTGGGAACGGTCTTGGCCGTGAGCGGGGCGGGGATGCTCTTGGGCAGTGTGGCGATGAGCGTCTGGGGCGGCCCCAAACGGTATATGTATGGCATATATGTTGCCTGTCTGGTGCGTGGCGTGTGTATTCTGCTCGCCGGTGTGGGTCCTTCGGCGGTGCTCTTCGCGGTGTCGCATAGCCTGTCCCTGTTCACGCTGCCAATCATGAATGGTTGCAGCCAAGCCATTTGGCAACGCAAAGTAGCGCCGGATGTGCAAGGACGGGTCTTTGCCATTCGGAAAATGATCGCGTTTTCGTCGCTGCCGCTGGCGCATTTTGTCGCCGGACCGCTGGCCGACGATGTCTTCGAGCCGCTGTTGCTTGCCGGTGGCCCGCTTGCCGGCAGCGTTGGACGCATCATTGGTGTTGGCCCGGGGCGCGGCATTGGGCTGATGTTTGTCCTGTCAGGCGCTCTGTTGGCCGTCAAAACCGTCGTGGGTATGCTCTCACCACGCTTGCGGCGCGTCGAGGAGGAACTGCCGGACTTCAATGTTTCAAGGGAGAACAAAGATGAGGGGACATAACCATTGACGCCAAAATTACATCTACTCGCCCGTACGCCGGCAGCCTGGAGAATACGGATTAGACGTACAGTCCGGCGACGGCTCCTATGAGCATCGTGGCAATGGTGCCTCCCACGAGCGCTTGCAGCCCGAGACGCGCCAAGTCCTGCCTGCGATTGGGGGCAATGCCGCCAATACCACCAATCATAATGGCGATCGAGCCAAAATTGGCAAAGCCACACATGGCATACGTGGCCATGAGGAAGTGTCGGTCGCTCAGCGGTGTGGCCTCAGTCATGTGGCGGGACAACGCCACATAAGCGACAAATTCGTTGAGAATTGTCTTCAACCCCATGAATTCGCCCACAAGACGCGACGACTCCCACGACACCCCCATGAGCCAGACCAAGGGACGAAACACCCAGCCAGCAGCAGCTTGCAGGCTCCAACTACCGGCCCTGGCGCCATTGATCCACGTGTCGAGGCTACTCAATCCCCAGTTCACCAATGCGACCAAACCGATAAAAGCAATGAGCATGGCCAGGATATTGAGCACCAATTGCATGCCCTCCATCGCCCCCCGCGTGGCGGCATCCAGGCCGTTCACGGTGTCGCCCGGCGGGAGCTGTACTTGCCCTCCCAGCGTCTCGGCGTGTTCCGTTTCCGGATGCATTATTTTGGCTACCAAGATGGCGGCTGGCGCACTGATGAGCGAGGCCGTGAAGAGATGCCCGGCAATTTCCGGATGCGCCTGCCCCAGCATGGCGGCATACAGGACCATCACGGTCCCGGCGATCGTGGCCAGACCCGTCGTCATGAGACAAAAGAGTTCGCTCTCGGTCATCCGGGCAACGTAGGGACGGATGAGCAGGGGCGCTTCCGTCATCCCGATGACCACATTGGCCGTCGCCGCCACGCTTTCGGCGGCACTGATCCCGAGCAGAAGCTGCATGGCGCGGCCCAGCTTGGTAATGATCCATGGTAGCACGCGGTAATGGTAGAGCACGCGCGAGACCGCCGCCACGAAGATCAAAATGGCCGCCATATCGAGGGCCACCATAGGGCCATAGGTCTCGGTAAATGTCGGATTGCTGACGCCGCTAAAGAGCAATGACGTATTGGCCTGCAGGGCGGTGCTCTGCAGCACATGCGTCACACGCCCGATGACGTGAAACAGCGTTCCCTGCAGCTCCGTACGCAATAACAGACCTGCAAGGGCAACTTGTAAGAACGTGGCGACAAGGAGGGTTTTCCACGGCAGCCGCCGCGAGCGCGTCCCCAACAGCCAGGCAATGCCGAGGAGCAGAATGTATCCACAGGCGCTATGTAGACGCTCCATAGTTTCTCAATTTTATCCGTCCCGGATTGAGCAACGCGGATATGAAGCACCTGGATAGAATTACCTTTATACATTTCTCCAGGGGAAAGATATAAATTTAATTGTGTTTCGGTACTGATATGCGGCAACCATACCATGGCGCCGATCGGGCCACAAGGGCGAAAGGCGCCGCACTTTACTCGCTTTCTGCCTTGCCTTACAATGCGGTTTGTCATCACTGAATCCGGATAGCGCCAGAACGGTTTGCAGCCTTTTACCCCTGCCCCATCGAGGCGGAGGGCGTAGAACTAACCCGCTCTCATCGAGGGCATAAAAAGGAGAACCATTCGTGACCACGATGAATAGCGGCAAAGCCGTTATCGAACTCCTGAAGGCGGAGCACGTACGGCACATTTTCGGCATTGTCGGCTCGACATTTTTGGACGTCTTAGACGTCCTCTATGACGACACGAGCATCGAGTACATCAACGTGCGCCATGAGCAGGGCGCAGCGTTTATGGCCGACGGGCTCGCCCGGACCACGGGGTTGCCGGCAGTCTGTTTGGTCACCAGTGGCCCCGGCGCCACCAATTTGCTCACCGGGATCGGCGCGGCATACGTGGCGCATTCCCCGGTTGTGGCCCTTACCGTTGGCCCGGTATCGGCAAACTACGGGCGCGATGCCTTCCAGGAATTCGACTTGGTTAACATCTTCAAACCGGTGACGAAGCTCTCCGTACTCGTGAACCAACCCGAGCGCATCGCGGAAATCATGCACTATGCTTTCCGCACCGCCATGACGGGCCGAAAAGGCCCGGTGTTCGTGGAAATTCCACGGGATGTGCTGAACCAGCAAGAGGTCGATAGCACCATCCCGGCGCCAGAGCAGTATCGGCCGGCCCATCCCCGCTTGCCGCATCCCGACGCCATCGAGCAAGTACTCCACATCCTCGGACAGGCAGAACGGCCCTTACTACTCGTCGGTGGCGGGGTCACCTGGGCGGGCGCCAATCCGCTGGCCGTGCGCTTGAGCGAGCAGCTGGCGCTGCCGATGATCACCGCCTATGGACGCAACGACGCCGTGCCGAGTAGCCATCCGCTCTATATCGGCCCCCTGGGACGGGCGGGCTCGGCGGAAGCCGCCGAGGCGTGCCGCCGCGCTGATGTTTTGTTCGTGCTCGGCTCGCGCTTAGGCCATTTCACTACCTATTACGACCAGCGCTATATTCAGCCCGGCACACGGATTGTACAGATCGATGTCGACAGCCGCGACATCGGCCGCATCTATCCCGTGGAATTGGGCATCCAGGCCGACGCTGCCGAAGCGTTAAACGCGCTTCTCGAGGGCATCGCTCACAACCGCATGCCGATGACCAGCGCCGCCTGGCGAGATGAAGCCCGCAGGTTGCGTGACACGCGGCAGTCGCGTCTGGAAGAAGAGGCGGCCCTGAGCACGCTTCCCCTGAAACCCCAACGCGTTTATGCTGAATTACGCCGCGTGTTGCCGCCTGAAACGATTGTCACGCTGGATGCCGGAGCCGCGCCGGCCTATGGCTACGACCGGTTGCAATTTTCGCAACCCCGCACGCTCATCACGCCGCTCGATCTCGGCAGTCTCGGCCTCGCCTTGCCCACCGCCATGGGCGCGAAGCTGGGCCGACCCGATGCCCCTGTGCTCGCGATCCACGGCGATGGCGGCTTCCTCATGAACGCACAGGAGCTGGAAACCGCGGTTCGCCACCAGATTAACGTGGTCACCTTGGTCATGAATAACAACTGCTGGGGATCGGAAAAAGCATATTAGAAGTACTTTTATCAGGAGCGCTACGTCGGCGCCGATATTGGAAATCCGCGCTACGATAAGTATGCCGAGCTGTTCGGCGCCAAAGGTTACTACGTTGAACACGCCGATCAGATCGGCGACGTCATGATCGAAGCGCTGCAATGTGGCCGGCCGGCGGTGATCGAAGTCCCAATTGATCCGGATGAGTTTCCGGTCCCGGCGACGGCTGCCGGGCGAGGATAAAACAGATGCGGAATGCGGAATGCGGAATGGAAGACGAGGGGAGGACATGGATGCACGTCAAGGCTCTGGGGAAGACGGATGTGATGGTGCCGGAGATTGGGTTGGGCGCCTGGAAATACCGGGGAGGGGTGGAGCCACTGCGCCACGGGATTGACCTGGGGGCCTCTCTGATTGATACGGCTGAGATCTATGGCACGGAAGACGTGGTCGGGCAGGCTATCCAGGACAGACGAGACCGCGTGTTTCTCGCCACCAAAGTGGCGGGCAACCATCTAGGCCACGATGCCGTGCTGCGGGCGGCAGAAGCCAGTTTGCGCCAGCTGCGGATCGATGTCATCGATCTCTATCAGATCCATTGGCCCAATCGCAGTGTCCCCATCACGGAGACCATGCAGGCGATGGAAACGTTGGTGGACCGCGGTCAGGTCCGCTACATTGGCGTGAGCAATTTTTCAACCGCCGAACTGCGCCAAGCTCTGGCCGCGATGCGCCACCACCCCATTGTCGCAAATCAGGTCTTATACAGCCTGAACCGCCGTGAGATCGAGCGTGAACTGATGCCCTTCTGTAACGAACAGCAAGTGACGATTATGGCTTACACCCCGTTGGACGACGGCCGTCTGGCCGTTCGCTCCCGGTTCCGGCGTGGCCAAAAGATGCGTACGCTAGAAGCGATCGCGGCCAAAACCAACAAGACGCTGGCACAAGTCGCGCTGAATTGGTGTACTGCTCACCCCCATGTGATTGCCATTCCCAAGTCCAATAGTCTCGAGCGCACCGCCGAAAATTGCGGGGCGTCAGACTGGCGTTTGTCGCCGGACCAGGTGGCACGGCTCGATCAAGCCTTTGCGTGATACGTGCTAAAGCCGACGTAGGGCGGTTCGTCCATATGCCCAGCGCCTCGGGCTGTCGACATCGTGGCGTCGGCAGCTCAGCCCTGAGCGACTTACGTCTTGCATTCTCAGCGTAAGACGATTAAGGTACTCCAACAGCACTGTGTGACACGCGAACCGGCAGAGAGGAACGAACGATGGGTGAAGGGAATACGCCGAGTGCTAACATTGACCTGGCCGCACTGCACCTCCTGATTGATCGAGTCGTCGCCTCGAATCTCACGACTGCTATCTATACACGTTTGCATACCCGTCAATCGGAAGTAGACTATAACGAGGACGATTTCGATGCCGTCGCACGTGATGTGGTCCGCGAAGTGATGCAGACCTACTCCGCCCTGTTAAACGTCTTTCAAGGCGCCCACGAGGAACCCGCCGATCCCGAAAATGACAGATAAGTACTGAGGCAAACATACACCCGCTTGCCTAAGGAGGCTTTGCGTAAGGAGCGCTATGGAAGAGGGTAAAGCGCCGCAGCTATTGCACGTGTTGCAACCCCTGTCTACGGAGCCTGTAACACCCGAGCAAATCTATAGCATCGTTGGGGAGGAAGGCATTGCACGTCTCATCGCGGCCTTCTATCGGCAGGTGCCGGAGGACGAGATTCTGGCCCCTATGTACCCTGAGGCCAAGCTGAGTGAGTCGGAGGCGAGACTACGGGATTTTCTCATTTTCCGTTTCGGCGGCCCGACACGTTACCTCGAACGGCGCGGGCATCCCCAACTCCGTATGCGCCACGCCCCTTTCCCTATCGATCAACGCGCCCGCGACCGCTGGGTCGCGTTGATCGATCAGGCCCTCGGCCAGGCCGCCTTCCCGGCCAATGTCACAGAAGCCCTGCGCATGTTTTTTCATCAGGTCGCCACCTTTCTGATCAATTGCGCCACCCTAAACGAGAACGCTTGAGATCAAGAACTCACTCGACCGGGCTATGTTTCATCGGGTATTGTCTTTTAACAATGATACAGGATAATGTAAATCCAACAAAAGTGCTTCCATGATGTTGTTTAGCATGGGCAGTTCTTCGTGGTTAAATGCTTCCAGATATTTATCATTCATATTTCGAACATTGACTTTTTTGATCAAATACTGTTGTTGAGCTTCAGAATACGGCAGTTTACAAAAATCGTTAATCCGATTTATGGTATCATATGGAGAGGTTAGAAAGTCTTCATATTTGATTTCTAAATATCGATTTTCTTGTAAAACTTTGCTATCTTCTCTCGCTATTTCGATAATATTCTTCCACTGTACAGCAGCGAGCGCTAGTGGCGAACTCTGGTGATTTTTCCATTCTTGCACATATGCATTAGGTAGGCCATTGTTCCAAAATGGTTGTGTTAAACTATTATTCTCTTTCCAAAATCCAACATTTATTAGAGAATTTACGACTGCACGGCCATCTCTTATAATATGAATAAAATGAGCATTATCAAATGCACTATTTAAATATGTGATCCTTGATGGTCCTGTGGATTTATTCGCAAATCGTTTTTTTCCGTGATATGCTAAAGTCTTTGCAATCAATTGATACAAACGTTGCTTTTCAACATTATGGGCTTCAACATTTAACAAATAATCTAATGAAAAGGCTTTTCTGCCATATCTTTCCCATATGGCATAAGATTCTGCGGGAAAGAGCTGATAGGCGTGAAAGAACCTTTTGCGATGTTTTGGACGCTTATATCCTCTCATCACATCGAGATTGGCTAGCCGCGACAAGAACGAAATCGCCGGTACACCCGGAAACCCGTTAAACCAATTGGAAAACCAACCTAACGCTTCATGCGCTGAAAAAACTTCAAACATTATCGTCGTACCGCTTCGTGGCACCCCAATGAAAAAGATGGGTTTTATCACGTGCATGCGCTCTCACCCGTCTCCATACGTCGCCATATGACGGTATCGCTTTCCTCTCTCACCCGCCCACGGTCTCCTCCTGCGAGACGCCCGGTAAGTGACGTTGCAGGAGGTCCGATATGCGTTCCGCTCTGGCCTTCCAGGTCTGTTGAGACGCCACCGCACGCCTGGCCTCACGGCGCGGCGCACTCGTGTCGGCCAGGGCCTGGCGCACGGCCTGGACAAACTGTTCGGGCCGGGCCGCGATGTGAACGTGCGAGGCGAATTCGTGCATCGCCGGAATCGCCATGGCGGCAATCGGTAAGCCGGCGGCCAAATAATCATAGAGCTTGAGCGGACTGATATGGTCCGACTCCCGGCTCTGCTGATAGGGCATCAGTCCGACATCAAAGCCTTTGAGATAGTGGGGAACTTCTGTCACGGCCTTCGGACCGAGGTAGTGCACATTGCCTAGCCCCTTGAGTTCCTGCCAACAGACCGCCTGCTGCTTCAGGCGCGCTTCGCCGATGAGGACAATCGACCACTGCGGATGGCGCTTGGCCAGGTCGGCGAACAAGTTGAGATCGAGCCGCTCACCGATCAGGCCGCTGTAGCCTAAACGCGGCGAGGGAATGAGGTTCAGGTCCGGCGGCAGGCCGGGCTCCGCCAGGGCGGCGGCATAGGCGTGATAATTGACTCCATTGGGGACGAGGTAGGTGTGGGCATGATAAGGCCGCTTGGTGCGATAGAGTTCCGCAGACACCACGAGCACGACATCGACCCCTTTCATCATGTGTTTTTCGAGACGGGCGACGCGCTCCTGGTTGGCGGCGGTATTGCCCAGATAGGCGGCGTACTCATCGACCACATGATAAATGCGCAGGGAGGGGGCGATGCCTTGGGGGAGCATCTCTAGCATACCGGGGCGCGAGAACCAGACGATCGGCTCCGCCATGCCTAAGGTGCGCATGGCTGCCCTGAAGGCGCCTCGGCCCACAATGTTGGCCCACCACGTCAGGGGCGGCCGCCGGCTCGCCGGGGTCCAGATCGGATAGCGAAAGACATGGAGATTGTCGGCCACCTGACGCAGGCGCGGGCGGGCCTCAGCCCAGACGCTGAGGCCGCCTCGGCGCCTAGCCGAGACGATCGACTTGAGCGTGTGACGCCCTTCGACGAACAGGACCTGATTGTGGTGTTGGGCAAAGACCGACATGAGCTGTTGTCGATTGCGCCATAAGCCGTCCCAGGTTTCGGGGGCAAAATACACCATTTGCTGGTTCGTAAGCACGACGTTACTCCATCGTTAAAAAGACCGGGTCATGCCATGGGTGCGATGCTCAGGAGCGAAATCCAAACAAGAGGGATATGGGCATTATCGGCTGATGGATTGCAAGCACTTGAACGCCCCGGACTGTGCACGACGATGAGCGTCGCCTGTAAGCCTTTGTCATCCTACAGGAAATGATAAGGGCGTGCGGAAATGCGGAAATCAAGCAGTTTTCGTTTTTGGAGGACAAATTCTCAATACATCCTTCGCCCGATCGTCTATGAAGTGGTATGATCGGGGCTTACCACGATGCAACACGGTTAGGAAGGAGAGTCTGATGTACGATCTCACTGGGAAGGTAGCTGTGGTGACCGGAGTCGGGCGTCCCCGAGGCATTGGCCGGGCCACGGCATTGCGACTTGCCCAAGAAGGGGCACAGATTGTCTTGGCCGATCTGGGACAACAAATGGAAGCGGCGGGGCGTGATATCCGTGGCGTTGCCCCGGATTTGGCACGGGTCGCAGCAGAAGTGGAGGAGGCTGGCGCCGAGGTCCTAGCGGTCCCCACGGATGTGAGTTTACCCCGTGATGTAGAGGCCCTGATGCAACGTGCCGCCGATCACTTTGGCCGGATCGATATTATGGTTTGTAATGCCGCTATTCTGGCGGACCGTGACGCCGACCCCTTGACGTTGTCCGAGACGACTTTCGCCCGCGTCCTGGCGGTAAATTTGACCGGCACGTTCCTCTGTGCCCAAGCCGCTGCCCAACAGATGATACGTCAGGGGAGTGGCGGAAAAATCGTCACCCTTGGTTCTCGGGCGGCGCGGCCAAGCGAATCTGATTGCGTATGCTTCGTCAAAATTCGGGGTGATTGGGCTGACGCAAAGTCTGGCCATGGCGTTTGCCCCCTATGGCATTCGGGTCAATTGTGTCTGTCCGGGGGCGGTGGATACCGATATGGCCGCGGAAGGTCATGAGCAGCGTGCGGCACGCTTGGGCACTTCGCTGGAAGCGGCGAGAACACAGGCGGCGCAGGAAATTCCCCTCGGCCGTCTGACCATGGCGGACGATCTGGCCAAAGCGATTGTCTGGTTTGCGTCGTCTGAAAGCGACCACCTCACCGGCCAAGCCCTCAATGTTAACGGTGGCTCTTTGATGAATTGATGCCAGGCTGCAGGCCGGCCCGGATTATCCCGCATGCGATAACCACGGGCCAGCGTTCACGGTCAGATCCGGTAGACACGAGCCGCCGTATCGTGGAAAAGCTTGGCTTTGTCGTCGGACGAATAATTCGCCGCGAGACGTTTAAACGAATTCCACAACACGTTATAGCTACAACTCAACTTGTCGACCGGGTAATTGGATTCAAACATGCAACGATCGGCGCCGAATTGCTCAATCGTATGCTCATAATAGGGCCGCGTCGCTTCCATCAGTTCCTGCGAACTCGGCGGCCGCTCACGTTCGTGCCAGCCGAAGCCATTGACGTCCATATTGATGCCGCCGAGCTTGGCAACGACGTTCTCACAGGTCGCCAACTCGGTGATGTCCTTGCGCCACTGGGCCAAAATCTCATCGCGTTTACCCGCATAGGGACCGACACCGATAGGGCCGCCGAAATGATCGAGAATGATGGTGGTATCCGGGAAGGCGCGCGCCAGGTCGGTGAGCTCCGGGATCTGCGGGTGATAGCACCAGCCCTCGAAGCTCATGTTGAAGCGCGTCAGATGAGCGAACCCGGCGCGGTACGTCGAGTCGAGGTACAAGTGTGGCGGTGGCATGGGGCGGTTGACGATCGCTGTACCCGCGGCGTCCCAAGCCGCACTGTGGCGGATGCCGCGAAAACGGCCGCCACCGGCCTGGAGATGCGCTTCCAACACGGGCGCTACGGCATCGCCCAGGGTCAGGTCGGCCGTCCCGACAATCGCGGCGGCAATGCGCGAGGTCCCATACATGCCAGACGCGCTCATCGCCGCGATGCCGTTGACAAACTCGGTCTCGCCCACCGGGCGCATCGCTTCGGGCCCATCGGCCTTGTGCATGGCGCCACATTGAACGAACACGGTCGAGACGACGTTGTGGCCGCTCGTGATGTCAGCCAGAATCTCATCGATGAGATAGCGCGGCTCGACCCGGTCGGGGCGGTGGTCCCACAAGTGATGGTGCGGATCGCAGATCGGCAGATTGGGGTCAAGCGTTTCCTCTTGCGCCAGGGCAAGCCAGTCGTCATTCGTCGCCATACCATGCCTTTCTTTCTAGTTTTTCTGTTAGGCGCCCACCGTCTGCACTAGCTCAATGCCAAACTGTTCGGCGGCGTTCCCACCCATCATGCGCGCGATGACAGGCTCCGCTACGCCGGACTCCGTCAGCATCTCGATGGCGTCCCAGGCGCTCGTGGTATCGTCGTGCGGATAGCGCGAGCCCCAGACAACTTTTTCACTGTAGCGCTCCGGCAGCTTGCGCGCCCCCCGCTCATCCGCGTCAAAGCCCAGCATGACATGGCCTTCCTCCCACATGTCTTCGGCATCCGTGCGGAGCGGATAGTAGTGCTGCAGGGCAATGACGCGCGTCGAGGCTTCAAACTTCTCCAGCACCTCCTCCATCCAGGTGGCCTTGCCGTGCGCCACCACCGCCTTCAAGGTCGGATACCGGTTCATCACGCCATAGCCGAGCAACGTCGAGGCGACGAAGAGGTAATTGTCCAACCAGTATGAGAGAATCGGCGAGAGCGAATGTCCGAGCGACTCCCCCGCGACCGTAAAGGCGTCATTACCGCCCCCGGCAAAGGGTCCCCCGCCGGCATTGCCAAGGACGTTGCTTTGCGTCAGCCGGCCCTTCACCTTCTCAATAAACGGGCCGTGCGAGGTCCACTCCGGGTTGTTCAAGCCCGGCATCGCATGGACAGCAGCCACCATACCCAGGGTTGCCAACTCCGCCCAGAGCGGTTCGTAGTAAGGGTGGGTCAAGTAGCGATCCTCTACGAACATGGGCCGGATGAAGGCCCCACGGAAGCACGGGATGTTAGCGATGCGCTGCAGCTCCTCCAGGGCGAATTCCATGTGCTGCAGCGGCAGCATGGCGGCGGCAAAAAGCCGCTCCGGCGCGGCCTGACAGAAGTCGGCCATCCAGTTGTTGTAGGCTCGCGCCAGGGCGTAGGCCACATCGGGGTCTTTGATCAAGGGGAAGCCCTCGGCAAACCAGGTGGGGTAGAGAAATGCCTGGTCCACGCCCATGGCGTCCATATCGCGAAGCCGTACCTGGGGATCCGACGCGCCCTCGTTCATGGCATGAGGCGTATCCGGATCCAGGTCGCCAATGTCATCCCAGCTCATGCCGGGCTGCCAGATGGCATGCCGGGGAATGTTGACGGTATCGGTGTCCCGGAACATCTCGCCGTTGATCTTCAGGTAGGCGCCGAACTTCCCCTCTTCCCGCCATAGAGCGGATTTGCCCAGGATGCGATATTCCGGTTCGAGGTAGTGCTCCCACACCTCCCGCGGTTCGACGATGTGGGTATCCCCATCAAAGACCGCAAAGCGCTTCCGCGTCGCCATAGCCTTACTTCCTCTGTTGCATGAGTTCCTGGCGTTCTGGAGTCCCCCTCTAGCGGACGATGGCCGACTCCGGCTTCAGGGCCTCCTTCACTTCCGCCTCGGTAGGCCACCAGTCGGGCCGCTGGATCTCGCAAATCCGCTCCCGGATGATGGTCTCAGGCGGTTTGATCTTATAGAGGCGGCGGGCATTGCCTCCTAGCATGTTCGCCTGCTGAGCGACGGGAAGTTCACACTTTTGCATCGTCTCCATGGCCCGCCAAGCGTCGCCACCGTCGTGGTGATAGACATCCGACGACCAGACGGCGATGTCCCCGTAGTACTCAGGCAAGCGGGAGGGGAAAGATTCGTCACCCTCAAAGCCGGTGAAACAGTGCTGGAAGAAGGTCTCGCTGGGGAGCTGCTTCAGCGGCGCCATACGGCGATCCTTGCGGTGCAGCCGGAAGGACTTGTCACACTCGTCCAACACGAAGTTGATCCAGGTGGAGTCGGACTCAAACACGACCGCTGTGAGGTTGGGGTAGCGCTCAAAGAACCCCGACATCAACACCATCGTGATCCAGGTAGAGGCTTCCGCCATAAAGGCTTGCATATTCCCCAAGAACGTGTGCGGCAGGCCGGACGTGCGGATCGACCGGAGGATGAGTTCCGCCCCGGAGTATTGCTCGTGGTAGCCGGGCGGCTTGTTGGCGCCGGCAGCCGGGAAGGGGTGCATGCCGTAGACCATGCCCGTCTCTTCCAAGGCGTTCCAGAGGGGTTCGTACTTGGGCTGTACCGGGTAATTGCCCATCGCGTCCACGGGGCGAATCAGCCCGACGCGGCAGCCCTTGGCCGCGACACGGTAGACTTCTTCCACGGCAAAGCGCACATCCTGGATGGGAAGCAAGGCGGCGAAGTAGAGCCGCTCGGGGTCTTCCTGGGTGTACTCATAGGCCCACTCGTTGTAGGCCTTGCAGAAGGCGCGGGCGCCCATGGCATTGTTCATCCAAGGATAGGTATCGATGTTGGTCGGGATGATCATCACTTGGTCAATGCCCTGTACGTCCATGTCGCGCAGGCGGGGCCCAGGCTGATAGGAGCCGGCGTGATCGAGGTACGCGGACTGCTCTTTGGTGAGGGCCGTCTCGGGGTTGAGGTTGCGCACATGGAGGGCGCGCTGGATGTCATGTTTGAAACCCGGCCCGGCCACAGTGGTGACGCGAATGAGGCCGGGAGCCCCGCCGATCGTTTGCGAGCCGGCGCCAGCACCTGGGTTGCCATTGATAAACAATTGCTGCGTATCGGGTTCCCACCAGCAGGTGGCCTTGAGGGCCTCCAACTCGTCCTTGGTCAAGTGTTCATGGGCCCGCTCCCATATCTCGGGGGGCTCCGTAATGTGAGCATCGCAGTCAAACGTCGCAAAGTCTTTGGTCATGGGCGCAAACGTTTGGACAGGCACGTTTTACCTCCTCTCCGAATGGCCATGTAAACGCGATAGTAAACCTGTACGCTATCTAGCACGTTTCGCCGGGCCTGTCAATGGGTTGTCGCGGCAAGATCGGCCCTATGGCGCCGCACGAAGCGCCACCCTCACAACTGGTGCGACTTCATGGTATCATGCCAACATCGTGTGAGCTTCATGCGAGATGGAACCTCGGACGAGGCATCGCTCGGCCTCAAGGCGTACGAAGGGCGGACCACCATGCGAAACGACACCGGGGGCGGCGCACCGATTTTCTCCGAACATATGCCTGTACAAGCGATAGAACGTGGCCCCGACCAAGTGGTGCTGGAGACGGCATTTACGGCACATCATCTGAACGCGGCGGGCACGGTACATGGCGGTGTCCTGGCGGCGTTGCTGGATATGGCGGTCACCGGTGCGGCCAAGGCCAGCGTCAACAACGGTATCGGCGCCTTTGGCGTGACCATGTCCATGACCATCAACTTTATTTGCGCCGCCGGTCCCGGCCGCGCCCGTTGTGAAAGCCGTATCCTAGGGGGTGGCAGGCGCACCAAGTTTGTCGATGCCCGGATCGCTGACGCCGGCGGCGAACTCGTCGCGACGGCGACCGCAACGGTGCGCGTGGTCGACCTCAAAAGTTAAGGAAAAAGTTGCGCCAATGCCGTATCAACATGACATCTTTATCAGCTATGTACAATTTGAGCGGATGTACGTCCCAACCATACCGATCCTGAGTCGACTTGATGTACAAGCTGAATTTCGTCTGTCTCAAAGGTGGCTGGACAGGTTTGCCCGTGAATTCAGAACGATCTATGCGGATTGGTTGCCGCGCTCGGTTAGACCCAGAGTCCTTTTAGAGATCATAAAGTTGCCGCATGTGTCGTTCTTCAGCTACGGTGAGACCTTGCCGGTTCTCGAACATGGGACAACTGACCCTGGAGGATTGGGGTATGCCTACGAGACTCTAACGGCGCTGATCGCTCGGAAATTGCAGAATGTAGAGGCTCTGGTAGACGACCGGGAGGAATATATTCGAGCGGCGTCACGGGTAGAACCTCAAAGGCCGGTACGAGACAGTGAAGCAAAAATCTTCATCAGCTATCACTATGCAGATCTAAAGTGGCTGGAGAAGCTCCGCACCCACCTCATGCCATTGATGCGGTCCCGTGCTTTAACGATCTGGGATGACACCAAGATCAAACAGGGTGAAAACTGGCAAGACGAGATTGACAAGGCGATTTCAGAGGCGGAAGTTGCTGTTTTACTGATCAGCCCAGATTATCTCGCTTCGGACTATGTGCTGAACAATGAACTCCCACCTCTTCTACAAGACGCCGAGGAAAACGGCTTGAAAGTTATTCCGATCGTCTTAAGACCGAGCTTATTTGCAGAAACGGAAATAGCACGCTTTCAATCGATCAACGATCCCGCACAGCCATTATCTGGTCTTGCATTGCAACAACAAGAAGAAGTCCTCGTCAAAATAGCCCTCAGGATCGCCGAAGTAGCTGGGCGTGACTATTAATGCTGCGATCGTTGTCATTTGCTCACCGCGTTTACACCATGAAAAGAGGCAGCAGCGTACAAGTACCTGCCCCTCAAGGCATATCAAACCGGAGCGCCAGGGGGCAATTCGAACAACCCGTCCGGCAAGCTCTCGATGTAGGTGAGGCATTCGTCGGTCGAGACGACGTCGGCGTATTTGGCATGCATGTCGCACAGATTGATCGCATGGGAGGCTTGCGAGCGGTCGAAGCAGCCTTCCTCGGCCAGGGTGATGCGGTAGTTTTCACTAAAGGCATCGAGGACAGACGCCCGTACACAACCACTGGTTGTGGTCCCCACCATGATCAGCGAGTCGGCTTGCAACCGGGTGAGAAATGAGCTGAGCGGCGTGCCGTGAAACGCGCTCGGTTTCAATTTTTTGACGACGATATCCTGCGGCTCCGGCGCGATCTCGTGGTTGATGGCATTGCCGTCGATTTGGGTCTGCGTCACGTCGTGGCCGGCTCGCCATTGGCCCGTGCGGCGGTTCTTCCACGACCAGGAGCCGCGATCCCACCCGTCTGCACGCCGGTCGCCGGTGGTATAAATGACCGGGAGGCCCTTTTGCCGCGCCGCCTGCACCAGGCGCTTGATGTAGCCTAAGGATTCCCAGGCGTCTTCGCCGCAAGAATTCGGCCACCGTTTGATCGATTCCAGGATCGGTTCCGGCCGGTCGCCGGTGAAGTTATAATTGACGTCGATAACGACGACGGCCGGACGTTTACCAAACCCGGCACGCTGCCCATAGCCGGCAGCCTCGAAGACGCGCTTATCGCGTTCGGTCAGAAAGCGATCCCATACGTGCTCGGTCATGTTCGTCCCTCCTTGCTCAGGATTGGGCCATGAGGACTACGAAGCCAGTGGCTAGGGTATGATGGCGCGCCCGGACTTGCAAGCCTCGCGTTATAGAAATACGGCAGCGCACGACGCGCATAAGACGCATGAGAAAGGAGGGAATCGGCATGATCTCGCGGACGATCACCGTCATCCTGTGTAGCCTCGCGTGCAGTATCCTGTCGGTTGTAGGCGTCTGGGGTGAGCTGGCGGCCACGCCCATCTCACAACAAGAATTGCTACGACGACTGGAGGGAAAGGCTGAGATGATCATTCTCGACGTCCGCACGCCGCAGGAATTCCGGGCTGGCCATATTCCTGGCGCCGTCAATGTCCCCCATACGGAGCTCTCGACACGCCTGCAAGACTTGCAACGCGCCCGAGATCAAGAGATCGTGCTTTACTGCGAGACGGGGCGACGGGCTGAGATGGCGGAACAGGTGCTCCAACAAGCGGGCTTTGCGAACATCCGACATTTGCAAGGTGATATGGGGGCGTGGCGGCAACATGCGCTTCCCATCGCGACCCCAGCCCATTGAATGGCGCCACCTCGACGCATCCTCTTGGCAAATGCGATCCGTGCAGTCTAGATTGAGCCGACTGTAAGACGTTGATCATGGCCTATACATGCAGAGAGGCGTTGATCGTTCCCATGCGTTTGACCCTTGATTATCACCTGATTGCGGACGTGCAATGCGGCGAGACAACGCGGCTGCACGGCGCGACGCTCCACGTTGACCAGGAGGCACTGCGCCAGCATCTGTTAGAGGATCGTCGACTGGCAAGCGTTGATGTTTATCTCGTCGGTCCTGGAGAACGCTGTCGTTTTGGCGTTGTCTTCGATATTGTCGAACCACGTGCCCATTGCCTCGACAAATACGCAAACCCGGAGACCGTGTTCAGACTGTGGGCATAAGGGCAGAGCGCATCCTCGTAGTAGATGCGAAGTTCAAATCGGGAGCGAGCCTCACAGTGAGTGATGCCACACTTCGGGGCCAGTACGGCAAGAATTGTGATATCCGCTATGCTCTTATTCTCGTATACGGTGGCTTGGATCAGTCTCGTTGGCAGGTGGTAAAATCCTACCAACCCTGGCTTTTTCAGATTCCAAACCTCAAGAAGTCGACGGCCTACGTTGCTTACTACACCAATATTGACCCAAGTCAGGAGATCGATCCGATTCGCGAAGAATTACGGCCTTGATTGTTCGAGCCGGTCGTCCGCATCCTTGAACAGTAAGGCGTGGAGCTGAGTCCCGATGTCAGGGAACCGATCCTGGCCTGTAACGATCTTCCGCTTCTGCAGGCGTCGCTCGCCCGGACGTGATGATCACTTCCACGACTGAGAGCAAGGCTCGCGGATAAACGGGGTGACGAGGAGGGATAACAATGACATACGATGTGATCATCATTGGGGTAGGGTCGGCTGGGGCAGTTCTGGCCACCCGGCTCTCTGAGAACCCGGCGCGATCCGTCCTTCTCTTGGAGGCCGGGCCAGACTATCCTGACGTCGCACACTTGCCCGAGGCGCTCAAATTCGGCTTCGACGCGCTCCCGGACAAACCGGCTCAGCGGACGCTCAGCGGACATCCCATGACGCTCTACACCGACCCGCATAACTGGCAGTTCGTGGCCAAGGCCACGGACACCGCCGTGCCCATGGCGGTACCGCGCGGCAAGGTCACAGGGGGCTCCAGCGCTATCAACTCCTCGGCCTTCATGCGAGGTATTCCTGAAGATTTCGATGCCTGGGCTGCATCTGGCAATGACCAATGGAGCTTCGACAAGGTTCTGCCGTATTTTCGCCAGATTGAAACCGACGCGGATGTGCATGACGACTACCACGGCACGGAAGGCCCCATTTTCGTCCATCATGCCAAGCGCGAGGATTGGGGCCCGGCCCAACGTGCGTTCTACAATGCCTGCTGGGCGGCAGGATTCTCCGACTGCCCCAATCACAATCATCCCGAGTCTTCGGGAATCGGCCCCTCCATCGGCAACAATCACCACGGGGTTCGTTTTAGTACGGCCTTGGGATATCTGAACCTGGCGCGGCATCGCCTGAATCTGACGATTCGACCCCATTGCACCGTGCAACGCCTCTGGTTCGAAGGCAAACGGGCCAAAGGCGTGGTCGTCGAGAGTGGTGGCGACACGTTTAACGTCGAGGGTGAGCAGATCATTCTGAGTGCGGGCGCTATTGGCTCGCCCCATCTGCTCATGTTGTCGGGTGTCGGTCCTGCCGCCTCGCTGCAGCGTCTTGGCATCCCCGTCGTACAGGATCTGGCCGGCGTCGGACAGAATCTGCGCGACCATCCGAAAGTCTATATCACCTGGGACGTCCATGCCGATGCGGCGCGTGCACCATCGGCGGGCCGTGGTGGCGCTGTCTTGCGGTGCACCGCCCCCCATTCCCACCTGCGCAATGACATGTCGATCCATATGGGCGCATTTGTGACGCCGCGCGTGAACCCGTTCGATACCGAGCGCGTGGCGTCAGGGAGCGAGAACTCGACATCCCTCCGCATCGAAATGATGCTCGCTTTGCTCCTTCCCGTCAGCGCTGGCGAACTCATGCTGACGTCCGCCGATCCCAACGTGCAGCCGGATTTACATTATAAATACCTGGCCGAGGCTTTCGACCGGCAGCGCCTGCGTGATGGTGTGCGCTTGTGCCTCAGCTTGGCGCAGCACCGCGACCTGCAGCGCCTTATGGGCGAGCGTCTTGAGCCGACCGAAGCCGACTTGGCCTCGGACCCAGCCCTGGATGACTGGCTCCTACGAGAAGCCACCACATTCTCTCACATCTCGGGCACATGCAAGATGGGCCCCGCATCGGATCCCATGGCGGTCGTCGATCAATATGGGACGGTCCATGGACTTGATGCATTGCGCGTTGTGGACGCCTCTATCATGCCGGACCTGGTCCGCGCCCCGATTAACCCGACGGTCATCATGATGGGCGAACGCTTGGCGGATGTCATCCAGTAGGTGATGGCCTAGATCAACAAGGCGTCAAAACACATTCGGCTCATGCGTCCGATGAGGTCGTGCGCCGTGGTGTGTCCAGGGGCGCCATTCGGCAGCTCCGCCGGGACACGGTCGGTATAGGCGCTGAGCAGAAACAACGGCTCACCATCCCAATAGATAATGCCCGCATCGTTGTAATTCTTTGCCGTAGTTCCGGTTTTGTGGGCCACTTTCGTGCCGAGTGGCAACCGGGACGGTAGACGGTTACGCAGTCGCTGCTAGCTTAGAATGTCCAAACCCAATTGGCACAGAGCGGGGGTGCACCCCAAGCGGCTGGCGGCTGCCGTGTCCTGACTTCCCTGCAAGATGATCTCAAGCAGATGTCCCACATCGGCTGGGGTCGTGGCATTGGTCTCGTCAGCCGGTAAATATCCCGCCATACCCGCAGGCGGAATTCCATAACGATGCGTGGTGCCCGTCATGCCAATGGCTTGGCAGAGGCGATTAATCGGCTCCAATCCAACCAAATCCGCGCCCGCGCCCGTGCAGGTGTTGTCGCTGACAATGATCATCATGACGAGGGCATCGCGCAATTGGATGGTGAAACCGGGTTGGAGGTGTTGAAAGCAGCCCGAGTCGTTGTCCTGGTACTTCGCCTCCATGATCACCGGTTGATGCAGCGCCAGCTTCCCCTCGTACACCGCTTTGAGGGCCGCCATCATAATGGCGATTTTGCGCGTGCTGGCTGAGGGAACCACCATGTCCCCATGGCGCTGCAGAGTCTCGCCCGTGTGCAGGTTTTTGAAATACCAACCGGTATGAAACGGTTGCTCGTCACATAGCTTATTCAGATCCTGCTCTAACGTCCGCATCATGGTCATGCTCCTATGAACCATTCCCTTCTCTTCGTGTCCCTTCGCGTCCTTCGCGGCTTCGTGTTCATTTGGGACGGTGTGGGCAAGTCTATTCTATATGGTCAGAATAGAAAACGACAAGGATCTCTTAGCGTGCGACCTGAAGACGCCTAACTTAAGTGGTTTGAACCAGTTGAAGGAAATGCAGGTCCGTGTGCGGACCTATCGCCACCCTCACGTGCGTCGCGGCTGCCGGCGGGGTGTGAAGCTGAGGGGAAAAGCCTAAAGAGAAAGGAAGCTACCCCCCGAACCCGGGCGAGGCGAAGACTGATACGGCGAACGAGAGCGAACCTTTGTGAGAAGCATCGCAACCCACAACCACGGCAATGTAGATCAGACGGTGGCAATAGACCAATGTGCAAGGGGGATGCTGAGGACCCCGTGGACCCACCACAGGTCTCGGTGCACAGAAGGCGTCGAAGTCAGTCGCACCTCAGTTGTGCGGAACAGGGAACCCCCGTCAGGGTCTGGAAATCCAGCAACCCCACCGCAAGGAAGGGCCAACTCCCAAGCGGCACAAGATGCTGCGAGAAGCGAAAGCCAGCAGCCGAAAGGCAACGGGAAATCACAACCGGCTGGATAGGGCAATCCCCAACCTGCAAGGGTGCTGACGCGCAGCAGGTGAAGCGACCATCGAACGATGTAATCGTTACTTATGGAGGTGGAGGGTCGATGTTTCAGGAAACTGAGATGACCAGAGCCAAAACGCCAATCGACGGATGGCAATCCATTAACTGGAGGCGCAACCGGAAATGGGTGCGTAACCTGAGACAACGGCTCTATCGGGCATCACGACAGGGAGATCACAAGAAATTGCGCTCTCTACAACGACTCATGTGGCGAAGCAGAGCCAACCGAGAACTCAGGGTTTGGAAGGTGACGCAGATCAACAAGGGTCGGGAAACTCATGGTGTAGCCCAAGTGGTTGCCAAAACACCGAAAGCCAGAACGGAACTGGTGCGGGCGTGAGCGACCTAGCAGCCCTGGCAGGCGCAGCCGCTGCGACGGGTCACCCTTCCCAAGGCGCATGGCAAGACGCGACCTCTAGGCCTTCCCAGCATGCTGGAGCGGAGGATACCGGCCGTGGTGAAAAAGGCGTTAGAACCCGAATGGGAGGCCCGCTTTGCGCCCGGCTCATCTGGGTTCAGACCCGGACGGGGATGCCAGGACGCCAGGCAGCGCATCTATAACATCACCAGTCCAAAGAAGAAGAGGAAGTGGGGTTTGGATGCGGACATCAAAGGCGCATGTGATCACATCCGACACGAAACCATCCTAGCCGCCGCCGTGGGGTTCCCGGCGCAAAACCTCATCAAGGCATGGCTGGAGGCAGGAGTGGTCAATCAAGGGCTATTTGAAGCGGTGGAAGAAGGCGCGGCACAAGGCGGGGTCATCAGCCCACTGCTGGCGAATATCGCCCTCCACGGCATGGAAGGGGCGGTAGGCGTCAGATAGCAAAAGTAGCACAAAGGCAATGACGCCGAGAGGGTATGAGGTGGACGAGCCCTGGTCCGATACGCGGACGACTTCTGCATCTTCACAGAAACACAGGCAGACGCGGAAGCGGCCCGAGCGCAGGTGGCGCAGTGGCGGGCGGAAAGAGGGTTGGCACGCTCAACAGAGAAGACACCCATGCGACACCTCACGGAGGGCTTGGACTTCCTGGGGTTCAACGTTGGCCCCTACCCCGTATCGCAGACGAGAACGGGAGACAAACTGCTGCTTCAGCCCAGTAAGGAATCGGTAAAGAGCCGCAAGCCCCGACTAAAGCGAGAATGGACGACGCGAGTCGGACACAAGGCCAAGGCGGTGATCGAGCAGCTCAGGCCGATCCTGAATGGGTGGGGGAACTATTTTAAGACCAATGCCGCAAGCGAGGCATTTAAGGAGATCGACCACTGGAGGTAGCACCGAGACGTGAGGTGGTGCAAACGGACCCCTCCCAGCAAACCGTGGAAATGGATGAGAAAGCAATACTGCGGTACGTTCCGAAAGGGAAGAAACGACCAGTGGGTATTTGGCGACCCAGAAACGGCAAACCCTCTCCCCCAACTCTCGTGGCCACCCATCCGAGGGCACATCATGGTCGTGCACGACGCATCGCCGGATGATCCGGACCGAGGCGCCTAGTGGCAACAGCGCGCGGAAAGAAAAGCGGACCTGCTCCCCACCCCGCGCCAACGGGAACTGGCGCGGCGGCAGAGCGGGCCATGCCCGCACGGCCAGGACAGCCTCCACAACGGGGAGGAACTCCATGTCCACCACGTCATCCCAAAATCAAAGGGCGGAGAGGACGCCGTATCGAACCTGGCGCTGGTGCATCGGTACTGCCATCAACACCTACACCGGAGGAAGTCGTGAAGGATACCGGTTTGCTTGAGCCGTGTGCGATGAAAGTCGCCCGCACGGTTCTGAGGGGAGGGGGTCATGGCGACATGATGCCCCTACCCGATG
>CBCXVS010000004.1:29301-52150 GCA_965178525.1 uncultured bacterium | reverse complement strand
TTGAGCCGTGTGCGATGAAAGTCGCCCGCACGGTTCTGAGGGGGGGGGGTCATGGCGACATGATGCCCCTACCCGATAACGGCGTGGCTTGGACGTCCACAGGAGAGTCCTCGAGCCGCACCGGACAGCCCGGCATGGTAAACCTGCCCTCCACCGGATGATCGACGTCCGCCAACATGCCACGTTCCCGCATATGGGCATCGTGCATGACTTCCATCGTGTCTTGCACCGCGCCGCAAGGGATACCCAACGGTCCGATCGCGGCCAGCACGTCATACTTCGTATGCGTACTGCAGTAAGCCGAAAATAGGTTATTGACCTCTTCAAGACGCGCCTCGCGGTCCCGAGGTGTGCAATAGCGCTCGTCACCGATCAGGTCCTCGCGGCCCATCGCCCGCAACACCTCATTCCAGACGCGTTCCGAAATCCCCGTGCCTCGTACGAACACGTAGTCGTTCGGGCCGCCGGGATGGCACGCAAAGAGATTCGTGAGATCGCGATACCCGCCCCCGAAACCAATGCGGGGGAGCGGCGCGTTTTCCATGTAATGCCCGCGAAAGCTCGGCCGTAACAGGTTGACCACCGCTTCTTGCATCGACAGCTCAACCCGTTGTCCCTTGCCGGTTTTCAGCCGTTGGATATAGGCCGAGAGAATCCCGATCGCCGTATGTAACCCCGTCCCCGGATCTCCCACGGTTGGCGCCGGTTTCAAAGGCGGGCCGTCCGGCATGCCCGTCAGGCTATAGGTGCCGGCCATCGCTTGCGCGATCATGTCAAAACTTTTGTATTCGCTGTAGGGGCCGGAAGAACCAAAGCCTTTGATACTGGCATAGATGAGACGCGGGTTGATGGCTTTGACCACATCGTAGCTCAGACCCAAATTCTCAATCGTCCCCGGGCCGAAATTTTCGATCATGACATCCGCCTGCAGCAGCATGTCTTTGAAAATAGCGAGCCCTTCGGGATCTTTCAGATTCAGGGTGATACTGCGTTTGTTGGCATTGAGCAGCAAAAAATACCAACTGTCTTTCCCCGGTTCATGGGTCGCCAGACGGCGCCCCTGATCGCCCCGCGTGGGTTCCTCCACCTTGATCACATCCGCGCCCATCCAGGCAAGCATGAGCGTGCAGGACGGACCGGCTTCGAACTGCGTCAAATCGAGGACGCGTACCCCCTCTAAAGCTCGTTCCATGCGGACGTCTCCTCCCCGTGTGCCGCGGCACAGGCGGGCGTATCGGGTTAGGGCATACGATGCTCGACGCTCTGCCGGCCAAGCAAGATCAAGAACACGATGCTGACCAGCATCTTGAGAACGTTTGGCCAAATCAGCGCGGTATCCTCATTCACAATCGGTAACAGCCAGGCCTGGGAAAAATAGACGAGTACGGCCAGCAAAAGCGTTATACAGACACCTATCAGAGCCCATTTTTGTTTAATCAGCAGCCCCAGGCAGAACAGGACGGCGACGACGATTAAAATCTTTTCAACGATGTTGGCATTGCCTCCAACCCAGACGAACACGACCAAGGCGCCAAGTACGATGGCAAAAAGAATGATCGGCCCATAACTTCTGCGGTCTTCGCTCATGCCTCTCTCCTGATCGGGGGTGGTGTCCGAACGGCGCTCTCGTTGCATAAATCGGTACGCACTCTCGCTCCGTCACATCGGTCTCGTTGTTTATACCAAGCATCGGCCCAGGACTCAAGGAGTTTTGGCAACGCCGGGAAGAGGAGTTGCAGCCAGAGGACGTTTCGGCGACAATCGCGTGACGAGCCGTGCTCACTGAGAAAGGAGATTATTCTAGGTACCGATTATGTGAATAAAAGTGGTCAAAAGTGTACCTGATGAGGACCGACAACGATCTTGCTTTCCTGCTGGGTGAGGACTATACTCGCTCCTGGCCCATGGCCCTAGGGTGGGCTCCACCCGAAGTCACGCCTGTGGAGAGCATGTGAGACCTGGGGGAGTATACGGTTGCCTCATCGCCCTTGCTTCCCTGCAAGGACGATAGCGTAAAACTCCCCACTATGAGGAGTTGAATTGGCGAAAACGCCCTTGCTTCCTTGCAAGGACGTTCAAGCCGTCCCTTGGGCAGGCTCATGGAAGCAGGAACTATCCCGTGATCACTTTTGATCCCAAAGTAGAGAGCAGGTGGATATGGCCTATACCATCTGGAGTAAACCGTACGGCAGCCGGGAATGGACATTTAGCGGCTTGCAGCTCGATAGCGAGAAACTGGCGTCCCAGTCTTTCGATATGTACCGCTTGGCGCCGGGAGAAATCATTCAATTACGGGATCCGGATGGCGTCGTGATGGATGAGCGCATCGATAGGTCACGCCCTCACGACCGATCGGATACCTAAAGCCAGGGCACATAGCCCACACAGCCTGCCTGATGAAGATTGCGTTGACCTATAACCTGAAACCGCCGAGTCTCCAGGGGCATCCGGCAGCGCTGGACGACATCTATGCCGAGTGGGATGACCCCGCCACGATCACGGCGGTGCGTGAGGCGTTAGCCCGGCGCCACGATGTGGTGCCGATCGAGGGGGATGATCAGGCCGAACAGCGGTTGCTCGCCGCACGGCCGGATATGGTTTTCAACCTGGCCGAAGGGCTGACAGGCCCGTGGCGCGAGGCGCGGATTCCGGCATTCTTAGAGCGCCACGGCATTCCGTTTACCGGCTCATCGGCCCACACCTTGCATCTCTGCCTGGACAAAGCCGCCACCAAACGGGTGTTGCAGCGGCATGGCTTGCCAACGCCCGCTTTCACCGTTATGCACCGTCCGGATCAAGCCCAGCAGGTGGCGCGCTTTCCGGTGATCGTCAAGCCGCTGCATGAGGGCTCGTCGAAAGGGATTTGGGGCGACTCCGTCGCGTCGACCGACGTGGAACTCCGGCGGCAGGTGCAGCGGGTGGTCGAGATCTATGCCCAACCGGCGCTGGTCGAGACCTTTCTCCCCGGCCGTGAATTTACCATCGCCCTGTTGGGCAACGGCGCGCAGGTGACGGCGCTGCCTCTCGTGGAAATTTGCTTTGCGGCCTTACATGCGGGCGCGCGACCCGTGTATTCCTATGAAGCGAAATGGCTCTGGGACACACCAGAGCGCCCGCTCGATCTCTTCCGCTGTCCGGCTCAGGTCGAGCCCGACCTAGAGCAAACGATTGTGGACCTCTGTCAACGCGCCTTCCGGATACTGGCGTGCCGCGACTGGTGCCGCATCGATGTGCGTTTGGATGCCCATGGCCAGCCCGCGATTCTAGAATTGAATCCCCTGCCCGGCATTTTACCTGATGTTGAGAGCCATTCCTGTTTCCCGCAAGCCGCAGCTGCCGCGGGCATGGCGTATCCCGATCTCATCCGGCAGGTGTTGCACCTGGCGTGTCAGCGCTATGGCATAAGGAGCTAGAGGCATGGCTATGCGGAATGGGCGTTAGACCGAAGTTCCCCTGGCAGAATAGGCGGAGGGCTAAGTAGATCAACAGGTTAGCCCAATTCAAAAGTCCATTTACATGGGAACAATCTAACCTCCTGAAACGACATGGCTTATGGTCATACGTTTGCAGACGATGTCAAGCCCATGTGGCAGAATAGGAGCGAAAATTTTGCGATTTACATGGGAACAAAGGTCAATTCGTTTCAGGCTTTTGAGTTTTTATTTCAACAAGTTGTCGCCGAATCACGGGAGGAACTTCGGCTTATACCACGTCGCTAAGCGACCCCTATTATACTGGATATAGAGGCCGAAGGCACTGCCATGTCGAACTTGCATGCCGCTAGACTTGTCGCGTACACTGTGCATACAATCGAACCGATGCTGATAATGGCGTAACCATGAATAAAACCGCGACCTTGCTTAACACATTTAAACGCGCCGTGCGCCGCCATTTCGACACCCTCTTCATCGACGGCGAGTGCCAACTAACGTATGGCGATGCCGCCAGACACTTGGCTCAACGGGCCTCACAGCTATGCATGGATAGCCACGGCTTTCCGGTCATCCTCAGCGGCCCGAACACAGCCGAATGGGTGCTGTGCTTTCTGGCTGCCCGTGCGGCTGGCCTGGTGGTCATGCCCCTCTCCGAGGACACGACAGAGGACCAATGGCAGGCGTTCATCCATCTGATCGGCCCGTGCTACCGGCTTGACGCCGCCCAGGGCGCGGGCCAACTCGTCAACTCGGATGCGGTGCCTCGACACCTCCCGGCGCGAGCGGGTATCGGTCTGCCAACGTCCGGTTCAACCGGCCTGCCGCGCTGCGCCCTGCGCTCGGATGGAAGCCTGCTGGAAGAGGGCGAACGCTATCGGCACGGCTTCGGCCTCACCCCCGGTGACCGCATTCTCACCGCCTTGCCGTTATGCCATGCGTTTGCCCTCGGGGCCACGCTCGGGGCGGCCGTGGTCACCGGATGCACCCTGGTCCTCACGCCCCGCTTTCGGCCACGTCCGGTGCAACGGCTTCTCCGGGAGGGAAGCGCTTCCATTTTGCCCCTCGTGCCCGCCACCGCCCGGCTGTTGTGCGAGGCGTTTCGCGACGGTGGTCCCACGCCATCGGGACTGCGCCATATTATCATTGGCGCCGGCCCGGTGACGCCTCAGCTTGAGCGCGATGTGACCGAGCGGTTGGGCCTCGTACCGGCCCGGAATTATGGCAGTTCGGAAACTGGCGCGACCCTGGGAACGACGGGGCAGTCCGTCCCGGACGGGGTGACGGGCATGGGCCTGCCGGGCGTGGAGACGGCGATTATGGGAGAAGCGGCTCCCGGGGCGTTATTTGTGCGGGTGGCAGAGCCCTTTATTGGCTACTTATCTCCCGATGGCATCGATGCCAGCCGCCTCAGTCCGGACGGATGGTATTCAACCGGCGACTTCGCCACCCAGGACGCGGCGGGGTGGATCACGGTCACCGGCCGGATCGGCGCCAGCCTGCGCCGGGGCGGCCGGTTTATTCAGCCAGCCGAGGTGGAACACGCGTTGCGGCGTCATCCCGATGTGGTCGATGCAGCGGTAGTGGGCCGGCCGGATGCAGATGGTGAGGATAGGGTCGAGGCCCATGTGGAAACTCGCACCGGCGCCCCGATTCCCATCGAGGCGCTACGCCAACATATGGCGGCGCTCCTTGAAGGTTACAAGATCCCCACGGCCTGGCAATTTTATGCCGAGCTACCGCGGACGAGCGGGGGCAAGCCAGTTCAGGTCCGCCTGACCCATCCGGCGCCTGAACTCTAAACCCCTGCTACAAGAGACATACCCCACAGGAATCCCTATGCAGGACATCAAATCCGTCCTTCGCGAGCTCTTTGTCGACACGCTCCGCTTGCCCATCTCCCCGGTCGAGGTGGGGGAGACCAACCTGATTGCCGACTTGGGCATCGATTCGATCGCAGCCATGGAGCTTTTGACGCAGGTTGAAAACCATTTTAATATTCTGATCGATGATACAGATGTGTCTCCGGTCCTCGTTGATTCACTCCACACACTCTCGGACTATATCGCCCAAAAAAAATCGGCTTTTTAACCGATGTAGGCGCCACCCATGATACCCGACAGTGGTTTTGCCCGCTCCCTCTTCTGGCTACTCCTTGTCGTTTGGCCAGCTGGGCTGACCTGGCCGGGAATGGCCGCGTCTCAGCCCCAAGTCGCATTCACCTCGGTGCGCTATCACATGGAGGCGGCCTATGATCCCGCCAGCCACGACATCGAGGGGCAGGTCACGATCAGCGCGACCTGGCACGGCGCCGAGCCACTCGCCGCCCTCTACCTGTTTCTGCCGCCGAACACCCTGAGCCGGCAAGACCCGCGGGAACCGGCCGCCTACACGGACCTGCGCTATGCGCGGGGGTTTGATGCGGCCCGTCTCACCGTCCGCCGCGTCACCGATGCCAGCGGCCAGAATCTGCCCTTCCGGCTGCAAGATGATCATGCGGTGTCCGTCGGACGGGTCCCGGACCAAGCCATCCTCCGCATCGTGCCGCCATCGCCCTATCGCGTGGGCGAGCGGTTCAACGTCACCACCGCCTTTGCCACCCGGATTCCCGAGGCTAAAAACTGGGGGCATTATCAGGGCATTGTCGCCCTCGATGGCCACTGGTATCCGATGCTTGTTCCCCATCGCCAGGGGCAGTGGATATGGGGGCTGCGGGAATTCGTCCATGCGCACTACGAGCTGCGCTTCACCACCCGCGCCGACCAGCAGGTGGTGGCTTCCACGCCGTGGCGCGAGGACACCCGGCACAATGGCTGGCACACCCTCACCGGCAGCGCCGGGCCGCTCTACCACCTGGGCTTGAGCCTGAGTCCGGTCTGGCGCCCGACATGTGATACGACCCAGCGGCCAACCATATGTCTGATGGCACTGGTCCGGGATCAGCCGGAAACGGCCCGCTTCGTGGGCATCACCCGCGATATTTTGGACTTTTACCGCCAGCAATTTGCCGTTACCGTGCCGGACACCCGTTTCGTTGTGGTGGTGCACGAACGCGACCTCAGCCTGCCGTTCAGCGCGGCGGCCGATCAACTCTTGTTTCTCTCCCGCGATCTGGTGCGTATGCCAGCCCTCGCCCGCAAACTGGTCGAATTCTATCTCGCCCGGGGCGTGGCGCAGCAACAGTGGGGACTGCGCACGGCTTACAACCTTGACACGTCGCGTTGGATCGGCGAGGGCTTGACCACCTATCTCGCCCTCCGCTGGCTGGATGAGCAATATGGCCCGGGCCGCAACTTTCTCACCTGGAAAGGGGCGTGGCTGCCCAACTTTTCCTACCGGGAGCAAGAAGTTGAAGGGCCGTACCGCCGCCTGGTGGTTCGCGGCCAGGACCAAGCGCTCAGCACCCCGCTGGCGACATCGCCTAACCCACTTGGACTCCGTTTTTTACAAGAGAAAAAAGGGGCGTTAACGTACGCCATGTTGCACGACCGGCTCGGCCCCGATACGTTCCGCGCCTTTCTCCACCGTCTAGGCGCCGAGAGGGATGCCGCCATCATTGTGACCGACGATGTACAACGCACGGCCGAGGCGGTGAGCAGCCAGGATCTATCGCAGTTTTTCCAATAATGGGTGCACCAGCAAGTCCACTTGGATTAGGCCGTTGGCAACGTGGAGATCACCCCCCAGACGGATGCGCAGGGACGCCCGATATATGTCAACCAGGTGGAGATTCGCCGCCTTGGCGACGCCGTGATGCCTCTCACCATCCGATTGCGGGCGAGCGATGGTGGTGTCGATGAAACCCGCATTCCGGGCACGGACCGCGTCACCCGCGTTATCTGGCGCCACGCCTCTCCCTTGAGCGATGTGCAAATCGATCCCCTTAAGCGGCTGCCGGACGTGTACCGTTTGAACAACAACTCGCGGATCACCTATGCGGTGCGGCCTCTGATTGACTTCCCGCACCTCGATCGCTACTTGCTCTATCCCTTCGTGACGTTGGAGGCGAATTTCATCGATGACAACATGCCGCGGTTGAGCCTGGTTGCCCGGTATCTCGATGATCAAGCCGCGGTTTTCAGTGTAGGGTATAAAGAGACACCCAATGCCGTCAGCCTAGAGGGCCAGCTCTGGCGCCAGCGCTTCCCGCACCCGGCCATGACCACCTTCCTCCGCGTCCGCGACCGCCTCGGCGCTCGCCGCTTGTCGGTGGATACCAGCTTGATCTTGGCCGAAACGCACCAGCAGCACCGCATTCCGGCCAATCGCTTCTCGCTCGGGTATCAAGTCGCGTTCTTAGACCGCCAGGAGACCTTTCAAGGCGACCCGGTTTCGGCCGAGGCCTTTCCCTCGACCGGGCGCCTCCACAGCCTGTTGTTGGGTTATCAGCGTGATGCCCGTGTGCCCCCGGCCACCGGCGCCCCCTTGAACGTCTTGGCCGAGCCACTTGCCTATGGCTATGTCCTGCGTCTGCAGGTGGAAATCGCCTCGAAGCTCCTGGGCAGTTCCCGGCCGGATTTTCAGCAGGTGCGATGGGAGGGCAGCGAATTTCTGCGCCTGTGGAACCAGACCTGGTTACAGCTCCGGGTCTTTGGCGGCTGGAGCGCCGGCACCGTGCCATTCCAGAGCAAGCTCACCCTGGCCGGCGTCCAGGCGGTGCGGGGCTATCCCTACCGCCTACGATTTCTCGGCGACCGCCTGTTGGGCGGCACCCTCGGTCTGCGCTTCCCGGTGCTACGCGATGTGCGGCTGGAAGCGCCGGGGCGTCTGTTCGTCTTGCGCAACGTGCACCTGAGCCCGTTCATCGACGCGGGCTGGCGCTGGGATATTGGCCAGGATCTCACGCAGACGCGCCTGCGCTCGGGAGTCGGACTGCGGCTCATTGCCGGGCTGGGTCTCGCGTCGCTATTCCGCTTTGAAACGGCCATTGATATTGCCTATCCCTTGGATGCACAGGGCCGGCGCGAGGGCGAGGGCCTTCAAGTCTGGCTGCGATTCCAAAGCACAGCCCGCGCCGGTGTGCATTAATGGGGTCCATTTGCCACTGCTTTTCAAGAGGCGCAAAATTGCCTATAATCCTTTCGTTCCGTGAAATGGTTCAGCCCGCAATGGCTATCATCCACCCCGCTCCGACCCTATTACTGAAGGTTAACTTATGAAGCACCTCACCCTCATGGCACTCGCGCTGTCAGTGATCAGCACGCTATGCTTCACCCACCTCGCCCACGCCCGCAATACGCTCCATAATTTGAACGTCAACGAAGCCTTACAAATTGGCCGGGACAAAGGCGCCATCCTCGACCATGTCAAGGTCTTTTTCGTGGGTCAGCGACACCCAAAGGTGATCAAAAAGTACGGCGAATTCAGAACCAACAAAAAGACCAATGCCTTGAACAAATCAGATGAGAGAGCCTGCCAGTGGGCATTTTTTTCGGCGATTAAATCTCTGCAAAGCCGAGCGCTCAAAGAAGGCGGCAATGCGGTCATCAATATCAAAAGCAACTACAAGAGCCAAGAGTTTTCCAGCCCGACGGAATTCCAGTGTGGTGCCGGCGCTATCCTCGCGGGGGTGGCCCTCAAAGGCACCGTGGTCAAAATCAAATAGCGACGCCCGGACGGTCTCCAAGGCTGGCGGGCTGATTTTGACAACCCGGCGGCCCCATGCTATGATGCGCTGCGCTTTCATCAGACACCCGTCGAGAATCTTTGATCTATCGCGGCTGTCCTGGCACAAAGAGAGAACATGGCTCCCGATCCCAGTTCCCTTCAGGCGCCGGCCGAAACGCCACCAGCGTCGCCTTCGTGGTACACGCACGCTTATGACTGGCCCTTTCTGTACAACCTAGTCAAGGGGTTGATGCCGCTGATGCCACGGTCGGTACGCTTTAGTCTGGCGAACGTGGTGGCGGCGTTTTTCCGCCCGCTCATGCCCCGGGAATACGCCGCGGCGCAGGCAAATATCGCCCGTATCCGACCCGATGCCGACCCCGTGACCACGGCCCGGATCACCCGGTCGCTATTTCGTCACTTTGCCTACTACTTTGTCGATTTGTTATCGCTCAATCGCCAGACCCTGGAGATCCAGCAACGCTATGTGCATCGCGTGCACGGCCTGGAGCGGCTGGAAGCCGTTCTGGAATCGGGAAGCGGATTTGTGGCCGCCACGGCCCACCTGGGCAATTGGGAGCTGGCCGGCCGCCTCCTCGCCCCGTTCGGAAAAACCGTGCATGTACTGACCGCACCAGAATCACAGGCCGCCATCCAGCGCCTGCTGCGGGAACAGGACATCCCGCCCGGCCTGCGCTTTGTCTCCAACGATCGCGCCGGGGTTCTGGTGCACTTGCTGATGGCGCTGCGGCGCGGGGAAGTGGTGGCGGTGCAAATCGACCGGGGCACCGGGCATCGCCGTGACCTCCCGATCGATTTTTTCGATGCGCCAGCCTCCTTTCCAAGCGGCCCTTTTATGCTGGCCGGTGCAGCCGGGGTACCGGTCATCCCATTCTTTTGTCTGATACGGCCAGATCGCCTCTACGACATCCATATTGGCGAGGCCATCCCCGTGGCCCGGGGTGGCGAAGAGGCGGCCCTGCGGCAAATGGTTCGAGTCCTGGAACACTACGTGGCCAAAGCACCCGATCAATGGTTCAATTTCTATGATGTTTGGCGCCCCCCGACCGCATAAACCCGACTGCATCGCCGTTACCGGCATGGGCGTTGTGAGCCCGGTCGGGCATGGCGTGGCGGCCTTCTGGTCCGGCCTGACCGGCGGCGCCTCCGGCATCTCGGCCATCGAGCGCTTCGACACGTCCGATATGCGGGTGGGACGCGGCGGCGAAATCAAATGCCTCGCGGGCCTGCCGCCGGAGGCGCCGCCGCTCCCAGCCTGCCGCGCCTCACAATTCCTCATCTACGCGGCGACCGAAGCCATGCAACAGGCGGGCTTGGGCCAGTCTACATTAACGGGTCCGGGTTTGGGCGTGGTCATCGGCCGCGCCTTGGGCGGCATTGGTGAAGCCGAACGGTTTCAGGCCCAACCCCGCGATTTGCACGCCCTGGCGGGCGCTGCGTACGACGGCCCGCCGCGTCGCCTGGCCCAGTGGCTCCGGGCCACCGGACCGGTGCTCAGCCTCTCGACCGCCTGCGCCTCTGGGGCCACGAGCTTGGGGATTGGCGCCGACCTACTTCACGCCAGCGCAGCCACGGCGGTGATCGCGGGCGGCGTCGATATCTTGTGCCGGTTTGTCATGCATGGCTTTAATCGCCTGCGATCGCTGACCCGCGACGAGGTCCGGCCATTCGACCGGCGGCGCAGCGGACTGTTGCTCGGCGAAGGAGCCGGTATCGTTGTGCTCGAGCGAGAACTGGCGGCCCGTCAGCGCGGGGCCAAGCCGCTCGGCTTTTTGCGTGGGCACGCCAGTTGTGCCGATGGGTCGCACATTACAGCTCCCGACGACGAGGGCAACGGTCTGGAGCACACCGTGCGGCTGGCCCTAAACAATGCGGGCGTGGACCGGGAGCAGATCGATTTTATCAGCGCGCATGGAACCGGGACGCCGGCCAACGACCGGGTGGAGACCCGGGTGTTCAAACGCGTGTTGGGGCCGCGGGCCTATGCCATCCCGGTCAACTCGATCAAGGCCCATATGGGCCATACCATGGGAGCTGCGGCGATTTTGGAAACGATCATGTGCCTGCTGGCCTGGCGCTATGGGCAGGTGCCGCCGACGCTCAACTACGGCGAGCCAGACCCGGACTGCGACTTGGATTATGTGCCGGAAACGGCGCGGGCGTATCGCCCCCGCATCAGTCTCAAAACCGCAGTGGGGTTTGCCGGATGCAATGCGTGTCTCGTGCTGGAAGGAGCTTGAGGAACGCCATGGTCAACAGGGCCAGTGTGATGACCGGCTGGGGAGCCGGGTTGCAACATATCCCCCCCAGTGCGCGGGCCGAGGCGGCGGGACGGCGCCTGCTGCCGATACCGACCCCGGCCATTGACGACGAGCGGCTGCGCCGCGCCAGCCGCGAATGTCTCCTGGCCATTGATCGCGTGGACCAGACCCTCCGTCAGCACGGGCTTGCCCGTGCCGATCTGTCCGGGCCACGCACGGCCACAGTCTACGCCAGTGCCTCGGCCTATGCCGCTGCCAATTGGGCCTTTTTACATGTCGATACGAGCGTTGCCACTTACTTTCCCTATACCGCCCCGAGCATCGTACCAGGTGAAGTGACCATCTCGTTTCATATTACCGGCCCCCATGTTTCCTTTCTCAGTGGCGCCAATGCGGGTCTTGAAGCCCTCTGGCACGCGGTGACCTTACTTGCCCAGGATCAGTGCGACCGGGCTCTGATCCTGGGAATCGAAACATTCGCCGAATGTGAAGCCCTGTTCACGTCCGGCCGCTGGCTCCTGAGCTCGCCCCTGGTGGAAACCGCCCTCTGTTGGCTGCTGGAGCCCCACCCGGACCTGGCGGCATTTGGCTATGCCGCCGGCCGGGGCGATGATGTGCTGACCATGATTGACGCGGCCTTGGACCGCCACGCCAGCACCGCCATTGCCCTCTGCATGCCGACCTTGAAAGCGGGTTACCGCACTCGGGCGCGCATCCGCGAACGCTGGCCCACGATGCCGGTCTCACTAGTGAATGAGCGCACGGGAACATGCCTTGCATCTACACCGCTCATCGGTTTGTTGCTGTCGCTTGCGGAGACACATCACGACCATCTTCTCTGTATTTCCCGTTGGGACGATGCCTGGTCGATGGTGCGGTGGCCTCGACTTCTCGACCACAAAAACCGGGCTTCCGACCCTGGGTAAGTTTTGATGATGAACGTCATGTTAGGCGGCCACTTAAGGATAGATGTATGACACAAGAGGACGTAATCCCCCGGTTGAAAAAGCTGATGACGGAACGGCTGCGCCTGACGCCGGAACGCACTGCCAGCCTCGAGCCCGACTCCCTCTTGCTCAAGGATGGCCTGGGGCTGGATTCTCTCGACTGCATCGAACTGCTGTTGGGGATTGAGGACGAGTTCGACCTGGAATTTAACGACGAACAAGAGGGGTGGATGGAAAGCTTTACGAGTTTGGCTACCCTCTCACAGTTGGTCTTATACGCCAAGGGTGAGCTCGAATGAGCCCGTCTCGGTCGCGATATGCGGCCCGCGATGTCGTGGTCACTGCCATGGGGGTGATCAGCCCCTATGGACAGGGGTGCGACGCCTATTGGGAGGGCCTCTCAACCGGCCGTTGCGTCCTGGGTCCGCTGACGTTATTTCCCACCGACGGCTTTCCCTCCGATGTCGGGGGACAAGTGGATGCGGCCACGGTCCACTCCTTGGGATCGGCGGCCCGGCCGCGCGCCAATCGATTCGTGATGGCAGCGGCGGAAGAGGCCGTTCGCCACGCCGGGTTAGCCCCCGAAACTCTGAGGGATGCGGCGGTCAGCATCGGCGGGGCCGGTGGTGGCATGCTGGAAGCAGAGGCATGGTACCAGCACTATTACCATCGCGAGGAAAATCCGCGGCTGCGCGGCGCGCTGCGCACCATGCTCCCCGCCTCCCAAACTGAGGCGCTGGCGGCCCGGTTCCGCATCGAAGGGCCACGGGAAACCCCGATTCTCGCGTGCAGCTCCAGCGCGGCGGCGATCGCCACGGTCGCGGATCTGATTGCCACCGGTGTGGTCGATGTGGGTCTGGCTGGCGGTGTCGACTCCTTAACCCGCATCTGTTTCATGGGCTTTAATGCCTTAAAACTCCTGGATAAACGCCCCTGCCGCCCCTTTTCGCAAGACCGCCAGGGGATGTCGATCAGCGAAGGGGCGGCGGTATTGGTTCTTGAATCATATGCCCATGCCGCGGCCCGGGGGGCCCGGATCCGGGCCTGCGTGGGCGGCAGCGGAATTTCTTCTGATGCCTTTCACCCCATTGCGCCGCCAGCCGACGCCGAGGGGGCGGTACGGGCCATGCAGGAGGCGCTGACACGGGCCGATCTGACCCCCCGCGACATTGGTTACGTCAATGCCCACGGCACCGGAACGGTCCAAAATGACCGCTCTGAGGCGGTGGCCCTGGAGCATGTCTTCAGTGCCGGGAACGTGTTGGTGAGTTCGACCAAATCGCTCATTGGCCACACCATGGGCGCAGCCGGGGCCATGGAGGCGGTGACCACTCTCCTGGCCTTGGAAGCGGGGGTGTTGCCGCCCACCGCCCACCTGGATGTGCCTGACCCGGATGTGCCGTTTGATTGTATCGCCCACACCCCGAGGCCCCACGCCGTGGCGTGTGCGATGTCCAACTCATTTGGGTTTGGCGGGCAAAATGTCAGCTTGATCTTGCGCCACCCCCGTACCTTTGAGTAATGTCATGACGACGTCTCCGACACCTCCGGCCGTGATCACGGGGATGGGTCACAGCCGTACCGCTATCTCTCACCGGCGCAACTGCATCACCGCCTGCTCAACCGCACCCTGACCGCTGCTGCGGTTGCGCCGGACGCCATCGACGTGGCTTACTTATCGGGCAGTGGCGACCCTGAGCAGGACACCGCTGAACTAGAGCTCATGGCGGGAATATTCGAGTCCGACGGTCCCTGCATCACCTCGGTCACCCATCTCGTGGGCGAGTACGGCAGCCTTGGCGCCCTCCGTGTGGCGGCGGCGACCATGACTGCGTCCAGCGGTTTGATCCCCACTCTCGATTACCTTCGCAACCCTATTTGCCACGACCTCCGCTTTGCCACCGAGCCGCTCCCGGCCATGCCAGCAACTGTTCTCGTCCATGGCGTGGCTCGTGGCGGGGTGCAAACCGCAGTGGTCATGGGACCGTCATCCTAGTACTCGACCACATCTAAATTGATGCATAAGATTGAACGGCTGATTTTTCAACATACACTGGTGCTACTGGCTTAGACTATGCATCGTTTTAGCTGTGGTGGCGCACTAGCTCTCCTCTGGGGACAGATGGAGCCTCATCTGAGCACACCCGAGGTGCATCAAGACGCTGAACTGACTTGACAATACCTGGAAGTGTGCGCAAGATGTACTTTGAATTTCCTATCTGTCGAGGCGAGTAGCCAGCGGCTCTCCATCTGTAATGCCCATAAATCGAGGCTCTTAGGGACAAAATTCGTTCTATTCTTCGGTGTCGAAGACGATAAAACGTTTATAGAAAATTTAAGTCGATATCGGGAGCCGGATTCTCGATAAAATGGACGAGTTTGTTGATTTCATGCCTTGACCACTTGGCGCTGTCGGTCGCTACTCCAGATTTCTTCGACCGTCTGTTCGTAGATGTTGCCGAAACTAAACCGTTTGTCCCCCAGGTGGTACATACAAACGCACAGATCGCCATCCGCGTTGAGCACACAGAAGAAAAAGTGAGACATACATTTTTTGTAGACGCGCCCGAAATTTCCTTCAACATCGGCCAGGTCCTCGAACTTATCCTCACTGACAAGTACCTGGTAGGTATCCGTGCTGAAGGTCTCGACCTCCTGGAGAAGTGGCTTGAGGCGTTGTAACCAGTTTTGCCCCGGCTGTTTCCGATAGGGAGAGTTATGCTGCATATTGTAGGGTAGACCAAGGATCGGCCTAATCTGAAAGTAGTCCACTCCCATCTCACCGCACTGCTGTGCCATGGTCAAAACCTCGTCCACATTCCAATCCGCCAAATTCATATTGATGCCGACTTTGACGGGATATTGTACAACACGATCAATATTGTTCATGACCTCAGCGAAGCGCTTAGTGAATTTTTGATACCGGTACTTCTCAGCATCCAGCGTATCGAGCGATATGCGTATCCATCGTAGGTGCTCGCCGATGATAGGGACATAGGCGGCGGGATAGAGGCCATTGGTCATCAGACCTTGCTCAAGGCCCAATGCTGCTGCCCCTTTGACGGCCTGCACAAAATCAGGATGGAGGGTGGGTTCTCCGCCACCAGACCACGTCACCGCGCGTAGCCCTTTAGCCTTTGCTTGTGCCAAAAAGGTCTGCAAATAGTCAATATCGAGACCGCGACGACGTTCAGGATGTTGAGATATGCCCGGTATCTGTTCCAATTTTGCAACTTGCCGGGTCGTCTTGTCTTTGGTCATCGAAGGGTTTGCAATGTGACTATAACTCGCAATACACCACCGGCACCCCTGATTACAATAATTCGTCAGATTGACTTCCATATGAATAGGAAAAGCAGCGCTCGAAGGGGTCAACTTTGCAAATCTGGCAAGGTGCCACAACATCTTTGACTGCAGTGCAAATGGCGTTTTGTCGGTGGACATCTCAGGCCGTGAGGTGATGTGTCTCTGAGCTATCTGGGACCTAGTCAATCCCGCCATGCGGGCCTTGGGATTGTTAGAACTCATCGTTGACTCCTCCCACAAGAAAGGTCAAATGGAGGATTGAAGACACGGGACGCCATTGTGAAATCGTGACGAACAACGGTAGCACAGAGTGCAAGGTTAAAGAGGAAGGGTACCCGACGATCGAATTTGCGTCAACCCCGCCCCAATGACCCGCCTAGGACCCTGGCATCGACCTCATACCAACCAATATCAGAAGGCACCGTACCTTGTTCTAGAGCGCGGACCACGTGCAGCACGCGTGGCCAAGCTTCGACCCAAGAGAGATAAGCTATAGCTTCCTGAATCATCGTGTCCAGAGATGTTGCCCAGCTCTCACTTGCAAGAAAGGCGTCCATCGAATACCACATGTTGTCTCTCAGCTCGCCCTTGACCCAATCCGGGAGGGTGCCCTCGGCCCAAGCGGAGGCAAATGTTGGCCTTTGGTCTTCGGACTTGATCGCCCGCCAAGCATCTTTGACTATCTGAAGTCGATCTTTAGCGGTTTTTTTGAGGTAGTGTTTAAGCTCGTCTTTTTGTGCATCGTTAGGGGGCTCAGAGCCCTCCCTAACACGTCGAATCCATACCGCTAGAGGACCTGATAGCTCTCCGGACTTGGCCTGTGCCCATCGCTCGCGCTCTTCCAAGAGAATTTCTGACTTCCGCCGTTTGGCAATCGGCTCGTCGGATAACCATCTGTCGAAGATCGCGCCACGGAGCAGTGTTGGCAGATAGACCTCGATGGTGTAGACGGGGAGGTTATTGAAACCGGTTCGGCACTTAATCACTTGTGACTCGTCCAGTCGAACATGGAGCAGCTGCTGCGCATCGTTTATAACCGTATCCAGACAGAAATCTCCTAACTCTTTATGAATGGCGTAGCGCAGGTGATCGTCGATCCAAGAGATATTGTCGGAAAAATTGCTAAATGGCGGCAAGCCCCACACGACCCCTTCACTCATATAGAGAAATGCTCCCGAAATCACCGCATTCGTATGTGCCCCCCATCGACACAGATCATTGAAAAACGTATGAACGGCGTATTTGTCAAAGGCCATCTTAGCATAGGTTTGCCAGCGGTTCGCAACATGTTGTTGGAGATTCAGACCACCCCCATCCTCCACTTTGTCTAGCAAGAGAAGCGCTGGTAGCATCTACGTTGTATAGCCACGGTACCATGCGATCACGTCATCATCATCCGAGCTGGGACGTTCATAATTACATGACATTATCGTCGACAAAATGCGGTTATGCCGCTGATGTTCGTTCAACGCCTTAATCAGCTCCGTGATGGCGCTCGCCAATTGTTGATAATAGTGAGGATAGAACCCTTCATCTCGTTCCGGTAGCAAGACATTGCGATCCACCCGAAACACGGGGATGCCGCTGCCTAGGAGGCGGGCTCTTACAATGGCCTCGATAAAGTTCGGCGAATCGTAGCGGACCTGCCCCTCTGCGCCAACGACGTATTTTAACACCGAGACTTGCGACATATTCTTAAAAATGTAAACGAGATCTAGGGGTGTCAACACTCGAATACATTGTTCTACCCCCTGTATCCTGGTAAGTTCCCAGACCTTCTTCCTGACGAGCTCTGCAAATTTGAGTTCCGGGATTTTCTCTTCGAGTCCTGACTTCGCATGCTTATCTGGTAGGCCTGCATCGGAAATCTCGGTGAGCATGCTTCCAAGCCCATAATCAAGGAACAGAATCAAGACGCCTGGGGGGCTCTCGATCTCGTTTTGCAAAAGACGATGAAGATGTTCGAGATGAACGCTGAAATCGTCGACCACCTGCAGGCCATCTGGCAGATCATTTGACCGATTGTTCGTGCAACTCTGTTTCCAGGTCTCAAATCCCTCTTGCCACAAGGCATCATAATGGACATAAAGCGCATAGCGAACATGTTTTAGGAGGACAGGTCGCCGCTCAACAGCGCCTCTTCCAACCACCTTAAAGCCCTCTTTAAACTCAAAAACGGCGTTCGGCTTGAGAACATCTTCGAGCGTTTCCGGATGCAAGACGCGCACCTTCACTTCGCGTTTTTCGCCGGGGAAAATAGGCTCTTGGTCATCAAACAGAATTGCGCCATCTGTCTGTTTGTCTCCGAAGTAAAATGCCGGACGATAGCCCGAAAAAATTGGGGACTTCCGTCCACCTTCGTCCGTATTCAATAAATAAATGGTCGCAGTAAATTCCATTGTATAACCTGACTCTAGTTCAGTGGAATCCACGATAATTCTTGGATCACAGCCTTCCTGTTCAACTGCGGCAATTGCTGTTGAGGCACATTGACAGCACGTTTGCGATCTAAATAGAGACACTCGAACGTCTCGGCTAACGTCTCAGGGACTTCCACTTGCATGAGATGAAAGGGTTTGTCATCGAATCGAAAATTGTCCCGACCGAATCGGGCCGCATCCGCAGCAGAGCGGGCAAAGAGCTTCGATAGATAGGAGCGACCTCTAGGGTGCGGCCTGAAACCTTGGAAAAATTGTATATCTTCACGCTCATCTTCGGATACGGCTCGAAAGAGTGGAACTTTCATGGTTATCCACAGCAATGTCGTATAAGAGTTGTGGGTAACAGCTATCAATCCTATCATGAACCTTCCATCGCGACAACTACATGGCTAGGATGATTCTCGGTGAAAAGTTCCCCCCTGCCTTCCAAACCGGCCTTCCCGAGGCACTCGCCCGAGGGAATCTCTGAGGCTCAGCCTAACCGCTCCTGAGCGGCATGTCCAGGCGACGCATTTCCGCGCGACGCCTGGCTGCGAGCCGCTGCGCGGGCTGCCGCCGACGGGGGGCGCTGGGATGCCCCAAGGGCGTTTTCGGGGGTTGTGTTCCCGATGTGCGAGCACTAAAATACCGCTTGAATTTCCTATACTTCTGATTGGGGCCAGGCAGTAGCCCATAGGTCGTCTGATCATCGGGACGTATACGAGAGAGCCCTTGGTGCGCGACACGCCCTTCAGTCGCACCTGGCACCAGCAACGCCAAGGGCGAGCTTGTTTTAGCCCGCGTCCTAAGCGATTTGAGAGGGTGCTCTATTCGCCTCGACCTCATCGCCGACGAGCAGCTTAACTTATAAGGGACTTACGAAATGCTCTACTAGAAGGAATCGAGCATATGTCGCGGCAAGATGGGTCTCAGACGGGTCATCCGACCTTCGATGCGGTGGTTGTCGGAGGCGGGCCGGCCGGTTCAACCATGGGTACCCTGCTTGCCCAGAACGGCCTGGAGGTAGCGATTTTCGAGCAGGAGCGGTTCCCGAGATTTCACATTGGCGAGTCACTCCTGCCGGCAAACGTTCCCATCTTCGACCGCCTCGGATGTCACGATGCCGTCCGGCGAGCCGGCTTTATCATCAAACCGGGTGCCACCCTCTACGATGAACACGAGGGCCGCGTTTGTAAATCCTTTACCTTTCCGCCCCTGCCATTCCAACCCGCTTCGGCGTATAACGTCGTCCGGGCCGAATTTGACGACCTCTTGCTGTGGCACGCCGAGAAGGCCGGGGCCACCGTCTATCGCGAGCATGTGGTGAAACGTGCCCGTTGGGAGCCGGACAAGGTGGCGGTTCAGGTTCAAGCGCCTGGCGGCCACCCATGCGAGGTTCAGGCGAGCCTGCTGATCGACGCGAGTGGACGGGCTGCCTTTGCCTCCAACGCCATCGGAAAGCGCGAACCGCTACCCGAGTTGGGTAAGGTCGCCATCTTTGCCCATTTTCGCGCCATGAAGCGGGAACCGGACGTCCCCGAGGGCAACATCCGCCTCCACCTCGTGCCTCAGGGCTGGCTCTGGCGCATTCCCTTCGCCAACGGCGTCGATAGCGTTGGGGGCGTCTTACACGCTCAGGTGGTCAAGGCGCGCTCAGGATCCATCGAGGCTTTATTTGAGGAGACCCTCGCCACCTCGCCCCGCCTCACCGACGCGCTGGCGGGGGCCCAGCGCATTACGCCCGTCCACACTGCGGCCAATTTCTCCTACCGACGATCCCCGTTTGTAGCCGACCGGTACGTGGCCATCGGAGATGCCTCGGGCTTTATTGATCCGGTCTTTTCAACCGGCGTCTTTCTGGCCATGCGGTCTGCCGAGCTGGCCGCCAGCGACATCTTGCAGGCATTTGCGGCTCAGGATTTCAGCGCCCGGCGCTTCCGGCGCTACACCCGTCGACTGCGCCGCGGAACCGCCACTTTCCTCCCCTTTATTCAGCGGTTTTACGAACCCGCGTTTCTCGATTTGTTCTTTACGCCGGCGCCGCCATGGCAGCTTGACAGGCCGGTGCTCTGGGTCCTGAGCGGCGCCGCATTTGACCACCGCCCCCTCTGGGTCCGCCTCGGCCTCAACCTGTTCTGTGGCATCATGCATATCCGCCGCGCCGCGCGTCGATTCAGCGGCCAGCCTACGGCCTCCCGCCAGAGCTGGTAGCCGCGTTCAGCCCACCGGCCCTAGCCTTCGGCCGACTGCGCCTCGCGCACCACGTCACACGTCGACGGAGCTGGACCCAAGGTCATTTCAAGATAGCGGTCAAGCCAACGTAGCGATGCGCGCCAGGCCGGGGCGGCTTGCTCAGGTTCCTTGAAGTTGAACACGTGGCGTCCTCCCTCAATCTCCAGCAATTCAACCTCACGGCCGAGAGCGGCCAGACGGGTGGCCAGACGCCGCGACTCCTCAATCGGGGCCGAGGTATCCGCGGTGCCATGGATGAGCAAGACTGGAGCCGCGATGTGCGTCGCCTGGGCATAGGGCGAGGCCTGGCGCAGAATCGCCTGGAATTCGGCTTCATCACGGGCCCCGGATTGCTTGAAAAAAAATCGCCGGATCAACCTGAAGACCAACCGGCGGACCGGATTCGGGCGCGGGTAGTTGAACCAGTGGTTCAAGTCGGTCACGGGATAATACGCGACGACGGCCTTCAGCTCCGGCACGCGGGCGGCGATGAGCAAACTGAAGATTCCCCCTTGAGAAAATCCCAGGGCGGCCAGACGACTGGCATCGGCTTGGGGATGAGACCGCAGCCGATCGAGCGAGCGCGTCACATCGGCATCCCCTCGCCAAGGGAAGAGCGACCGCCGGTATCGACCCCGCTGCAGCCGCCGGTAATCGGCGGCCACGGCCAGATACCCATGGCAGGCCAAGTCCCAAATCACGCCGCGCATATCCGAGGCGGTCCCGTCGCGGTCCGGATGCACCAGCACCGCCGGAAACGGCCCCACCCCATCGGGGCTCGCCCACTCTAAATGGATGCCCAGAGGTTCCTCGACGATATCCTCGCTCCAACTCTTCACCTGAGCCGGAACGGACTGGGGGTAAATGAGCGCTCGATTCGGCAACCGACAGGATACCAACAGTGCGAGATTGACCAGCGGAATGAGCCACCTTAGGGCGCCACGAGTCACCATCTCTAACCTTTCCCATCAGACGGCATGACCGGGTTCTCGATCACCTTGCGTTCGTGTGTTTAAAGATGCTATAAGTACCTGGACAAAATTAGCGACATCGTTTTTCCAGAGGAAAGATAGGAATTTAATTCTGTTCGGACACTTAACGTCGCAGGCATTTCGGATGTCAGGTTCAGCCCGAATGGCCTTAAGTCAAGCCAACTCCTTTCTTGATGAAGCAGTTACGCCGATTGCCTGAGACCGACTCTCCTCTCATGATGAGGGCCTTCATTCCCCCCACTGACAGGAGAAGCGCTCCGGATATCCCGTATCACCCCCCGGCTGCAACGCCTCCAGGCCGACTGCGCCGCCCACCTCCCATCCGAGGCCATTCCGGCGGCGTGTGAGGCGGTCGGCTATACCGAGTGGCGCGACCGCCTCCTCCATCCGGTCGTCACCGTCCAGGCCTCTCTGGGGCAACTTCTCCCTGGCCATGCCGCCTGCCGTCATCTCCCGCACTGAACGGGTGGCTACTCCAGTGCCTCGGCCTCCTGCCCGGCTCCTACCCAGCTGCCTGGAGGCGTGCTGGACCACCTCTGCGAACGCGTCGGCCAGTCGGCCCGGCCACGGCCTTGGAGGACGGGCGCTGGCATGGCCATCGCGTTTTCTTCGTCGAGGCCTCCGGGGGCGCCAGGCCCGATACCCCGGTGTGGCAAGACGAGGTCGGCCCGCCCGGCGAACAACCGCCCGGCGGTGGCTTTCCCGTGGCCCGGCTGCTGGCGCTTTTCCATGCGGGCAGGGGCCTGCTCCCCCCCCTAGCGGCGTCTGCTTTGAACCCCCACGAGTTGTCCCCAGTCCAACCGATGCATCCGGCCATGGAACCAGGTGAGGTGCTGGTGACGGAGCGGGGCCTATCGTCCGATGCCCAGATGGCCTTGCTCAGACTGGCCGGTTTGCCCGCCCTCATGCGAGTCGGTGCCCGACAGATGGTCGCTTTCACCCCGTCTCGGCCCTTGGTGATCCCCGCTACCCGACCGACCCCTCAGAGCCAAGGTCTACCCCGCTCGCGGTGGATCATGGCCCATGGCCAGCAGGACCAACGGGTGGAAGGGTTCCAGCCCAAGACCTGGCCGGCTGGGCTCGATCCCCCAACCTTGGCAGCGTTCCCTGCATCGCTTTTCCTGCCAGAGTTGCGGCATCAGGTGATCCAGCCCGGCTTGCGCTCGCGAGTGCTCACGTTGGTCACGACCTGAGTGGATGCGCCATGCTCTTCAAAAGATGATCTGGCCGAACCCTCCTTCAAACGCTGGGAAGCAGCAACGCGTCTGAGACCACTCAAAACTGCGATGCAGATGGATGCACGGCCCGGCAAAACCGTGGTGGGAGTACGGCAAGAACGGACCGTTTTCCTTCTGCTCTACAACCTGGTCCGACGGGTCATTGTCCAATCGGCCAAGCATCAACCGGTGGATGTTGAACGGATCAGCGTTATCGATGCTCTGCGGGGGTGCAGTGAACCCGACAGTGGGGGGCCCTGAGAGGAATTATTCGTCCACCTCTCTCGTCCGAACCGGGTCGAACCCCGCGTCCAAAAGCGACGACCCCAGACCGCTCCCCTCATGACAAAACCCCCTCATGTGTTGCGTCAACCGTTGACACGACATGCAGTTAGAGCTTCACTTAACGCCATTC
>CBCXVS010000004.1:0-29291 GCA_965178525.1 uncultured bacterium | reverse complement strand
ACCGCTCCCCTCATGACAAAACCCCCTCATGTGTTGCGTCAACCGTTGACACGACATGCAGTTAGAGCTTCACTTAACGCCATTCTGGTTCAGCCCCATGACTGATCGCGTTCAAAGAGGCTTGGACATCATGCTGAAAAAGCTCGATCTCAGTACGGAATGGCGTCGACTCGCAACCGGACTCTGTTTTCTCACGTTTATATGCGGCGGTTTTATCCTGACCATCATGGTACTTCCCCTCATCCTGCTTTTTTCATCCCAGCCGGAAAAAACCGAACTCCGGGCACTTCGATTAATCCGTTCCTGTTTCAAATTTTTTATGCAATATGTGAAAGCTCTCAAACCCATTGAAACCTTTAACATCGAAGGATTGGAATGCACCCGGTCTTTAGGCGGCTGTATTTTCATCGCCAATCATCCAACGCTCCTTGATGTGGTGGCCGTGATTAGCTGCCTGCCGCCGTGTCACTGTATCGTAAAAAAATCGCTCTTGGAACATTTTTATCTGGGCAGTATCATCCGGGCCGCGGGCTATATTGCCAACGACCACGCCACTCAACTGATTCAAGACTGTCAAAAAAGCCTGCAATCGGGACGGCCGCTATTAATTTGTCCGGAAGGCACCCGCTCTCCGGCCTACGGTTTAAATGCCTTCAGCCGCGGGGCGGCCCAAATCGCCCTGCGCACTGGGGCGCCCGTCGTCCCCATCGTGATCACGTGTGAACCGCCCACCCTGTTAAAGGACGAGCCCTGGCATGCGATCCCCCCGCGCCCCATGACGTTCACCCTGCGCTTTCTCTCCCCCCTTACCATACCGAAAGCGGTCACGGATAAGGTGGGGATGCCGCTCCAAGTGAGAGCCCTGACGCGATATTTTGAAGAATTTCTTCGCCATCAACTCCGTGAAATCGTAGTTGAGCCCACGGTGCCGCATTCGTCTCAAACTTAATGGACTCCCGCTTCCCGGTGAGATATGCTACACTATAGCCCGGCTGTCGATCGGGGCCGGCATCTCCCGCGTGGATAACATAGAAAGGTCAGCAACTGTCGATATGATGATGACCAAAGAAGAGATTTTAAAGCAAGTCCAGCAGCTCTTAACTGAAACCTTTGAACTCGAAGAAGGTGCGGTGACCCTAGAAGCGCATCTCTATCGAGACTTGGATCTCGATAGCTTCGATGCGATCGACCTCGCGGTCAATATGGAATCGAGGACGGGTGTCAAGCTGCAAGAAGAAGAGCTGAGGTTAATTCGCACCGTTTCCGACATCGTCGAGATCGTCCACCCCAAATTAAACCTCTAGTACAGGCCGGCGAAAGTCAGTGACTCTATTGACGAGAGTTACCTCGTGGTCATGGCCAAAAGTACGGCTTCCATGCGAAAGAAACTCATCCCCATCACGCTCATATGTGGTGCGGTGTTCTATCCCTTGGCCATGTATTTCGGCCTCAAAACCTTCTCGCCGCGTCTCGTCGCCATCTTGTTCGGCTTCATGGTCATCGTCGGGACCGTACTCAAAATGCGCGACCCGTACACGCTGCGGCTTCTGGCCCCAGTGATGGGCGTGATGCTGCTCTGCCTGATCAGCGCGTTTTTAAACCAATCCCATGTCATGCTCTATCTGCCCGTCCTGATCTCCGTGAATCTCTTGATCTCTTTTGGCTACACGCTGTTCCGGCCCCCGAGTATGGCAGCCATTTTCGCCCAGCGGCCACCGCCATGACCTTCAATGAGGAGCAGCTTCGGTATTGTCGTCTAGTGACACTCATCTGGGTTATCTTCTTTGTCTTCAACGGCACAGTGGCTGGGCTGACGGCGTGTTGCGCAGCACTTGAAGTGTGGAGCCTATACAATGGATTGATTGCCTATGGCGCCATGGGTCTGCTGTTCACAGCCGAACTCTTCTACCGCCACTGGCGCTTCCGGCGCTATGTGGGGCTGCCAACGGATGCGTTTTTCAAAAAACTGTTTCCACCTCGGGAAGACCCCCGGCAGAGGGAAGCCTAGATGAATCCATCGCCGCCGCGCCTTCAACCCCGTCACCCACACGTGCTGAGCACCGAGCAAACCGACACCGGGTGGGTTCTGCACCTGCGCGTGCCGGATGACCTGGTCTACCTGGAGGGGCACTTCCCCCAGGCGCCGATTGTGGCTGGGGTATGCCAGCTCAAATGGGTCATCGATTATATCGAGATGCACACCGGCAAACCTTTGGTGATCGAGGCCATGGAAGCGGTGAAATTTCACCGACCCCTCTTGCCCCAGCAAATCTTTGTCATCGACTTATCGTATGACCACCCAACCACAACCTGGCAATACCGCGTGTTTGCCGCCGACAAACCATTCGCCTCCGGTCGCCTTATTGTGCAGCCATGATCAACCCGTGCGTGCTCATCCCCATCTACAATCACAAAGATACCATCGAAGCGGTCCTGGCCAGTCTGGAGCCCCTCAGCCTGCCCTGCATTATCGTCGATGATGGCTCCGATAGCGCCACCCAACAGGTGCTGGCCTCGGTCACGGCCCGCTATCCATGGACCCACTTGATCCGTCAAGCCCCCAACGCGGGCAAAGGCATCGCCCTCACCACTGGCTTTCGCCACGCTGAGGTGGCGGGCTACACCCACGCGGTGCAAATCGATGCAGACGGTCAGCATCATACTGGGGACATCAGCCGGTTTCTGGAGGCTGCCGCGGCCCATCCCGAGGCCCTCATTCTCGGGAACCCTATCTTCGGCGACGATGTCCCCAGGTCGCGATACTTCGGGCGAAAAATTTCGGTCTGGTGCGCCTGGGCGGAAACCCTGTCCTTCGATATCGGCGATCCCCTCTTTGGGTTCCGCGTTTATCCGCTCGCCTCAACCGTGACCGTGGGCAAACGCTGCCGACTGGGGAGCCGCATGGATTTCGATCCCGAAATCGCGGTCCGGCTGTACTGGGCCGGTGTCCCCATGCACCATGTCGACACCCCGGTCCTCTACCCCCCAGGGGGCCTGTCACATTTTCGCTTGCTGCAGGATAACGTCCGGATTAGCTGGATGCATACCCGGTTGCTCATCGGCATGGTATTCCGGCTGCCCCGACTGCTCCGGCGCCAGTGGGGCGCCTGACACCTCATTTCTGGCCGGTATACTCACTAAACAGCCCCACGTCCACCCAGCGCCCCACGCCTTTAAGCCCCACCTGCCGCATGGTCGACAAAATCATATCGGCTGATACACACTGGTCGTGGGTTTCCCAGCAGTAGACATACAGCTCCTGCGCCACCCGGCTACGGGACCACAGCCGGATGATCAACGGCACCACGGTCCTCATATAAAATCGCAACAGCCGGTATAAAAGGCCAGACTGAGGCGGTGTCAACTCGACAATCAGCAGGATCCCGCCCGGCTTGAGCACTCGTTTAAATTCCTCAAATGCTGCCCGCAGGTCTGCCACATGGCGCAGGGCAAAGCTCATACAGACAAAATCAAACGTGGCGTCGTCTACCGGCAGGCGCTCGGCCAGACCCCGGATGCCGGCGTGCAGCCGCTGCCGTCCCAGGGCCTCAGCCAGCATACCACGGCTCGGTTCAACCCCGATAACCCGACCGCCGGGCCCGACCATCTCCATTGCCGCCGCCGCACTCAACCCCGTGCTGCATCCCACATCGAGCATCGACATCCCGGGCGCCAAGCCAGCCCGCAGGAGCGCCCGGCGCCGGTACCAGCAATCGACGCCAAAGCCGAGTAAGCAACTGAGCCGATCGTAGTATTGGGCCGACACGTCAAATGCCTGATCGAGATAGGACCGCCGTCCAGCCTCATCGCGATAATAATGCTGCAAAGGCGGATGCGGTGGCAGTTGAGACCCCACCGAATTTGCATCAGACTCCACGTACAGCGCCCTCCCTTGGAATTGCCTTGGCGAACCTGCGATTTGGCCCGCAGCCGGTGTCGACCGGCCTACATAGCGACCGGAAATGCAGTATAGCAGGTTCGGTCAATACGCGTCGGACCCGACGCCGGGAAGCAGCGCGGCGTCCCATGTCTGCCCGGGTTAAATTGTCTTTGCCAATTTGTACGCCGCCGGGCCAAAGTGCTATAGTACTGCATACCGCACGCCACGTTCCCCCGTCAGCCTCGATCTTGCTGGCCTTGCGGCACTCAAATGGGGAACGTATTTCCGCATGTTTTCAGGGGGAATCATGTGGCTCGTGATGCTGGTGCTGCTGTTCACCTCGGCTATGGCCGCCGAATCGGCCACGGCGCCACCGGCCCCGTGCGCCGACTGGGATGATCGGTTTCAACAGCCCCTCACCCGCACGACGGTTCCGGAGGCGCTCAGGCGCATCCTGGCCGTGCACCAGGGCCACGGTTTCACGAGCCGCTTTGCCGAAGTCAAACACATCGCGCTGCTCCGGCGCCCGCTGCGCTCCACCGGTCTGCTCATTTTCATCCCCCGGCAAGGTTTATACCGGCAATTAAAGAGTCCCTTTCAGCAAGAACTCTTAATTACGGACAGCGCCATTTACCAACGCCATGCGAGCGGTGCAACCGAGGCGTTGACCCTGGCCAAGTTGCCCGCTGCCAAAGCGTTTGTCGAGGCATTTCTCGCCGTGTTTTCCGGCTCCTGGGACACCCTGCACACGCATTTTCACGTCTATTTCTCAGCGTACGGAGCCGAGTGGCAATTGGGACTTAAACCGGCGCACACCGTGATGGCCAAGTTGATCGCCTGTCTGGTACTCGACGGCGAACGGGAGCAGCTCGTCGCTCTCCACGTGCAGGAGACCAACGGCGATATCACGTCCGACCGTTTCCTGGATGCGCGCATTCTCGCCGAATCCCAGTGGGCGGCCTACCGCGATCGGTTTGATTGGTCGCCAATTGAGTAGCCAACGACCTATCATGAATTGAATTGAGTTCGTCCACTCCAAAAACGGGGACGGCTGCGGCATGTGGGGTTCAAAAAGCACGGTGGTGTGGGCCGGCGTTCTGGCCGTCCTATTTACCCTGTCCGGGTTTCACGTCACCCGGAACTGGCGGCTGCAGGCCGATGTGCTCGCCCTCCTTCCCAAAAACGAACAAGACCCGGCCCTGCAATTCCTCCGGCGCCTAGCCGCCGGCGCGTTGGGGCGCACCACCCTCGTCGTAGTGGCGCACGAACAGCCCCAGATCGGCCGCGACGCCACGCGCCAACTCGGTACCTGGATGGCCGCGAGCCCGCTGTTCAAAAGCGTGCAATGGGATTACAGCCGGCAGCAGCCCGCCTTTTTCGACTTGTATTTCTCCTTGCGCTACCAAATTCTGAGTCCTGACATCCGCCGGTCTCTCGACATGCCAACCGGCTATCAGCGTCTCCTGCAGCGACTTCAGCAAACGCTGTATCAACCCACGTCCGCATTTGCCACGCGATTTCTGGACCGGGATCCCCTCCTGTTTTTCCCCGCTCTGGCCCAGGGCTGGGGACAGCCCGGGACTCGGCTGCACGTGGATAGCGGGCTGCTGACCGGGCGGGATCATGGCCGCTGGTACACTGTCATCACCGCGCAACTCGCCTTCAACCCGTTTGGTACCCAGACCCAGATCGACTATGATACCCAATGGGCCAAGTGGCGCCGCGACCTGCGTCAGGCCTGGCCCGGGATCCAACTGACCTCAACCTCCGTGGCCCGCTTCGCGTCGGCCACGCGCCAACGGATCCACACCGATATCGCCCGCATCAGTATCGGCTCCATCTTCGGGGTGGTCTTGCTGACGCTCAGCACCTTTCGCACCCTCAAACACCTCGCCCTCGCCCTGATTCCGATCGGGGCCGGCATTTGGAGTGCGCTGGGCATCTCCCTCTGGCTCTTCGGTGAACTCCACGCCCTCACGCTCGCTTTTGGCGCCAGCCTCATTGGCATCGGTATCGACTATAGCTTTCACTATTTTGCCCATCACCGCATGGCCGTGCCGTGGCGGCCTCAGCTCACGATGCAGCGGCTTCTACCCGCCTTGAGTCTCGGCGCCCTCACCACCGTGCTCAGCTATCTCAGCCTCGCCTTCACCCCTCTCGTGGGCCTGCGGCAAATTGCCGTCTTCGCGTCCTGCGGCATTCTCGTGTCATTCGGCACCGTGGCGTTCTGCTTTCCCTACGCCCTTCGCCACGCCCATTCCCGAGCCCACGAGCCCCCGTATCTCTACCGGGGCGCCCAATGGACGATCAACCTCTGGAACCGATTCCACGTGACCCTCCTGACGGCCTGCGCCCTCGGTATCGGGCTGGGCCTGACCGGACTGTGGTCGCTACGCATTAGCGACAGCCCCCAGGCACTTAACGCCTTGCCGCAGGAGATGGTGGTCCAAGACCAGGACATCCGCCAACTGCTGGGCGAGACGCAGCCCCAAACCCATCTGATCGTGACTGGCGACACCGCGGAGTCGGCATTACAAACGCTCGAAACCCTGCGCGAGCGCCTGGGTCAAAAGCCAGCCGGCATCCATGCTGCACCGATTCAGTTTGGCCTGGTATTAACCGATTTTCTCCCCAGCATGCAGCGACAAAAAGCCAATTGGGCAGCCACTCAAGCCCTGCTGGCGCAGCGGCAAAAGATCACGGCGGAGTTGGTCCCAATCGGCTTGGCAGACGCCCCCATCGAGCACTTTTTTCAGACCCTTCAACGCGGTCCAAACCCGTTCTTGCACCCGGAGACCTGGCTGCGCCACGACGCCTCCGCCGGCTTGCGTCAACTGTGGCTCAGCCAAACCGACGAGGGCGTATCCATCCTCGTCCCGGTTCGTCAGGTCCACGATATCCAGTTGGTGCGCCATGCTATCGCCGGTTTTGATGGGGTCTATTATGTCGATCAGATTGAAGATTTTACCCGCGTTTTCAAGCGCTACCGGCGGCAGGCGATCCGCCTGGCCGGCGGGGCTTATCTCCTCGTGTTCGCCCTCCTGCTCTGGCGCTATGGCAAACGCGGCGTCTTGATTATGCTACCGCCCCTACTCGCCGCTCTTATCACCGTGGAAGTTCTCGGCCTCTTGGGCCAGACCTTCCACTTCATGCATTGCCTCGCCCTCCTGCTCATCCTCGGCATGGGGGTAGACTACACCATTTTTTAGCGGAAAGCCCGGCCGATGAAGATCCGACCACGATGCTCGCTCTCACGCTTTCAGCCCTCACCACCTTGCTCTCATTCGGGCTCTTGAGCTTGAGTAGCCAGGCGGTGCTCCAAGCCATTGGCCTCACCACGCTCATCGGCGTTGCCGCGGCGCTCTTGCTCGCCCCCATCGCCCGGTCTGGACGGACCTCATCATGAAACGGTTACTCATGCTCGCCCTCTTCCTCCTATCGAGCTGCGCTTGGCTGCAGGAGCCGACCGAGCCACCCCCCTCGCCCTTAACCTATTATCCTCTTCAGACACCGGGCAGTTATGGGGGGACGTTCACTGCGCAGAGCCTGCTGGAAGGCGAGTATGAGGGGCGCCGCATTCAACTCCGGACGCATGTCGAGATCAGCGCGGATCAGATTGTGGTCCTCGGCCTGACGCCCTGGCAAACGCGGGCCTTTGTCCTTCGCTATGACGGTCAAAAACTTGACTTCGAAAATTTTACCCACCGCGAGATGCCGTTTCCGCCGGCCTTGATCCTGTCGGATCTGCAGCAAGTCCTATGGCCAGCCCTACCGAGCACTGCCCAGTGGCGCGTCGAAGACGACGTTCACCCCCGCGAACGGCGCGTCTACTTTCGGAATCAACTCATGACGCGCATTCAGTATGCCGGGCCGTCGGCAGCCCCATCCGACGTCACACTCTGGAACTTCCCCTATGGCTACCAGTTGAACATTCACACCTTGCAGACCGACGAATCGGGCTAAGCCACTGCGCCAGTTGCTGCGCCACCTCTTTCCCCACTTTCTCCCGCCCTTTTCCCGATCGTCACAAAACGATGGACTTGAATGCGCATCGAGGGTACGCTGGCGTAGATCGCGTGTTCGGATGACGCCTACCCATCCGCTTTCAGGGGCTCATGCCCATTGTCGCTCCAACAACATCAGTCGATGACAAACATCATCGCACACGCGTCTCAGACGCCGTGAGGAGATCCCTATGACGTACGACGTGATTATCATCGGAGGCGGCTCAGCAGGGGCCACGATCGCAACCCGGTTGTCCGAAGCGCCGGACCGCTCCGTCTTGTTACTTGAAGCTGGCCCGGATTATCCCAGTATCGAATTGCTCCCCGATGATTTGAAATATGGCTATGCCCCCACGGCCTCCGAGATGGGTGCGCCGCACAACTGGTCGTTTACCGGGACCGCCACACCCCAGCAAGAGCCCATCGCGGGGCCGCGGGGCCGGGTGCTGGGTGGCACCAGTGCCATTAATGGCCAAGTGTTCTTGCGCGGTGTCCCGGAGGATTATGACAACTGGGCATCCTGGGGGAACGATGAATGGGCGTATATCAACGTCTTGCCCTACTTTCGCAAGCTGGAGACCGATACGGATATCCAGGATGATTTCCACGGTTTCGATGGGCCCATTCCCGTCCGCAGGCACAAGCGCGAGGCGTGGCTTCCCTTACAGAATGCTTTTCACCGTGCCTGTTTAGCGGCAGGGTATGCGGAGGTCTACGACCACAACCACCCGGATTCTGCAGGTGTCGGCCCGTTTCCCATGAACAATCCGGATGGGGTGCGGATGAGTACGGCGCTGACATACCTCAATCCCAATCGGCATCGGCTGAATCTGACGGTGCGGGCTAATGTGCATGTCAGGCGTCTCCTCTTTGAGGGACGTAAAGCGGTGGGGGTCGAAGTGGAAAGCGGTGGCGAGCAGTTCGTCGTGGCAGGGCGCCAGATTGTCTTGAGTGCTGGGGCGGTTGCCTCTCCGCAGATCCTGATGCTGTCGGGGATTGGTCCTACTGCCCACTTGCAAAGCCTCGGCATCCCGGCGCTGCATGATTTGCCCGGCGTGGGGCAGAACTTGCGCGATCATCCGTTGGTGCCGTTGCGGGCCAAGGTCAAAGATGGTTTTCCCCTGGATCCCACGGCGCCGCGGATTCAAACCGTCCTGCGCTACACGGCGGCGGGGTCGGACACCCGAAACGATATGCAGATCTTTCCCTCCTCTTTTTCCACACCCCTGGGCGGCGATCCGTTTGGCGAAGAAGGCATTCGGTTCACCTGCATGCTGGAGCTGGCGGTTGGCGCTGGCGCCATCACGCTGGCATCGGCGGATCCGACGGTGCAGCCCCACATCAATTGCCGCTATCTCGAAGAATCGTGGGATCACGCACGCTTGCGGGAGGGCGTGCGGATCTGTATGCAGCTCATGAAGCATGAGGCGTTCCGGGATATTATCGATACCATGATTACCCCCACGGCGGACGATTTGGCGTCCGACGATGCGCTTGATGCCTGGATGCTCGAAAATGTCTGCATCGGTCAACATCTGTCCGGCACCTGCAAGATGGGCCCGGAGACGGATGCCGCCGCGGTGGTCGACCAATATGGGCGCGTCCGGGGAATCGACGGGCTGCGCGTCGCGGACGCCTCCATTATGCCCGATTGTATTCGCGCCAACACGAATTTCACGACCATTATGATTGGTGAGCGCATCGCCGCGTTTATCGATCAAGGATTGTAAGTTCGTGGACAAAATTAGCTACATCGTTTTTCCAGAGGAAAAATATGAATTTAATTCTGTTCGGGCGCTTAAACGGAGGCCGGGGCAGCCATACAGCTGCCCCGCTGGAGCAGGGTCAGAAACTTCTTGGCGGCGGCGTGGTTTTCGAGTAACCGACCTGGGCGGCGTTCCAAGGGTGCACTCTGGCCACCTCTTCGTTGATGTCAGCACCCCAGCCCGGACCTGTGGGGATGGTCATGTACCCATCTTTGATCTCCGGTACGGCGGTCGTCAGCTCATCCTTCCAGGGGACATCGTCGATGTCGATCTCCATGATGCGGACGTTGGGCAGCACCGCGCACAAACTCGCACTGGTCAAGGACGCGAGATGACTATAGTAGTTATGTGGCGCCACATTCAATTGATAGACCTCCGCCAAGTCCCCGATCTTTTTGGACGGGGCGAAGCCGTTCCAGGGCACATCGATCATGAAGACGTCAGCAGCGTGACGCTCGAAGTAGGGGAGGTAGTCGTGCATGTAGAATAGGTTTTCGCCGGTGCAGATCTTTGTGCTGGTGGACTGCTTAATTTGCAACAGCGCATCGGGGTCGTATCGGTCGATCTCCAGCCAGTGCATGTTAAAAGGTTCTAGAACCTGGGCGATACGTATGCACGCCTCGGGTTTGAAGTGGAAGTTGAGGTCCAGATTGATATCGCAGTCCGGACCCACCGCATCGCGGAAGGTGCCGATGAGCGTTTCGATATGCCGCAGCAGCCAGTTGGGCACATACTCGTCGTTAGGGCCCATCAACCCGTCGAAGCCACTATACCAGGTCCCCCCTTTGCCAGGCATGACGACGTTCGTCTTGAAGGCCGTGAAGCCGCGCGCCACGACCTCTTTGCCCAGCGCCGTAATGTCGTTCCAGGTCTCGATGGGAGGCGTGCCGAGCAGTTCAGGATGGCGCACTCTGGATGAGCCGCAGTGTGACCAGTAGACCCGAACGCTACGGCGGATAGGGCCGCCGAACAGCTCGGTCACGGAGATGCCTAGGGCTTTGGCTTTGATATCGAGTAGCGCACATTCCACGCCAGCGATCGCCTTCGCCGCAATGCCGCCAGGGCTCTGGCGTGTGCCGCGCATCATGTCCCAGAAGCGCGCCTCGAAGGCCCGCGGGTCTTGTCCGGTGAGGAGCGGTTGCAGGTCGGTGATCGTGCCGGCAACGCCGTGAGGCGATCTGCCGTCGCTGCATTCCCCCCAGCCCGTGACGCCCTCATCCGTCTCGACTTTCACAAAGGTCCAGGGACGCCAGCCAGCCCCTACAATAAAGGTCTCGATGTTGGTGATCTTCATACGTGCTCCTTGTGGCTTTCATGCCCGATCGCGTCTGGTTCACGACATCAGCCAAGTGAATCGCCCAGATAGTAGCGTACTCGGGCGCGAAATGCTCATGCCGCTTTGCATGTGGCACGCGCCGCCGTCTTCGGGATGTGTGGTCAATGATGCTGGACAGAACCTTCGAGAAGGGCTATGGTATGGCTGACATATTTTCCCGTTGCCAATCGATGTGATGTGGCCTGAGTATTGATGATGCCGGCCGTGGCGTCTTGAAGGAATATGATAGCAGATAAACCTACGCTCTACGTCGATTATCAAGCCGGCAAGATTCAGGGGCCGCATCAGATCATCGGACGGCTTTTTGCCAACCCGAAAGCCAAGAGCTGGTACGCGCCACCTGCTGAATCGACGATTGCCATTAGCGATCCGCAGCGGCTCCAACAGACCGTCGCACGGTTGCGTGAGCTGGGCTATCCGGTGGTGGAGAAAGCGCCACCGGATCCGAGTGCAAACCCCTCTACGCTGACCGATACCAGCCCGTAGGCATGATCGCGGCGCTGCCTGAGGCGTCGCCAACTCGGGATGATGGTTATGTCCGATCCGCTTTATCACTGTATCTACGATGTGGTCCGGCAAATACCCCACGGGCGTGTTGCAACCTATGGGCAAGTGGCCATGGTGGTTGGGGACGCGGTGACCGCCCGGCAGGTGGGCGATGCGATGGCCGCCTTGCGCAATGGTCAGCCCAGTTCCCCGGTCCCCTGGCAGCGGGTCATCAACGCGCAGGGCAAGGTCAGTACCGGGCCACGCCAGCAACAGTTGCTTGAGCAGGAGGGGGTCGTCTTTAATGTCAAAGGCGGTACCGACTTGCGGCGCTTTGGCTGGCAAGGGCCTGATCCTGCCTGGGCCGCGGCTCATGGGTTTGCGTTGTTCCACAATGCGGAGCAGCAACAGCTCGATCTATTCTGACCGTCCGGATTTCTGTTGCCTGGATGGTTGGGGTGGCCAAATGGTGAGTCTGGGGATCGTCAAGAGGTCTCCGTACCCAAAAAGACGCTAAGAGGTCCGGTTGCCCGGACCCCTGAATCCCTTTCGGCTCAGCTGTGGCCAAAGAACTTTGTGAAGCCCAAACGGATTTTCCCACATAAACCCAGTCGCTCGTTGCTCGCGCCTTGCAGGTTTTGTCCGTCTTGGTCCGTGTTCTCGCCTTCGCCGTCAAGCCCCAATTCCTGTATGAGACTCTGTTCCAGGTTCTCAGTGCTTGTCGCCACGGCATGCCGCTCTCTCATGACGGGGTTTGTTGCCAACTGCCTGTGCTTTGCTATGGCACTGCTGACAAGATGCTTCAAGTAGGTTTTCTGGAAAGACTTGCGGATGTATCGGTATACTTAGCCATCGTTGATGAGCCGCACGAGTTGTTTGAGGTCCGTTTCGTCCGCCACCACCACTGAGACGATGTCGGGCCGCTTTTGCTTCAACAGGGCGATAAAGCGTATGACGTCATCTGATCCGTTTTTAACTTCCGAGACGATGGCGCCAATGCGCTCTTCCGATAGCATTTGCGCCGCCTGGGAAAGGCTGTAGGCGTGGCTGATGCGGGTATACGCATCCGGATTTTCCTCGATGGCAAGGTGCAGTTCCTCGTCCTGGCCGACGACGAGGACGTTGCTGGCGTCGGCGATCTCGACCGGAGTCTCGAAGGAAGCTCCATCGCTTTCCTTAGCGACCTGCGCGGCGGTTTCTACTAAGTCCCGGAGTTCCTCTTTATTCCAGGGCTTTTGGATGAAGCGCCAGATTTCCCCGTCGTTCACCGAACTCACGAGCGCCTCCATGTCGGAATACCCGGTTAACAGAAGCCGCATCGCACGTGGGGACATCACCTTCGCCTGGGCCAAGAACTCGGCCCCGGTCATACCGGGCATGCGTTGGTCGGAAATGATCACGTCAAAATCATTGTCCTCGACCACCCGCAAGCCCTCTTCTCCCCCTCGGGCCGTCTTGACGTGGAATTCCGGTTCTAAGAGCCATGTCAGGCTTCTGAGAAGCACGGGCTCGTCATCGACACACAGCACGTGCCCTTTCTTTTCTTGGGTCATTGGTTTTGCTCCTGGTGATCCTCGCCACTCTGCGGGATCATAGCGTTTCCATGTTGCGCAAGCCGAGCCGGCAACGTCACCGTAAACACGGATCCTTGCCCTTCTTGGGTTTGCACCTCGATCCTGCCCCCGTATTGCTCCACGATGTCCTTCGCAATGTGTAAACCCATCCCGGTGCCGGCTCCCGGCGGCTTGGTGGTGAAGTACAGGTCAAAGATTTTGGGCAATAGGTTGGCGGGAATGCCAGCCCCGGTGTCTGCGACTTCGATCTGTATGTCTCCTTCAGACGTTGCCTGTGTGCGAAGCCACACCTTGCCATCCCCCGAAATCGCCTGCGCGGCGTTGTTGATGAGGTTCAGGACCACCTGGTTGAGTTGTGAGACGTCGTATGCGATCTGGGGAACGTCACCGAACTCCTCGATCAATTCCACCCGGTTCGGTATCACGCTGCGGGCGATATAGGCGACCGAATGCAGGGCGTTGGCGAGGTCGACGCTTTGTGTTTTGCTCTGATCCAGGCGGGTAAAATCCCGCAGGTGCGTCACCATCTCTGCCATTTGCCCCACACCGTTGTACACGTCGTCAAGCATGTCCGTAATGGTTTGCACGTCGATGTCCAAGGCGTCGATTGTTTCCAGCTTCTGGCGCACTTGCGACAGATCGAAGGTGACCGCGTCTTGCTCGGGCGCAACCTTGGCGAAACTCGCCAGGTTTTGGGCGGTCTCGACGGGCATTGCCAATGCGGCAAGCGCTTCTTGGGCCATCTCGATGTTATTTTTGGAGAAGGCCAAGGGCGTATTGAGCTGGTGTGCGACGCCAGCGACCATCTGGCCTAGGGAAGCCATCTTCTCTGCTTGTGACAGCCGTTGCTGGCTCTTTTTGTTCTCTTCCTCTTGATTCCTGATGATATCCTGGGCCCGGTTCACAATGAGAAAGAGGATGACGTAGAGCAGCGCAAGCAACCCGGCGACGACACCGAGCGCTAGCTTGGAGACCTGCGCCACTTTGGCCTGGTTCTCTATGGCGGCCTGCTGCACTTTGGCCTGCGTGTCGGCGACCTGTTGTTTGATCGCTTCGGACGTCTGTTTGATTTGGCGCAGAAACGGTGTCACGTCCGAGTAGATTTCAAACACGCCGACGATCTGCTCGCTTTCTGGAGCCCGCACCGGCAGATAGCTGGAAATCACGTCGCGGTTCTCGACCACGCCCTCGAAGGCGCTGAACGTGGAACGGAAAGTCAATTCGCTTGCCGGGATGCCGCTGACCGCGCTTTGCCAGCCGGCGTTATTGCTTTTGTCGGCGCCAATCTGGTTGTGCTCTGACGAGTAGACAGTGATGCCCCTCAGATCAAACACTTTGATCTTGAAGACTGTACTGTTCTTCATCACGTCGAACATCTTGGTATCCAGCGCCTGGAAGGCTGGCAAGGCCATGATTTGCTTGCCGGCATTGGCAAAACAGATCTTCTTCTCGGCCGGTGCTTGGGGCTTGCCATCGCTGCCCATGAGGTGTGGTATCGCGCTGCAGTGATCAACCGGAATGTGCTGGGCCTGAGCGACGAAGGGTGAAAAATGCCTTTCCCACAGGTCGTTGGCTAACAAGCGGGTCAGGTTGACATTGCCACTTTCATGGATGGCCAACAGATCGCGGCGGGCGGACTCATTCTGCTGCTTAGCAAAGCTGTCCTGGACTTGCTCGAAGAGCCCGATTTGTTGCTCCTGGACCTGCTGGAAAAAATTCCCCTGGTTGCGTTCAAAATACATGAGAGCCAACGCTACCAGGGCAAACGCAATGAAGCTCGTCAGGGTGAAGTATCGGGTCAGGCGAAAGTTTTTGGTCTGCATGGTTTGCTCCAAATGATGTGTGCCTGATGAGAGGGTGTGTATGGTGTGATGTTATCTCGAAAGAGCCATTGGCGCCGTCAGCATGAGATAATCAGGAGCGCAACGCTACTTTGCTCTGTTGCTCTTCTTGCCTTTCAAGTCATTGTTCGATGCCACCAATAACCGTCCTTGGCCACTAATCTTGACAGCTGGAAGCTCCTCCTTACATAAGGTTCATAGACCATATCCATGTAGAGCTTGAGGAATGGTGCGGCTTTAGTCGTGGCCAAAAAGGTGTTCGCCATATCAAAGTTTATTCTTTGGATTTGCTACATCAACCTGATTTTTACGGCAGACACCCAAGCCTTTAGGGTGCTTATCGGTATGTAAAGGATCATTCCTGAAATGCTAGGTGGGAGGGAGCAGAGCAAGAAAAAAGCAGTCGTTCACGGAGGCTTAAAATAAGACGATCTACGTTTACTGAGAGCGCGAGCGCCGCAGTAGGTTCTACGTGTCTATAGGTCGATTTCGATCATTGCCCAGACGCCCACAAGCGAGAAATGGCTCGAACTGCCGTCTGATGGCCATGGCTCGCATCAGTGCAATGCCGCCATTTTGGTGCTGATTTCCCTACGGCCACTGTGCGCCTCGCGTCTCCAAGTAGACGGCGTAGATGGATTGACTGGCCGTCATGAACAAGCGGTTTTTCTTCGGCCTGCCGAAGCAGAGATTGGACACCGTCTCCGGGAGGTGGATCTGGCCGATCAGATCACCGCCAGGCGTAAAACAGTAAACTCCGTCATAGGGGACCACCCCAACTCGAACTGGACCACAGATTGCCGTGCACATCACAGCGGATACCGTCGGCCGCGGCAGGCGCCATCTCGGCGAAGACGCGGTCGTGTTGGAGCTTGCCGTTGTCTACGTCGAAGATACGAATGTTCTTGGGATCGCCGGTGTCGGAAATATAGAGCTTGGCCTCGTCGGGGGAAAAACACAAACCATTCGGCCGGTCGAGTGCATCGGTGACGACCGTTGCGTGGCCCGTATGCGGGTCGATGCGGTAGACTCGCGTGGGCAACTCGAATTCCGACTGGTGTCTCTCGTACGTGAAAAGAATGCCGTAGCCTGGGTCGGTGAACCAGATGCTACCGTCCGAGCCGATCACGACATCGTTGGGCGCGTTCAGGCGCCGGCCTTCAAACGTGTCGATGAGCACGGTGAGAGAGCCATCGTGCTCGGTGCGGGTAACACGACGCGTGAGATGCTCGCAGGAGACGAGGCGGCCGACTCGGTCGCGGGTGTGGCCATTGCTGTAGTTGGAGGGGCTGCGGAAGACGGAAACCATGCCGGTCTTCTCATCCCAGCGCATGATGCGGTTATTGGGGATATCGCTGAAGAGCAAAAAGCGTCCGTCCCCAAAATACACGGGACCTTCGGTCCACCGCGCGCCGGTCCACAAATGCTCAATGGCGGCGTTGCCCAAGCGGTAGGGGGCAAAGCGCGCATCGAGGATGTCGATGGCGGGGTCGGGGTAGCGCACGGGCGTGCCATCCCAGGGTCGATCCACCTGCTGCATGGTCTTCCTTTCTGCATTTTAGATTGCGGATTGCGGATTGATGAAGAAGGTTTGTAGGCCGCAATCCACTGTGTGGTGTAGCGCGTATTATGGCAGATGCTGATGGTTTTACCCGGATGCGCAGCGCTCTATTCGCACTTCCGGATGAAGTCAACCGCGGCCTCGGCCACGTCGGCTTCATCATAACGGAAATTTGTCACGTGCGATAGGACGTCTTTGCGTCGCCCTGCAGAACCTGCATGCGATGCTCGGAGGTGGGTGACTAACCTGCGTTGTGATGGTTCTGCCAATGGATAACTTAACGACATCTTCATCTAAACGTGCTGTGTTTGAGCGTCAATCGGACAAGGGGTTCCGGAAGCGGAGGAGGTGATCGTGACAGCGGCAAAGAACGTGCTCCTGATCGTGGTGGACCAATGGCGGGGCGATACGCTTGGGGCGTTAGGTCATGCGTGCATTCGCACACCGAATCTCGATGCGCTCTGCGCGGATGGCGTCACCTTTCGCCATCACTTCACCCAGGCGGCACCTTGCGGCCCGGGCCGCGCCTCCTTGCTCACGGGCCTTTACATGATGAATCACCGCGTGGTGCGAAACTCGGTACCGATGGACATGCGCCTCACCAACTTGGCTCTGGAAATGCGTGCCATCGGATACGAGCCTGCCTTCGTCGGCTATACGACCACCACACCGGATCCCCAGACGACACCCCATGCGGATCCGCGCTTCCGCCATCTGGGTTCTCTCATGCTTGGCTGGCATGCCGTGGACGCATGGGGGCCCGGTAAGAGAGACTATTCCAGACGCGGCCGAGGTGACCGCCAGCGCCGACCGTCACGTCGATGCGAATCACGGTGTCCGTGCGTAGGGCGGCGCTGAGCGCTTGGGTATCCCAGCACACGGGCTGTCCGCGCCGATACATCGGCTGGGACTGTAGCGTGATGGCCAGTTGGTCGGGAGCCAACTTGGGGTCTGTAAAGCCGGGCTCCGGTTTGCCCAGGGCCGCGGCGATGGGACCCCATCTGGGTTTAGCGCCACCCAGGGCGGTTTGGACCAGAGGGGAATGACAAACGTTCTTGGCCAGGCGTTGAGAATAGGCGACGGAGACATCGCTATCGACCGTGACTTCCATGATTTTGGTGACGCCTTCGCCTTGTGACACGATGTCGCGCGCGAGCTTCACCGACATCGCCGTAAGCGCTTGACGAACATGCAGGGCCTGGTTGTCCTGTAATGGCAGAGCGCCGGTTGAGAGCAAAGCCACCGTATCGCTCGTGCTGGTCGCCGCATCGATACTGGTACAATTGAACGAGGCATTGACGGCATCGGTGAGCGCTTCCTGCAGGACGGCGGCATCGAGCTGGGCATTAGTGAAAAAATACGCCAGCATCGTCGCCATGTTCGGCTCGACCATGCCAGCGCCTTTGGCGATACCGGCCAGCACGATGTCGCCAAGGGCAACGGACGCCACTTTAGGCCCGCTGTCGGTGGTGAGAATCGCTTCCGAGGCGGCCTTGAGATGGCGTTCACGCAAGGTCTTGGCGAGGTGCGGAATACCGACAGCAAACAGCGCCATGGGCAAGGGGACGCCAATGGTGCCGGTTTGCGAGATGAGGGTGTGCTCTGCCGGGATGTGAAATTCTGCCTCCAGGAGCTGCGCGATGCGCGTCAGATCCTGCATACCGTTGGGCGTCAAGACATTCGCGTTGCCACTGTTAACAGCGACAGCCTGGAGGGCGCCATCGGTGATGCAATCCCGGTTGCGCAACACAGAATAACTCGCACAGCGGCTTTGTGAGAAGACCGCGGCCGCCTTCCCCGGCTGCGGCAGGGTGATGACTGTAAAATCCGGCCGCCCATTGGCTTTGATACCAAGCGAGCAGGCGCAGGTGCGGATCCCCTCCGGTTGGTGCCGCAGATCATTGGCGATCCTCACCTGCTCGTTTGTCCCCGCCAACGTAAAGCTGACGATATCATCGGCTGTATTGCCGCCCGGGCCGGGTTGGATCGCAATGCCAAGGTCTTGGTAGACATGTTGCATGATCATTAATCTCCTTCCTCAGTCCTCAGCCCTCAGTCCTAGTTCCAAAACAGCGCTGAGCTTCTCCAGGGCCTGGTCAATTTCCGTCTTGCTGACCGTTAACGGCGGCATGAGGCGAATCGCATGGGGTCTGACCGGGTTCAACAACAGCCCGGCTTCGTTGCAGGCTGCGACGACGGTAGCGGCGATGTCTGTCGAGAACTCAATGGCCCACAGCAGGTCCATACCCCGCACCTCCACAATGCCGGCATGCGCGGTGTGCAACGTCTTGAGCCCGCTCTGCGGATACGCGCCCATCTGCTGGGCATGCGTCAAAATGCCATGGTTGAGAATGTAGGTCACCGTGGCATGGGCGACCGCACAGGTTAGGACGTTGCCGCCAAAGGTGGAGCCGTGGTCCCCTGGCACAAAGACTGCGGCATGGTCCTTGGCCAGCACGGCGCCGACCGGCACGCCGCCGCCCAGGCCCTTGGCCAAGGTCATGATGTCGGGTTCGACCCGAATGCCTGGTAGCCAAAGAGGGTGCCAAGGCGGCCAATACCGGTTTGGATCTCATCGAAGATCAGCAGCAGTCCCTGGCTATCACACCACTGCCTGACGCTTTCCATATAGTTCTGGGAAGGAACGTGCACACCGCCCTCGCCTTGCACGGGCTCGATCATGATGGCAACGGTCTGTTCCGTGGTGGCGGCTTTGATGGCGTCGATATCATTGAAGGGCACGGCAGGAAACCCCGCCGGGATAGGCTGGTAGGGGGCGTGGTAGTGCGGTTGCCCGGTTGCGGCTGTCGTGGTCAGCGTTCTGCCGTGGAAGGAGTTCAACGCGGTGATGATCTCAAAAGCGCCGTTGCGATACAGCGTGCCGTACTTGCGCGCGAGTTTGATGGCGCCCTCATTGGCTTCGGCGCCACTGTTGCCAAAAAAGACTTTGTCGAAACAGCTCTGCTCGACGAGGAGCTGGGCGGCCTGGATTTGTGGGATGGTGTAGAACTGATTCGAGGTCTGAACCAATGTATGCGCCTGCTCGGCGATCACGTTCGCCAGCACGGGGTTAGCGTGACCCAGGTTGTTGACCGCCCAGCCAGCGGTGAAATCCAGGTACCCGTTGTCATCCTCGTCCCAGACGCGTGTGCCTTCACCCCGGACGATGACAATGGGTTGTCTCTGGGCGCAGTGCATGTAGTATTGCTGTTCCAAAGCTTTCCAATCGGTCGTGGCCATGATCGACTCCTTTCGCCATAACTCCAGAGCCTGTGGGATGCAGGGCGCAAGATCTATCGTGACTTATCGCCAGGCGAACACCTCTGGCCTACAGGCGTGGGTGCAGCAGACGTACCAGGGCATGCCGTGCCATGATGGCATCAGCCATGCGCAGCGGCGCGAAGTGCCTGGACAGCATGAGCGACATCGTCTTTGCAGCGAACCGATATCGCCATCAGGGTGTCCGCGTACTTAACGCAGCTAAGGCGTATGCAGTTGCGACACAAGAAACGGAAAATAGAGAAAAATAGAGTGTCGGACTATCGTCGGCGGAAAGGGGAAGGGAGAGATGCGGACGGGGCGATGGTGTAACTCCAGTGCTGTTGGGCCAATAACGCAATATTCTGCATTGGGAGCTCCTTTCCAGAGTGAACCAGCCTAGCGCTGTGTTTGTCCCATGTGCCTGTGACTATACCGAGTCTCTCCCATCCTGTCAAACGGAATCACCCTATCTGTGCGCTCATGGTACTCCGCCTCTACAAGGAGGACCGGTATGCGAGCGGGTAACCGGCCACCGTAACAGCAAGTTTTGTGGCCGGAGCCGCTTCGTGTTTTGTATTCTTATTTATACCTTCTATGTGTGCAGAAAGAGACGTGCTGATGTCGTGAGTCCATGAGTTTGATGATCATCCTTCTGAATTGGCACGATGAACAGCAGACACTGCAATTTGTTCGCACATTACGAACGTGGCAAGACCTCAGACCGGATATTCTCGTCATCGATAATCAGGCGACACCGGAATCCCGCGATGCGCTGTGTCATGAATTAACCACGGATGAATACCTCAGCAATGCGATCAATCTTGGCTATGCTGGCGGCAACAATCTGGGCATCAGACAAGCGCTGCGACAGCGCATCGACTATATCCTGCTCTTGAATACGGATGCCGAAATTTCTGAAGCCAGCGTGATACGACTACTAGAGAGACTCGACGCCACGCCGGATATCTCGATTCTGGGGCCTGTGATCTTTGAAGGCGAACCCAGCACGATGCGTTGTTTCATCGGAGGGCGAGATATTGCCAGATATGCGTTGACCCGCATCGGGGTGGAACCGGACACGTTAACCGCTATTGCCAGCTATCCGCTGCACCACGTCGAATATGTGTCCGGCACGGTTTTTCTAACGCGTCGTGCCGTGTTCGAAGAAATTGGCTTGCTGGATGAACGCTATTTTTTCAGTGGTGAAATCGCCGATTTTTGTCAACGCGCACGCGGCAAAGGCCATAAAGCTTGCGTTGATCTGGACGTATACGCATACCACTACACGGACAAAACGGCGGTAGAACGCCGACGGACATTGTATGTGTATTATAGTTTGCGCAACCGATTTTTATATATCCAAAAACATCATGCTTCGGAAAAATGGCGCTATTTTGGTTATTGGCTGCACACAGGGGGGCAACAACTTGCAGGGGCAGTGCTGAGACGAGACCCGGCCCAAGCGAGAGCCGTGCTCATCGCGCTCACGCATGCCCTGCGGAACCAGTTCGGCGACCAAAATGAGACGTTTAAGTACTGAGGCCAAATTAAATTTATATCTTTTCCCTGGAGAAATCGATAAAGGTAATTATGCCCAGGCACTTAGATAAATCGGGCGCGCCAAAAGTCACCGTTGTGATTCCGAACTGGAATGGCATGCAGTGGCTGCGTGGCTGCCTACAGGCTTTATATAACCAAGAGTTGCGATGTTTCCGGACCCTTGTCGTCGACAAGGGCTCCACTGATCAGTCGGTACCCTTTATCAACTATCATTATCCTCAGGTCAACGTCATCGCATTGCCGCGCAATCTCGGATTTGCCAAAGCCGTCAATATCGGTATTGATCACGCCGCAACGCCTTACATTGCACTTTTAAATACCGACACGATTGTCGATCGCGCCTGGTTGTTCAGCCTGGTGCAAAAACTCGAAAGCTCGCCTCCGGACGTTGCCGCCGTCACGCCGCAAATGCTGCGCATGGACAACTGTCATCTCGTGGACGATGCGGGTGACGAGCTGAGTTGGTATGGTTGTGCCACCAAACGGGGATATAATGAGCCAGCAGCGGCGTATGGCGATGAGGTCGAGGTATTTTCGCCTTCTGGAGGCGCATCCTTGTATCGAAGCGACTTTTTGCGTCACACAGGCGGTTTCGATCCTGCGTTCTTCGCTTATCTGGAGGACGTCGATCTCGGGTTGCGAGGGAGATTATTGGGCTATCGCTATGTCTATCTTCCCACAGCTAAAGTTCTCCATAAAAGCCATGGTTCAGGTATCCCAACCGCGCTTTATGTGAAATTATCCACACAGAATCGCCTTTTGATATTTACAAGAAATATTCCATCGGCATTATTATTCGAAAACGCTCTCAAACTGCTCTATGGACAATTCTATTTTTTTGTTGCTTATAAGAGCCCATTGAATTCATTAAAAGGGTATGGGTCTTTTATAAAAAGCTGCCGAAAACAATCGTAATAAGAACAAGACGAATGAAAAAGTAAAAGTCAATCATTCCGAAATTCGATCGCTTCTTCACCAAGACGCTCCCCATCCGTCCCTACCTCACTTTCTCAGAGTACGAATTAGAGATATTTATCAAAAACCTGGTTGATCATGATGTCAATTTTATATTTATTAACCTCTCCAGAACCAGTAGTAGAAGGTACGGATGCTGTCTTTCAGGAAGTCCAAGCATTACAAACTGCTTTCAGCGGTGAGAGGGTAAATTTATTTCCTTTAAAATCACCCAGCAGCCTTGTTCCTAGATATCTTTACGGATTTCATCAAATTAGAACGATAAAGCATCAAGAGAAAAAATTAAAGCTCAATCATACATTTTCCTCGACACTGTATTACTTTCCTGTTCTTCGTTATATGCAACATCCAATTATTTACACGATTATTGCCAGCTTACAAGGACAAAGGAGACCTACTCATATTGATACAATAAAAAGCTTATCTCATATTGTCGTATCCAGTGAACGGGATCAGCATATCCTAGAGTCGTGGGGCATGCATCATTATTCGATGATTCGCCCTGGTATCGATACCTCCGGACTGTTTCCGCATCCGCTTCCGATCAGAAACGAGTTGACGCTGTTAATGGCTTCTGCACCATGGGAGAAAGCACAGTTTCGCTCGAAAGGTATTGATTTATTATTAGAGGCTACCGTAAAGCCACCTTTTCTGAAATTAATTTTATTATGGCGAGGGTTATTATTTGAGAAATTACGAAAAAAAATTAATGATTATGGAATCACTAAGAGAGTAGAGGTCATTAATCAAAAAGTAAACATCAGTGATTTTTTAAAAAGGTCACATGCAGCAATATTAATTTCTAAATATTCTAATATCGTCAAAGCATATCCAAATTCACTTATCGAATCGTTATCTACTGGAAAGCCAAGCATCGTGAGTGATAATATTCCCATAGCCGATTATGTGACGCAAAAAGGCTGTGGCATTGTCGTTGAAAACTTTGACATCCATTCACTTATCCATTCTATTCATCGTTTAGTGGAAAACTACCACCATTTGGCTGATCATGTCACGCATACCATAGACAAAGATTTCTCGCTCAATCACATGATTGAGCAGTATCGTCGTTTATACCATTCCAGCATGTCATAATGGAGGCCACTTGAGCTGGCAGCAGGATGACATTAGCCAAGTACGAGCCGAGCTGATTGCTCGCCATGGCGAGTGGTGGGATAATTTTGCCTTGGCAGAAGGCGTGTGGACGCTGGCGCCTGCCGATACACCCAACCCCCGAGTGATCAAGATCCTACAAATGGCCAGCGATCTTGCCAACAAGCCTCTGTCGCAGTGCCGCGTGTTAGATTTGGCCTGCGCGAATGGACAATTTTCTCTAGAATTTGCCTTGCGAGGGGCGTGTGTGCTCGGCATTGAAGGACGCGAGGCCAATATTGAAAAAGCCCGCTTTGCCAAAGCCGTGTTCGGCCTGGATAATTTGACCTTCGTGCAAGAGGACGTCCGGGCAGTTTCGAAAGCGCGCTTCGGCGCATTTGACATCATCGTGTGCAGCGGTATTTTGTACCATTTGCCCGGAGACAGCCAAGGCGCATTCATACAGCACTTGTATGACATGACGACGCATATGATCATTGTGGACACACATGTCGCCTTGACTCCTGCGACGTCGATACCGTACCGCAATACCACGTATTATGGGACGTATTATCGCGAGCATTGGCGGCAGGACGGCGCCACCACAAAAGCCCAGCGCATCCGTGCCTCGCTCGACAATCCCATCAGCTTCTGGCTCACTCGCCCGTCACTCGTGAACTTGTTGACCCATGTGGACTTTTCGTCTATCTATGAATGCTTTCATCCGCCTTTCCCAGGGGCCAAGGACCGCTGTACATTCGTGGCCATCAAAGGCACGCCCGTGGCCTTGCAAACATTTCCACCAGGCAGACCCCAGCAACCGCCCTGGCCAGATTGGCGAGAAGGTGAGTTGAGCTATGCCAACGAATCGAGGCTGAAAACACAGCTCCGATGGTGGCTGCAAAACGGGCTCGACCGTTCAGGCATAGCGCCGTCGATCTTGACCTTTCTGCGCCGCATCGGCAACCGCGAAGGTCATAAATAGCCGGATTCGGCCGGATCGGAAATCATGTCCGGGTACGGAGAAGGCGTGCAGAGCATGCAGTTAGGACGGCGCCAATGCTATCAGCACCTACGTCTACCAGCACGGCAGCCGCGCGGGGGCAAGCTGAACGTCCGCATCAGCCCTGCCTCTCGCGAGGTCCGAACGTTGTTACTCATCCATTTCGGCAAGGCGGATGATACACATGTCGAGCGCATCACGGCGTGACTGTAACGGATCCAGGAAGGACGATTCGAGCATCTCCTGTAGCTCGTGCCCCAGAGCAGGGCTCATATCCTCAATAATATCTTCGAGCGTTGTCACTGCCTGATCAAGTGCTCCCTTGACTTCATCTAAGCCCATCAAGACTTCTTCCATTAGTACGATAGCCATGATTCCGTCCTTGTTGGTATGATGGATTCGGCCTTCGGTGCGTGTTCTCGTTCGGTTGAATCAAGGGTTCAGCAATAATTATACCAAAGAAAGCATACTTTGCTTGTAAGAAGCTAGAGAATATCGCGTATAGAATGGTGCCTCATATATGAGAAACGTATCCATTGCGCGGTGCGCTCAGCGAGATAGCAACGACACCTTCATAAGGCTGCAGCTTCAGCCGAAGCAGCGTGCGAAACCGGAGACCAACACTGGTTTCCGCCTCTCATCCTACGCCCTGCTCTGGAGAAGTAGCCTCTCCATGTCATATAGTACATGGGTTGCGTGTGCGCTTCAAGTCCCAACCCGGAGAAACGGGAGCAGATTGAAGCCAGGGCGGCTCCACCGCCACAACGCGGCAGGCTTCAGAGAGGGGCCTAGCAGACTTTTCTGGTAGAATCGAGCCGGCGCAAAAAACAAGTACCTGGACAGATTTGCAGGCGTTCCTAGCTGACGGCTGAGAGCTTTTTATGGGAGGAAAGGCAGAGGAGTTCTGCCTCTGCCCTGGCCCTATTCGGCGTCGGGGTGGGTGGTGATAAATTTGCCGGCTTTGACGGGATCGACGTGGGGGGCGCGGACTTCGACGCCGGCCGCTTCTTCTTGTAGGCGGAAGGGGATGCTGCTGTCTTTGTCGCCCCAGCCGCGGTTGAGGGCCTCGATGGCAATTTGCTCGGCGAGATTGGCGATGGGCATGGGAACATGGTATTCTCGGCCGAGTTCGGTGGCTAAGGCGATGTCTTTGCAGGCCAGCGCCAGCATAAAGCTCGGGTCTTCGAAATGGTTTTTAAAGATATTAGGGTTGTTCCCCAATAGTTAATGAGGTAGGCTATCCTCCCCCAAACGATGGAGGGAGCCCAGCCAGGTCATTGGTTATCCGAGATGATCGGCAGATGAAAGCCTTAACCGGTGTGTCTCAGACGCAATTTGACTTCTTGCTGCCCGCCTTCAGCCACGTCTATCAACAGGCTCAGCAAAAACGCTATGAGGAGGGTGTCCAAGCTGGCAAACGCAGCCGAAAGCCGGGTGCAGGTATCAAAGGCAAATTACCCACTCTGCCAGACAAACTCCTGTTCGTTCTATATTATTACAAGACGTATCCGACGTTTGATGTTCTTGGTGCACAATTTGGTATGGTACGTTCGAAAGCGAATGAAAATCTCCATAAGCTCTCTCCCATCCTGTATGACACGTTAGTGCAGTTAGACCTCATGCCTTATCGAGAGTTGAAGACCCCAGAGTCGTTGAGGGAGGCGTTGTCAGGTGTGGATCAACTGATTATTGATGCGACTGAAAGAAGCTATCGCCGGTCACAAGATGAGACGACCCAACGTGAACACTATAGTGGTAAAAAAAAGCCATACGCTGAAAAATACAGTGATGTCGATGCCGGATAAATGGATCGTCTTTCTGGGCCGTACGTTTAGTGGTCACAACCATGATTACAGCATGTTAAAACAAGAGTTCCCACCGGACTTAGACCGGTTTAGTGACGTAGAAGTTTGGGTGCACCTGGGTTATCAGGGGATTCAGTCGGACTACAAAGGCGAAATGCTTGAGATTCCACACAAGAAACCCCGGAAGAGCAAGACGAATCCGACTCCAGAATTGACGGCGGAGCAGCAGGCGGCGAATTATGCCGTGAGTCAAGTTCGCATCTTGATCGAACATGCCATCGGCGGTATGAAGCGTTTCAACATTTTGGTGCAGCGTTTCCGCAACCGCAAAGATCACTTTGAGGATGATTCGGTGGGCATCTGGGCTGGGCTAGGGAACCTGATCTTATGCTATTGAGGAACAACTCTAATAATAAAGGGAAAAGCCATGGCACAGGACAGGCCGGAGCGGAATGGGCATAGACAGACGAACGGCGATGCACGTGGGAAGATGCCCTCGTTAAGTGGTGACTTGCGCCCGCTGATTCCCAAGCTGGGCCTGCGGAATTATTGGTACCCGGCGATTTCGGCGGCCAAGGTCGGAACACGCCGACCTGTGCAAGTGCGGATGCTGGGCGAAGACCTGTGTTTCTTCCGTGGCGAGTCGGGACAGGTAGTGGCGCTGACGGACATCTGCCCGCACCGCGGCGCCAGGCTTTCTGAAGGCCATTGCCATTTCACCGGCACCGTCGCCTGCCCCTATCATGGCTGGGTCTATAACGAGCGGGGCGAAAATATGGCGGTGTTGAGTGAAGGTCCGCAGTCGCGGGTATGCGGCAAACCGGGCACGGAGGCCAAGGTTTATCCCACGCGCGAGCTGCACGGCGTGGTCTTCGTCTGGATGGGTGAGGACGCGCCGGCTGCGATCGAAGCGGATGTTCCCGAAGAATTCTTTGATGCGGATGGGTTGATTCTGCACGGCATCACGTACTGGGATTGCAACTGGGAAGTGGGGCTGGAAAATTCGATGGATTCCCACGTTAATTACCTGCATCGCAATGCCTTGCTGGTGCTGCGCTCCCCCTATTCGCCGCGTGGCGCCACCGGCGAGCATCCGATTTTCGTGGGCAACGGGTTTAGCGGGGATCCGCAGACCGACTACTTCACGCAGTCGCAACCGCCGCAGGATGAGTATCCGCAATGGGGCTGGAGATGGCCGAAGCACAACTATCGCCGCTTGTGGACCTGGTTCTTCCGGCCGTTGGTGCAACATGCGCGCCAGCAGATACCCACGCCGAAAACCACCTGGTGGGGGACAGGGCACCGCCTCCCCGGCATGTTTCGGGCGCAGTTCGCCTACGATCTCTACACCCGGCAGACGGTTCCGGTTGACGAGCATCGTACCCGCCTTTGGTACTTCCACTATCTGCGGCCGAAAAACGCGCTGCACCGCGCCTGGCGCACGGTGCTCTATTACACGCTGCACAAGTGGCTGGTCGAGTACAACTTCTCCCGGCAGGACGCCAGCGTCATGTTGAATCAGTGCTACGACACCCCGGAAAAACTCTCCGGCACGGACGCGGAAGTGATTCAGTGGCGGCGACTTGTGGTGACCAAGCATCTCGGCGGACGTCATGCCCCGTTCGATCATCACAACCCCGAGGGCTTGCAGCCAGAGGCGATTGCGGTCAGCCGGGTCATGGCTGGGCCGCGAGGGCTGCGGCCGGCAAAGCGAGCTGAATGAGAGTGGGACAGCTTGAGACTGGAGGTCAACAATGAAATTCATGATGTTCGTCCTTCCCACGGTTCCCGGTACACTTGAAGAGCGCCGAAATTTACGCCCGATCGGTCGCAATAACGAACGCTATCAACAGATGCTCGATGAATTACGCAAACTGGTGGTGCTGGCGGAGGACGCCGGATTCGATGTCTTTGCCACCACCGAGCACCATTTCCATTCCGAGGGGTATGAGGCGTCCGTGGCTCCCTTGATGCTCTATACGGACCTGGCGGCGCGCACCGAGCGTATTAAGTTTGCCTCCCTCGGTTTGGTCCTGCCGGCGTGGGATCCGATTCGCGCCGCGGAGGAAATCGCCATCTTGGATCATCTCACCAAGGGGCGTTTCTATGCCGGCTTTGCCCGCGGCTACCAAGACCGCTGGGTCAACGTGCTGGGGCAGCAGTATCATGCCACGGGCGCCCCCATGGACGGCTCGTCAATCGATCAACATAACCGCGACGTCTACGAGGAAATGGTCGACATCATCCGCAAAGCCTAGACCGAGGACGCGCTGACGTACGATGGCAAGTACTACAAGATTCCCTATCCCTACCAAGAGGGCATCACGCGCTGGCCGGTGGCGGCGTGGACACGCGAATACGGCGCGCCCGGCGAGGTCGACGAGCAGGGCGTGGTGCGCAAGGTGAGCGTCATTCCCAAGCCCTATCAGCAGCCGCATCCGCCGCTCTTCCAGCCGTTTTCGGTTAGCGAAAATACGATCCGGTACACGGCGCGGTCGAGTATTATTCCCTGGATTCTGGTGGCGAATCCGCCCGATTTCCAGCGACTCTGTCATGTCTATCAAGAAGTGGGGAATGAAGCTGGGCGGTCGCTCAGCCTCGGTGAAAGCGTTGGGGCCTTCCGGGCCGTGCATTTTGGCAATACCGAGGCCGAGGCCGTCAAACTCTTGACCGAGACCAACTTCCAGGGATTTCGGCATTACTTTGGTGGATTCGGCTTTTGGGAGGCGTTTCGTACCGAGGCGGATAACGAGAAGTATCCGTTGGATCCACCGACGCCTTTGCCGCCTGAGGAACAGACGGTGGAGCGGCTGCGGCGCGTGAAGTATGCCCTCGCCGGTACGCCGGATCAAGTCCGGGCCGACATCGACTCGTTGCAAACGATCCACGGCAGCGGCGGCGAGCTGGAATGGTTCGGCTGGTTCTTCGACCAAGGGTTTATGTCATGGGATGAGACGCAACGGCAATTCGAGACGTTTGCCACCAAGATCATCCCCCATTTTCAGTAAAGACGCGGTCTCGCCGCCGTCCGGGATGGGCGTGGGGGCAGGTCTAACAAAGTTGCATCATGCTAGACCGAAGTTCCCCTGGCAGAATAGGCGGAGGGTTCAGTAGATCAACAGGTTGGCCCAATTCAAAAGTCCATTT